>NZ_JBEPSG010000005.1:0-304837 GCF_040548715.1 Stenotrophomonas sp. 2694
AGTTGCCTTGGCCGACATGACATGTCGATAGATCCAAGTGCACGCTACGTCACAAGACCAAACGAGAGGCAGGCGCTCAGGCGCGTCTCTTTGCAACGCTGGCAGCATCATGCCCGCACCCTGCAAGGACACGACGCCCAGGCGACACTCCAACCGCCTCCCTGGTGAAATTAGCGCTATGGAACCACCCGATCCCATCCCGAACTCGGAAGTGAAACGTAGCTGCGCCGATGGTAGTGTGGCCTAAGCCATGCGAGAGTAGGTCATCGCCAGGGTTTATACCCAAAAACCCCGCTGCTCACGCAGCGGGGTTTTTCTTTGTGCGCGAGAAACCAAGGGTAGTGCCGGCCGCTGGCCGGCAACCACGTGCAGCCGCGTGATGTTCATGAGGTTGCCGGCCAGCGGCCGGCACTACCGGAACTCAATACCCACGCGTAGATGCGGCGCCCAGGCGGTGCCGCATTCTGTGGAGCACAGCAGCTGGCGGACATACTCCGCCGCAGCGGTAGGTGCTCTGGCCTTCTTACTTATCATCGTGTCGCATGAAGCCTCAAACGGACCGCCTTCGTACCCGTTGAGTCAAACAACCCCGCCGCGAACCACGCCCAACAAAAAGGCGACGCCCTGCGGGCGCCGCCTTCCATGCAGTAGGCGCAGGCCCGGATCAGTCGATCAACGCGGCCTCGCGCCGGCGGAACACCGATACCGCCTGGTTCAGTGCACCGGCCTGCGACTGCAGTTCACGTGCCGCCGCAGTGGCTTCTTCCACCAGCGCCGCGTTCTGCTGCGTGGCCTGGTCCATCTGCACCACCGTCTGGTTGATCTGCTCGATACCGGAGGACTGCTCCTGTGACGCCGCCGAGATCTCGCGCATCAGGTGGCTTACGTTCTCAACGCCGCCGACGATACCCTGCATGCGCTGTCCGGCATCGGCCACCAACTGGGCGCCCTCGCCGACCTGACGACCTGCCTCGTCGATGAGGACCTTGATCTCCTGGGCCGCCGCCGCCGATCGCTGCGCGAGCACACGGACCTCGCTGGCGACGACCGCGAACCCGCGCCCCTGTTCGCCGGCGCGTGCCGCTTCAACCGCTGCGTTGAGCGCGAGGATGTTGGTCTGGAAGGCAATGCCGTCGATCACGCCGGTAATGTCGCCGATCCGCTTCGACGCGCCTTCGATGGCCTGCATGGTGTCGACCACCCGCTGCATGGCGTGGTTGCCATCACTTGCTGCGCCCTGGGTGGAGGCGGCCAGCTCGCTGGCCTGGCGCGCATGCGCTGCGTTCTGGCGCACGGTGGCGGTCAGCTCCTCCATTGAGGCGGCCGTTTCCTGTAGATGAGCGGCCTGTCGCTCGCTGCGCTCGGACAGCGCGCCGTTGCCGGCAGCGATTTCGCTGGCGGCCGTGCTGATGGTGGTGGCGCAGTGCTGGATGTGGCCGACCATGCGCGCCAGCTGGCCGGCGGTGGCGTTGGCATCGCGCTGGATGGCGGCGAACGCGCCGTGGTACTCGCCCTGCATGCGACGGTCGAGATCGCCGTTGGCCATCGCTGAAAGCATCTGCCGCACTTCGTCGACCGTGCTGCCCAGTGTGTCCAGCAGCTGGTTGATGCCCCCGGTCAGGCCGTCGAGGAAGCTGGCGCCTTCGCTGGCCTGCAGGCGCTGTTCCAGATCACCCTGCGCGGCGGCATCGACAATCCCGGCGACGGCATTCTCCAGCGTCAGTTCATGGGTACGGTCATGCCATTCCACCGCAAAACCCAGGCGCGCGCCCTGTGCGTCGAACACCGGGGTGACGACCTGGGCGAAGTGCACCGGCCCGATCCGCACCTTGCCGTTGTGTGTCGCCTGGAGCCCATTGAGGATGCCGCGGATGCGGTCAGGGTTGGCATGGAAGCGATGGATGCTGCTGCCGACCAGCCGCTCGGCGTCGAAATCGGGGAAGGCCTGGCGCAGCGTGGCCTGCTGGTTGCGCAGCAGCGCCACCACCGAGCGGTTGACGTAGCGGATGACGTGATCGTTGTCGGCGATCATCATCGCCGTGCGCGAGGCATCCAGTGCCTGGCGGATCTGCGCGTTCTCGGCATGTGCTTCGGCCTCGCGGCCGCGCTGCGCCTGCACATGGCGTGCGGTATCGGCCAGCGCGTGGGCCAGTGAACCGGGTGCGTAGTTGCGTGCATCGCTGTGTGCGCCGAGGTCGGCGCCCGTGGCGATGTCGCGCGCCAATGCCGCCAGGCGGTGCGGTCCGTGACCCAGCGCTTCGCTCTGTTGGCGCAGGCGCGCGGCGGTCTGGCCCAGCACCAGCGTCAGCACCGCCAGGGCCATGGCATTCAACAGCGGCGGCAGGACGGCCGCCCCATCAAGCAACGGCGCCAGCAACGCACTGACACCCACGGCGCCGGCCAGCCACAACGGCATACGGTCACGCTGGATGAGCAGCACGCCCAGCAGCAGCGCGATGGGCAATGCGGCATTCAATCCGCTGATATGGCAGAGCAGGCTCAACTGCAGTGAAAGCACTACGGCCAGCCCGTTGCGCGCGAGCGCATGGCCGGCCTGGCGCCAGCCCAGCCAGGCCGCTGGCAGCACCGCGGCGGCAACGGCGCTCGCAGCGGGCAGCGACGTGCCGCGCACGGCCAGTACAAGGCCGATCGCTGCGAATACCACGCTGCCCAGCAGCAGGCGACGATCGCCCCGCTGTGCCAGCTGTTGCAGATAAGGGACACGGCCCTGGTCGGGCGGGCGGGAGGACGCAATGGACATCGGCAACTCCTGGATCAACGGACGGCAGCGGCCATGCAACGCGCTGCGCGGATGAGCGCAACGACGGCACGGTCGGGGAATTCGGGGAATGCGGCGCAGGCAGCGACGCGGAGGACGGACACCGTGACCACATCCTGTGGATGACGGTGCAGCAGACGGGACATGCGGTCTTCCTTGCAGAACCAGGAACGAGCCGCAGGCACAAAGGGCCTGCGTGCTGTGGACGCAGGGGCCCACTACCGTTCTATCGGCCGCGCTGGCGCAGAGTGAAGTGCGCGCGGCCGACGATGGTCAGCGTGCGTTGGCGTTTTCGCTCAGGAACGCATCGATGACGGCGGCAATACGCGCCGGGTGTTCCATGTGCAGGTGATGGTTGCCGGGGAATACCGCCAGGCGGCCATCACGCAGATGCTGCAGGCGCTCGCTGCGCATCGGCTCGGGATAATACGACTGTGCAGGCGTGGCATAGATCACCTGGGTAGGACAGGTGATGGCCTGCAGCAGGTTGTCGATCTGGCCTTCGCTGAGGCGGATCGCGGTGGGCAGCATCAGGCGCGGATCGCTGCACCAGCGATAGCCACCTTCGACCGGCTCGACACCGCGTTCGACCAGCAGGCGTGCGCAGCCTTCGCTGAGCTGGTTGGTCATCATCCGCGCCCGGATCGGTGCAGCCAGGTCCGGGAACACGCGCAGCTGCTTGCGTGCCAGTGCTCGGGTGGCGTCGACGTGCTCGCGCAGGCGGCTGGCAGTTTCTTCCTCCGGCCCGCGCAGGCCGCCGAGTGCCTCGATGGCGATCAGCCGTTCGATGCGATCACTGACCGCTGCGGTGAGGCTGGCGATGCCGGCACCCATCGAATGGCCGATCAGGGTGAACCGGTCCCAGCCCAGTGCATCGGCGACATCGAGGACATGGGTGATCGCTGCTGGCGTGGTGTACACCGCCCCGATCGGCAGATGCGCGCTGTGACCGTGCCCGGGCAGATCGATCGCCACCAGGTCCAGGTGCGGCAGATGCGGCGCCAGCGGAACGAAGCTGGCCGCATTGTCGAGCCAGCCGTGCAGGGCCAGCACCCGCGGACCCTCACCCGGCCGGCGCAGGCCGGCGACGCGGACGCCCGCGACCTGCAGCTCAAACGGCTGCAGGCTCATGCCAGCGAGGCCACGGCCAGCCGAGCCAGAGCGCGGGCGTGTTCCGGTGCGGCGTTGAGGCAGGGGATGTAGCGCATCTGTGCGCCGCGCTCGGCCAGTGTTTCGGTGAAGCCCATGGCGACTTCTTCCAGTGTTTCCAGGCAGTCGGTGGCAAACCCGGGGCAGACGACGTCGATCTGCTTCACCCCCGCTTCGGCCAGCTCCCACAGGCTGGGCTCGGCGTAGGGCTGCAGCCAGCGTTCGCGGCCGAAGCGCGACTGGTAACCCATCTGCCAGTCGTCCGCGCCCAGGCCCAGTGCTGCGGCGATCGCGCGCGCACTGGCCTCGCAGCGCTGCGGATAGGGATCGCCGGCATCGGCAAGGCGCTGCGGAATGCCATGGAAGGAGAACATCAGCTTCTGGCCGCGACCCTGCTGCTGCCAGTAGCGCTGGATCGAGCCGGCAACGGCGGCGACCCAGTCCGGATCGATCGAATAGTCCTGCACCAGGCTCACGGTGACCTGTGGGTTCCTGCGCTGCCAGGCATCCACACGATCCTCGACCGAGGCCGTGGTGGTGGTCGAATACTGCGGATACAGCGGCAATACCACGATGCGGCGCACGCCCTGGGTGGCCAGCCGATCCAGTTCGGTGGTGAGCGCGGGTTCGCCGTAGCGCATCGCGTGGCGTACGCGCAGCGTCGGCAGCAATGCCTGCATGGCCTGCGCCAACTGGCGGGTGTGGACCATCAGCGGCGAGCCTTCCGGCAGCCACACCTGGGCGTACTTGGCGGCTGAACGGCTGCTGCGCAGCGGCAGTATCAGACCGCGCAGCAAGGGCTGCCACAGCAGTGCCGGCAGCGAGACCACGCGCCGGTCGGACAGGAATTCGGCCAGATAACGGCGAACGGCGGGAGCCGTCGGCGTCTCGGGCGTGCCTAGGTTGACCGCCAGTACGGCGGTATCGGGTGCGTCGAGCATGGGCGGTATTGTCGCCGATTCCATCGTCACGTCGGCATGCAGGGTTCGGATGGATGTCATCGATAAGGCCAATATGAGCAGGCAACGCTCATTGGGGATTCATCACAACACTACTAATTTCAGTCACTTGCTATATCTTCCTATGGACTGACTTCTGGAGCCTGCCATGCGTCGCCCGATCCAAGCCCTGCTGATCGCCGCCAGCCTGCTGTCCAGCCAGGCCATGGCCGGACCGCAGGAAGACCAGCGCGCCCGCAACGCGGTGCGTGTACTGGCTGAAATCCAGGGAATCCCTGAACAGGGCATTCCGGACAAATTGCTCGACGAAGGCCGCGCGGTCATCGTCATTCCCGACACGATCAAGGCCGGTCTGGTGATCGGCGGCCGTCGTGGCCACGGCCTGATGTCGGTGCGCATGCCCAATGGTGCGTGGTCCAACCCGGTATTCATCAAGCTCACCGGCGGCAGCATCGGCTTCCAGGCCGGTGTGCAGTCCTCCGACGTTGTGCTGGTGTTCCGCAACGACCGCAGCCTGGACAACCTCGTCAACGGCAAGTTCACCCTCGGCGCCGATGCCGGTGTGGCCGCCGGTCCGGTGGGCCGCAATGCCGCCGCCGCCACCGATGGCCAGCTGAAGGCCGAGATCTGGTCGTGGTCGCGCGCCCGCGGCCTGTTCGCTGGCGTGGCCCTGGATGGTGCGATCCTGCAGATCGACGATGCTGCCAACCTTGACGCCTACGGCAGCAACACCACCCCGCGGATGATCTTCGAGGGCCGCGCGGCTGGCTCGCCTTCAATGGATGTGGTCGCTTTCCGTGATCGCCTGGAAGAGGCCACCTATGCGGCGCGCAACAACCGCAATGGTGGCAATGACGCACCGCGTCCGGCGGCCGCTGCAGCGCCTGCCCCGCAGCCTGTTCAGGCAGCGCCGGCGGCACCTGCTGAAGCGACCACGGCGCCGCTGCAGGCCGTGCCGCAGACCCCGCCGCCGGCCCAGCAGGGTTTCCAGCCGGTCAACGACGGTGAAATCCGCACTGAAACACTGGGCAACAACTGACTTTCGTCACGCGCGCCGGCTAACAGCCGGTGCGCTATGCTCGGCAATCTGATCACTAACGTAACGAGCGACTTATGGGCAGTTTCAGCATCTGGCATTGGTTGGTCGTGCTCGCCATCGTCCTGCTGGTGTTCGGCACCAAGCGCCTGACCAGTGGTGCCAAGGACCTCGGCTCGGCGGTCAAGGAATTCAAGAAGGGCATGCACGACGACGACAAGCCGAACGCGCAGTTGGGCGACGAGTCGCGCAGCCAGGACGCCTCGCGCACCGCGCAGGACGAGCACGACCGCAAGCCGCGTTGATCCGGGGCGGTTGCGGTGTTTGATATCGGCTTCAGCGAACTGCTGGTGATCGCGGTTGTCGCCTTGGTGGTGCTCGGACCTGAGCGCCTGCCCAAGGCGGCCCGCTTCGCCGGGCTGTGGGTACGCCGCGCGCGCAATCAATGGGATTCGGTCAAGCAGGAACTGGAACGCGAACTGCAGGCCGAAGACATCAAGCGGCAGATGCAGGACGTGCGCCAGGGCATGCAGGACACCGAGAACCAGCTGCGTGCCAGCGGCGAAGCCATGCGCCGCGAAGCCGAGCAGATGCAACAGCACAGCGACACGCTGGCGCAGCAGGTGCGTGCACCGGCCCCGGCCGAACAGCCGCCACATCTGGCGGATGCGCCCGAGCCAGGGGTGGCGTCGACTGAAGGTGCAGCCATTACGCCTGCCACCGCTGAAGCTGCGGCCGATGCCGTTGCTGATACCGCGACCGAAACGCCCGCGCGCACGGAGCGCCCGTCATGAGCGAACACGACTTCGGCGAAAGTTCGCTGGTGGAACACCTGGTTGAACTGCGCTCGCGCCTGGTGCGTGCGCTGCTGGGGCTGGGCGTTGTGCTGCTGGGCCTGCTGCCGTTTACCCAGAAGCTCTACAACGCACTGGCCGAGCCGCTGATCTCGCAGTTGCCCAATGGGCAGACGATGATCGCCACCAACCCGGCCGGCGCCTTCTTCGCGCCGTTGAAGCTGACGTTCTTCGTGGCCTTGTTCGTGGCCGTGCCATGGCTGCTGTACCAGCTGTGGGCCTTCGTCGCGCCGGGCCTGTATGCACGCGAGAAGCGCCTGGCGATGCCATTGCTGGTCTCCTCGGTGCTGCTGTTCTACACCGGCTGCGCCTTTGCCTATTTCCTGGTGCTGCCGGCGGTCTTCCACTTCCTCACCACCTTCAGCCCGGAAGTGATCGCGATCACGCCGGATGCGAATGCCTACCTGGACTTCGTGCTGGCGATCTTCTTCGCCTTCGGCGGCAGCTTCGAGCTGCCGGTGGCGATGGTGATCCTGGTGCTGCTGGGCTGGATCACGCCGCAGCAGTTCAAGGAAGGACGCGGTTACGCGATCGTCGGCATCTTCGTGCTCGCTGCGATCCTGACTCCGCCGGACGTGGTGTCGCAGCTGATGCTGGCGATCCCGATGTGCCTGCTGTACGAACTGGGCATCCACGCCGCGCGCTGGCTGGTGCCGTCTTCGGTGGTCAAGAAGCCTGCGGCCTGATCCCCGGTAGCGCCGGGCCATGCCCGGCGTTCGTGGGGCGAGGTGACATCCATCCGCCGGGCATGGCCCGGCGTTACCGTTGAGCCCCGCTCAAGCGTGGAAGACGTCGTTGGCCGGCGGCGACTGCGGCACCGACGGTGCGCCGCGGCTGCCGCGATGCACGAACATCTGCTTCCAGGCCGCATAGACGGCGCCGACATACAGCGGCATCAGCACCGTGGTGAACACCAGCTGCGCGATGAAGGCCGCCGCCAGCGGGCCGCCCAGCAGCATGCCGAGCTGGACCACGATCACGAACAGCACATAGACGCAGAACGCGGCGATCAGGCCGAGCACGGTGAACACGGCGGTGGCGCCGATGTTCTCGATGCAGCCCTGCAGGCTCAGGCGCAGCGCGTGCATGCCGCTCTGGCGGTCGAACACCACCAGTGCCGGCTGGGTGAACATCGCCAGGGTCAGCGCCACGGCGGTGCAGAACACCAGCAGCATCCACAGCGCGATGCGCTGCGCGGGCAGGTTGGCGACCAGTTCGGCGGCGGTTTCAGGACTGATCTGCTGCCCGCTGCGGCCGAGTTCCTGCATCTTGGTCATGGTGTCGCTGAAGGCGGTGAAGCCCTCGCGGCCGATCATCAGGTACAGAAGCGCGCCCAGCAGCAGCACGGCCAGCACCTGGATCGCCAGCGGCACCAGCAGGTGGCTGACACGACGGTCGCGGATCGGCTGCAGCAGATGGGTGGCCAGGCCGGGACGACCCTGGTCGATCTCACCCATGGCGTACAGCATGCCGCCGAACATCACCGGTGAAATCACCAGCGTCATCATCTGCAGGGCCAGGCCGGCGGTACCGGGCAGCATCGTTCCCAGCAGGGTGACCACCCAGTTCACCAGCAGCCAGGTCAGGCCGATCCGGGCCAGCTGCAGCGGCGCACGCCGATACAGCGAGAACGTATCCAGCAACCACTGGGCGCCCGCCGAGGCTGGCAGCTTGCGAATCTCTTTCATGGACATCCGGGGAGGGACAGGAGGGGCCGGGCGGTGTGCCCGTGCCGCCGATTATCCCTGTTTTGCCACCGGCTGGGCTGAAGACAGCCGGGCCTGGCGGACAAAGCGCCGCAACAGCTGGCGCGCCAGCGGCGCGGCGCTGACCGCGCGCTCGATGCTGCGCGCGCAACCGCCATGACGGCCGATGCAGTCGGCGCGTGCGCGCACGTAGCCACGCATGTGGTGAGTGGCGAATTCCGGATGGAACTGCACGCCCCAGGCCTGGCGGCCCCAGCGGAAGGCATGGCAGCCATCCAGCGGCGAGCGCGCCAGCACGGCGGCACCTTCGGGTACGCGCAGCACGGTCTGCAGATGGGTGGCGTGGGCCGCGAAGTGGCTCGGCAGGCCCTGGAACAACGGGTCCTGCGCGGCTTGCGGGTCCAGTGCCAACTCAATCGTTCCCGATTCGCGCCCGGCGGGGTTGTAGGCCACTTCGCCGCCCAGCGCGTGGGCCAGCAGCTGGTGGCCGTAGCAGATGCCGAACACCGGCACGTCGTCGTGCGCGGTCTGCCGCAGCCAGGCGGCACTGCGTTCGCTCCATTCGGCGTGGTCGGTGACGAAGGCGGCCGAGCCGGTTACCAGCACGCCGGCGAACTGGCGTGGATCGGGCAGGTCGGCGCCGTGCTCGACGTCGACCACGACGGTCTCGTGTTCTTCCAGGCCGGCGGCGACCCGGATCCAGTGCGGAAAGCGCCCGTAGCGGCGCAACGACGGCACGGGGCGGCCGGTTTCAAGGATCAGGAAGGGCGCTGGATTCATCCGGGGGAGGTAGTACGGACAGGACTTCCTCGATTGTAGTCAGCCCCTGTGCCACCTTTTCAAGCCCGGCCTGGCGCAGGGTTCGCACTCCTTCAGCACGCGCGGCACGGTTGAAACCGGCCAGATCCATGTCCGCACGGATCAGCCCGCGCAGGCGCGAGCCCAATGGCAGCAACTCATACAGCCCGATGCGGCCGAGGAAACCGGTGCGCCGGCACTCCAGGCAACCGACCGGCCGACAGGGCGTGGCGGCATCTGGATATGCAGCTTCGCTATCAGCCAGCACTGCCCAATCGGCCCGGCCGAGGGTGTGCGGCTGCTTGCAGTGCGGGCACAGGGTGCGCACCAGGCGCTGGGCGAGGATGCCGTTGACGGTGGATGACAGCAGGTAATGCGGTACGCCCAGGTCGAGCAGGCGGGTGATGGCCGAGGGCGCGTCGTTGGTGTGCAGGGTGGACAGCACCAGGTGGCCGGTCAGCGAGGCCTGCACCGCCATCTGCGCGGTTTCCAGGTCGCGGATTTCGCCGATCATGATGATGTCCGGGTCCTGCCGCAGCAGGGTGCGCACACCGCTGGCGAAATCCAGGTCGATGTTGGTCTGCACCTGCATCTGGTTGAATTCCGGCGCGATCATCTCGATCGGGTCTTCCACCGTGCATACGTTGACGTCCGGCGTGGCCAGCCGCTTCAGGGTGGAATACAGGGTGGTGGTCTTGCCCGAACCGGTCGGGCCGGTGACCAGCACGATGCCGTGCGGGCGCTCGACCAGGGCGGTCCAGCCGGCCGCTTCCTGCGGGCTGAAGCCGAGCTGGTCGATGCTCTTGAAGGCCGCTTCCGGGTCGAAGATGCGCATCACGCATTTCTCGCCGAAGGCGGTCGGCATGGTCGACAGGCGCATTTCCACTTCACGGCCGCCGGGCGAGCGGGTCTTGATGCGACCATCCTGCGGGCGCCGGCGCTCGGCCAGGTCCATGCGTCCGAGCACCTTGATACGGCTGACCACGGCGGTCATCACCGCCGGTGGCACTTCGAACACCTTGTGCAGCACGCCGTCGATGCGGAAGCGCATGCGGCCCATTTCGCGGCGGGGCTCCAGGTGGATGTCCGAGGCGCGCTGCTCGTAGGCGTACTGCAGCAGCCAGTCGACGATGTGCACGATGTGCTGGTCGTCGGCATTGACGTCGCCGGTGCGGCCCAGTTCCACCAGCTGCTCGAAGCTGGGCAGGGTGGTGTTGGCCTCACCTCGTACGTCGCCACGGGCACCGCGCACCGAGCGGGTGACGCCGAAGAACTCCATGGTGTAGCGGTGCAGGTCCAGCGGATTGACCACCGCCAGCTCGATGCGCAGGCGGGTCAGGTGCTGCAGGTCGCGCAGCCATTCCTGTGCCAGCGGCTCGCTGGTGGCCACCAGTACGCGTTCGCCATCCACCGCCAGCGGCAGGAAGCGATGGCGGCGCGCGTAGGCGTGCGAGGCCACGGCGGTGACCGAGGCGACGTCGACCCGGGTCGGATCGATGCGCAGGTAGCGGCTGCCGGTGCGCTGGGCCAGCCACTCGGTGAGGCGTTCCAGATTGAGGTCGCCGCCGTCGCTGGCGGCCAGCTTGAGGTTTGACAGCAGCACCAGTGGATGCACTTCACTGGCATTGCGGGCGCCCTGTGCGGAAAAACGGATGCGCTCGCGCTCGTGCGCAGCCACCACGCCGTCGGCCAGCAGGGCCGCCGCAACCTGTTCGAACTGCAGGCGACCGGGCGGCAATGGTGCCGCGCCAGGCTCGCCGGGCGTGCCCGTGGGCAGCCGATGTTCCATCCACCTGCTCCTTCCGGGTACGGAATGCCCCGCAGGTCGGCCGTTATACTAGCGCACCCCTTTGCCGGCCAAGACTCGTCCGCATGTCCGCGACCCCGACCGTTCCGATCACCTTCCAGGGCCTGATCCAGACCCTGAACCAGTTCTGGGCCCAGCAGGGCTGCGTGCTCATCCAGCCGCTCGACCTGGAGGTGGGCGCCGGTACGTTCCACCCGGCCACCTTCCTGCGTGCGATCGGTCCGGAAACCTGGAACGCGGCCTACGTGCAGCCGTCGCGGCGCCCGACCGATGGCCGCTACGGCGAGAACCCGAACCGCCTGCAGCGCTACTACCAGTACCAGGTGGCGATGAAGCCGGCACCGGACAACATCCAGCAGCTCTACCTGGATTCGCTGAAGGCGGTGGGCATCGATCCGCTGGTGCACGACCTGCGTTTTGTCGAGGACAACTGGGAATCGCCGACCTTGGGCGCCTGGGGCCTGGGCTGGGAAGTCTGGCTCAACGGCATGGAGGTGACCCAGTTCACCTACTTCCAGCAGGCCGGTGGCCTGGAGTGCCGGCCGGTGCTGGGCGAGATCACCTACGGTCTCGAGCGCCTGTGCATGTACCTGCAGAACTGCGACAACGTCTACGACCTGGTCTGGACCTACGGCCCGGATGGGCAGCCGGTGACCTACGGCGACGTCTACCACCAGAACGAGGTGGAGCAGAGCACCTACAACTTCGAATATGCCGACGTGGAAGAAATGTTCCACCGCTTCGATGCCTGCGAGCGCGAAGCGCAGAAGCTGGTGGAAGTGAACCTGCCGCTGCCGGCCTACGAACAGGTGATGAAGGCCAGCCACACCTTCAACCTGCTCGATGCGCGCCGCGCGATCAGCGTGACCGAACGCCAGCGCTACATCCTGCGCGTGCGCGCGCTGGCCCAGGCGGTGGCCAAGGCCTACTACGAGCAGCGCGAGAAGCTGGGCTTCCCGGGCGCGAAGAAGGCCTGACGGCCCGTTCTCCCATCACGCGTTTCACCTACTACCCCAGGGGCGCCGGCCGCGTCGCGCGCTGCGCCCCCACCACAGGATCGAACCGATGAGCCACTTGTCTCCCCTGCTGATTGAACTGGGCACCGAAGAGCTGCCGGTCAAGGCACTGCCGGGCCTGGCCCAGGCCTTCTTCGACGGTGTTGTCGACGGCCTGCGCAAGCGCGGCGTGGAACTGGAGCTGGGCGATGCACGCCCGCTGTCGACCCCGCGCCGCCTGGCCGTGCTGCTGCCGGGCGTTGGCCTGGAGCAGCCGGAACAGCACAGCGAAGTGCTGGGCCCGTACCTGAACATCGCGCTGGACGCCGAAGGCCAGCCGACCAAGGCGCTGCAGGGGTTCGCGGCCAAGGCCGGGATCGACTGGACCGCGCTGGAAAAGACCACCGACAACAAGGGTGAGCGCTTCGTGCACCGTGCGGTGACCCCGGGCGCGCGCACTGCTGCGCTGCTGCCGGAGATCCTGCGCGAGGCCATCGCCGGCATGCCCATTCCCAAGCCGATGCGCTGGGGCGACCACAGCTGGGGCTTCGCGCGCCCGGTGCACTGGCTGGTGCTGCTGCACGGCGGTGACGTGGTCGAGGCCGAACTGTTCGGCCTGAAGGCCGACCGCATGAGCCGCGGCCACCGCTTCCTGCACGACAAGACCGTGTGGCTGACCCAGCCGCAGGACTATGTGGAATCGCTGCGCGCCGCCTTCGTGCTGGTTGACCCGGCAGAGCGCCGCCAGCGCATCGTCGCCGAGGTGGAAGCCGCTGCAGCCACCGCCGGTGGCAGCGCACGCATCACCGAGGACAACCTGGAGCAGGTGGTGAACCTGGTCGAGTGGCCGTCGGCGGTGCTGTGCAGCTTCGAGCGCGCGTTCCTGGCGGTGCCGCAGGAAGCGCTGATCGAGACGATGGAGATCAACCAGAAGTTCTTCCCGGTGCTGGATGACGGCGGCAAGCTGACCGAGAAGTTCATCGGCATCGCCAACATCGAGTCCAAGGACGTGGCCGAAGTGGCCAAGGGCTACGAGCGGGTGATCCGCCCGCGCTTCGCCGATGCCAAGTTCTTCTTCGACGAAGACCTGAAGCAGGGCCTGCAGGCGATGGGCGAGGGCCTGAAGACGGTGACCTACCAGGCCAAGCTGGGCAGCGTGGCCGACAAGGTCGCGCGCGTGGTGGCGCTGGCCGAGGTGATTGCGCCGCAGGTCGGCGCCGATCCGCTGCTGGCCAAGCGAGCCGCGCAGCTGGCCAAGAACGACCTGCAGTCGCGCATGGTCAATGAGTTCCCGGAACTGCAGGGCATCGCCGGCCGCCACTACGCGGTGGCCGGTGGCGAATCGCCGGAGGTGGCGCTGGCCATCGACGAGGCCTACCAGCCGCGCTTCGGTGGTGATGACATCGCGCTGTCGCCGCTGGGCAAGGTGCTGGCGATCGCCGAGCGCGTGGATACCCTGGCCGGCGGTTTCGCTGCGGGCCTGAAGCCGACCGGCAACAAGGACCCGTTCGCCCTGCGCCGCAACGCGCTGGGCCTGGCCCGCACGATCATCGAAAGCGGCTTCGAGCTGGACCTGCGCGCGCTGCTGGCCAGCGCCAACGCCGGGCTGGCCGCGCGCAACGTGCAGGCCGACGTGGCCGAGCTGTACGACTTCATCCTCGACCGCCTGAAGGGCTATTACAGCGACAAGGGCGTGCCGGCCAGCCACTTCAACGCGGTGGCCGAGCTGAAGCCGGCCTCGCTGTACGACTTCGACCGCCGTCTGGACGCGATCGGGATCTTCGCGGCGCTGCCGGAAGCCGAGGCGCTGGCCGCGGCCAACAAGCGCATCCGCAACATCCTGCGCAAGGCCGAAGGCGATATTCCGGGCCAGATCGATGCGGCCCTGCTGCAGGAAGATGCCGAGCGCGCGCTGGCCGAAGCCGTGACTGCCGCCATCGACGATACCGGCGCCAGCCTGCACCAGAAGGACTATGTGGCCGTGTTGGCGCGCCTGGCCCGCCTGCGTCCGCAGGTCGATGCGTTCTTCGACGGGGTGATGGTCAATGCCGAGGATCCGGCACTGCGCGGCAACCGCCTGGCGCTGCTGACGATGCTGGGCGAGCGCCTGGGCAAGGTCGCGGCGATCGAGCACCTGTCCAGCTGATCGCCCACGATGGGTAGCGCCGGGCCACGCCCGGCGGTTTTTCTGCAGGCCGCGCTGCGCGCTCGCCATGAATCAGACCGTATCCACGCATGGCGTGGATCTACTGGGTAGCCGGCCGCTGGCCGGCAGCGACGCGATGCCGGTATTTCCGCATGCGGCCGCGATGATCGCCACAAAGGCGCGTATTTTGACCGCCACTTAACAACCGATCCGGATTGGCGTGATGCATTTCGCATCGTCACCTCCGGTCGGTATGCTGTGCCGCATGCAGCCAACGAAATACGCCCTGCCGCTGATGGTCCTCTCGCTTTGCGCCACCTCCGTGGCCCATGCGCGCGGCACCATCGACAAGGTGGACATCAAGGGATTGGACAAGGGCGACGACGCCGCGATCATCGAGAACATCCAGGAATCGCTGTCGTTGTTCGACACGATCGGCAAGGAGCAGGGCGAGTCGCGCCTGGAATACCTGCTGTCACAGGCCGAGCGGCAGACCCGCCAGGCGCTGGAACCGTTCGGGTACTACAACCCGGTGATCAAGGTCGAGGCGCCACGCCAGGATGAGCACGTCACCGTGCTGATCCATGTCGACAAGGGCCAGCCGGTGCTGGTGCGCCGCGAGCATATCGATATCACCGGTCCGGCGATGTACGACCAGTACCTGCAGGACGACCTGGCCGCGTTCAAGCCGCGCAAGGGCCAGCGCTTCGAACACACCCAGTACGAAGCCAGCAAGATCACCGTGACCCGGCGCCTGGCCGAGCGCGGCTACTTCGACGCCGACTACACCCAGCGCCAGGTGCAGATCACCCGCGCGGACAACGCTGCCGACATCGACCTGACCTGGGACAGCGGCCGCCGCTACAACATGGGCCCGGTGACCTTCGAGCAGAACTATTTCGACGACAAGCTGTTTGACCCGCTGGTGTACTGGGACCAGGGCAGCTACTTCCACGAAGGCAAGCTGGACCGCCTGCGCGAGTCGCTGACCAAGCTCGATTACTTCAGTGTGATCGACATCCAGCCGCGCCCGGACCAGGCCGATGAAAACGGCGAGGTGCCGGTCGATGTGAAGCTGACGCGGGCCAAGCGCAGCATCTATTCCTATGGTCTGAGCTACGGCAGCGAAAGTGGCGCCGGTGTGCGTGGCGGCCTTGAGCGGCGCTACCTGAACAGCCGCGGCCACAAGATGAACACCCAGCTGGACTATGCGCAGAAGCGCAAGAGCCTGATCACCAGCTACCGCATTCCCGCATTCAACTGGCTGGATGGCTGGTACACCTTCGCCGCCAGTGCCTACGACGAGCAGACCGACTACATCGATCTGCGCAACTTCAAGCTGATCGCCAGCCGCAGCGGCGAGATCAACGAGAACTGGACCGCCATCGCCTCGATCAACGCGCTGCGCGAGCGCTGGCGCTATGCCTCGGGCACTGAATTCACCGATGCGGTCTACAACACGTCCACGCTGGTCTACCCGCAGATCGTGGCCGACTACGTGAAGGTGGATGACGAGCTGTTCCCGCGCAGCGGCATCAGTGGCACCGCGACGGTGCGTGCCGGCGTCGAAGGCGTCGGTTCGGACACCAGCTTCGTGCAGGCCAATGCCGTGCTGCGCTGGTACATCCCGGTGGGGCCGACCAATCGCCTGATCCTGCGCGGCGAAGGCGGCACCACCTGGACCAGCGACCTGGTGGCGATGCCGCCCAGCCTGCGCTACTTCGCCGGTGGCGACCGCAGCATCCGCGGCTATGCCTACCGTGAGGTCGGCCCGCGCACGCCGAAGCCGGACAAGTACGCGCTTGGTGCCAAGCACCTGGTGGTC
The DNA here is from genome assembly GCF_040548715.1 of Stenotrophomonas sp. 2694. Taxonomy (NCBI): domain Bacteria; kingdom Pseudomonadati; phylum Pseudomonadota; class Gammaproteobacteria; order Lysobacterales; family Lysobacteraceae; genus Stenotrophomonas; species Stenotrophomonas sp. 2694. The sequence continues at coordinate 16,055 of NZ_JBEPSG010000005.1, forward strand.
GGCTCGGCCGAGTACGAGCATTACTTCAATGGCGGTCCGTGGGGTGCAGCGGTGTTCGTCGACACCGGCAGCGCCTTTGATACCGACATCGACCTGCACACCGGCGTCGGCTTCGGCGTGCGCTGGAAATCGCCGGTGGGCCCGGTGCGGGTCGATATCGCTCACGGTCTGAACAACCCTGATTCGCAGTTCCAGCTGTACCTCAACATCGGAGCGGACCTGTGAGCACGCCCGCACCGACTCCGTCGCCGAACACGCCGCCGCGGCGCGTGCGCTTCTACCGTCGTCGCCGCTTCTGGGCATGGTCCGGCGCGGGCGTGGTCGGCCTGGTGCTGGTCGCCCTGTTGGCCGTGTACTGGCTGCTGCAGACGGTGGCCGGCCGCGATGTGCTGCTGGCGCAGGTGGTGGCGCGCCTGCCGGTGGGTGCCAGCTTTACCTGGGACAAGGTCGATGGCCCGGTGGCCGGACCGCTGACCCTGTACAACGTCGACTTCCGCTACGACGACATCCATTTCCACGCCGAGCGCGCGCACCTGGAGCCGGACCTGCGCCCGCTGCTGGGCCGCAAGCTGCTGCTGGACAAGCTGGAGCTGACCAACGCTACGCTCAATCTGGCCAAGAGCGATGAGCCGTTCAAGCTGCCGTCGTGGCCCGATTCGCTGCCGCAGATCGAAATGCCGCTGGCGATCCAGGCCGATGTGATCGCCATCGACAGTTTCCGCATCAGCCAGGCCAACGAGCCGGTGATCGACATCAGCCGCGTGCGCGGTGGCATCGAGATCGCCAATGGCGAGTTCCAGGCGCGCAAGCTGGTGGTGGACAGCGACATGGGCAATTTCACTGCCCAGGGCCGCTACATCCCGGCCAAGGACTACGACACCGACGTCACCGTCACTGCGGTGCTGCCGGCACCGCGCGGGCGTACCGCGGCCACGGTCGGCCTGGTCGCGCGCGGTGACCTGGCGCATATGGAAGTGGCGCTGGCCGGTCGCGCACCGAAGCCGCTGCACGCGATGCTGGTGTTCGATGGCCGCACCGATCCGACCTGGAACGCGACTGTACGCAGCGACGAGCTGGACCTGGCGCTGTTGTCGCCGGCATTGGCCAGCTCGGCCATCGCGCCGCTGGCATTGGACTTCACCGCCTCCGGCAAGGGCGGCAACGCCAACCTGCATGGCCGGGTGAAGCAGGGTGAGCAGGAACTGGAGCTGGCGCCCTCGGTGGTTTCGCTGCAGGACCAGGTGCTGAAGGTCTCGCCGCTGGTGGTCAAGGGCCTGGGCGGCGAAGCACGCCTGGAAGGTACCGCCGATTTCAGCCAGGAAGACCAGCAGAAGCTGAACTTCTCGGTGATCGCGCAGGACCTGACCTGGGTGCCGGCACCGGACCCGAACACCGCCGGCAGTTCGCCGGTGCCGGTGACGCTGAAGGAAGCGCGCTTTGGACTGGCCGGTACCTTGAAGGCGTGGGCGGCGATCGGCCGTGCCGATGTCGAGCGCGAAAAGCAGAAGGCGCAGCTGCGCTTCGATGTGCGTGGCAACGATCAGGCTGCGGAGATCCGCGAACTGCAGGCGCAGACCCCGGGTGGCCAGCTGCAGGTGGAAGGCAAGGTGGCCTGGGCACCGCAGCTGGACTGGGATGCCAAGGCCACGCTGAAGGATTTCGACCCGGGCTACTTCGCGCCGGGCTGGGATGGTCGTCTGTCCGGCAATCTCGCGTCCAAGGGACGCCAGCTGCCGCCGCCGGCCAATGCGCCGCCGGGCACTGCGGGCACGCTGGAGGCCACGGTGGACCTGCCGTCGCTGAAGGGCATCCTGCGCCAGCGCAATGTGGATGCCCAAGGCAAGTTCGCCCTGCAGGGTGAACAGGGCCAGGGTGAATTGAAACTGGCCGTCGGCAGCAGCCGGGTGACCGCCTCGGGCAAGGTCGGCGACCGCCTGGACATCGACGCGCGCTTCGAGCCGCTGCAGCTGAGCGATCTGCTGCCCGGCGCCGATGGTGGCCTGCGTGGCCAGGTGCAGGTGAAAGGCCCGCGCGATGCACCAGACATCACTGCAGATCTGGTCGGCAACAATCTCAACTGGGACGGTTACGGCGCTGAAAGCCTGAGCATCAAGGGACGCCTGCCGTGGCGTGGCGACAGTGGCACGCTGGCGATACAGGGCCAGCAGGTCAATGCCGGCATGCTGCTGGAACGCTTGAACATCGATGCGCAGGGCAGTGTCTCCAACCTGCGCCTGGCCGCACAGACACGCAACGAACTGGGCGCGATCGAGCTGCAGGGCAGCGTTCGCCAGCAAGGTGAACAATGGCGTGGCGAACTGGCCACGCTGCGCATCGCACCGGTGAAGGGCGATGCGTGGGCACTGCGTGCGCCCGCGGCATTCGCCATCAACGGCAGCAACTACACGCTGGGCGAAACCTGCCTGGGCGCTGCGACCGGTGGCGCCCTGTGCGCACATGCCAACTGGCCGCGCGAAGGCCTGGTGGTGCGCGGCGATGCGTTGCCGTTGGCGCTGGTGCAGCCGTGGTTGCCGCCACAGTCCGGCCGGCGCATCTACCTGCGTGGCGAACTCAACCTGGACGCGCAGATCCGTCCGCGTGGCAACGCATGGGAAGGTCATGTGGAAGTGCGTTCGGCCGAAGGTGGCGTACGCCTGGGCGAGAACCGTAACACCGGCGTCGGCGATGCCAACCGTGGCGAGCTGGTGCGTTATGACCAGTTCTCGCTGAAGCTGGACATGACCCCGGCCAGCATCAAGGGCTACCTGGGCATGGGCTTCCAGGGCAACGGCTTCGTCGATGCGAAGATGCAGACCGGTTGGGAGCCGAGTGCGCCGCTCAACGGCGAGCTCTACCTCAACATGTCGCGCCTGTACTGGCTGGAACTGTTCTCGCCGGATGTGGTGCGCCCGACCGGCCTGATCGAAGGCCACGTGAGCCTGCGTGGCACGCGCGGCCAACCGTCGCTGGGCGGTGATGCACAGCTGAGCAACTTCAAGGGCGAGTTCCCGGCGCTGGGCCTGACCTTCGACCAGGGCAAGGGCAGCTTCGTCGCCCAGCCCGATGGGTCGGCCAAGATCACCGCGCAGGCCAATTCGGGCAAGGGCACGCTGTATGTCGACGGCGGCCTGTCCTGGTTTGGCGATGCACAGCCGCTGCAGCTGAAGATCCACGGCGAGAATGTGCTGCTGTCCAACACCAGCGAGCTGCGCATCATCGCCAATCCCAACCTGGACTTCACCCTGGCCAAGGCCGCGATGGAGCTGCGCGGAACGGTGCACGTGCCCGAGGCCGACATCGATCTGGAGCGCCTGGACCGTGGCACCTCGGTGTCCGAGGACGTGGTGGTGCTGGACCCGGCCGATCCGGAAGAGTCGCGCACCTCGCCGCTGGACATGGAGCTGGCCGTCAGCCTGGGCGACAAGGTCAAGATGAGCGGCTTCGGCCTGAAGGGCGCGCTGACCGGCAAGATGCAGGTCTGGGCCAAGCCCGGCCGCGAGATGACCGCCAACGGCGGCCTGGAAGTCAGTGGCCGCTACAAGGCCTATGGCCAGGACCTGACCATCACGCGCGGCAACCTCAACTGGAACTACAACGCGGTGTCCGACCCGCGCATCAACATCCGCGCCGAACGCCGGATCGGTGATGTCACCGCCGGCATCGACGTGACCGGGCGCGCGCAGCAACCACGCGCCGATGTCTGGTCCGATCCGGCGATGTCGCAGTCCGAAGCACTGGGTTACCTGGTGCTGGGGCGCAGCCTGACCGGTGCCAGCAGCGACCAGACCCAGCAGGTGAACGCCGCATCGGCCGCGCTGTCGGCGGGCAGCGGACTGCTGGCTTCGCAGCTGGGTGCCAAGCTGGGCCTGGACGATGCCGGCGTCAGCCAGTCGCGCGCGCTGGGCGGCTCGGTGATCGGTGTGGGCAAGTACATTTCGCCCAAGTTGTACGTGGGCTACGGCGTATCGCTGGTGGGCGCCGGTTCGGTGATCACCCTGAAGTACCTGCTGCGCCGCGGCTTCGACGTGGAAGTGGAATCGAGCACGGTGGAAAACCGTGGCTCGTTGAACTGGCGGCGGGAGAAGTAGAGCCACGCCATGCGTGGCTGCGGTGGCGCCGGGCCCGGTGCTGCCGTAATCCACGGTTGGGCCAGCGCGGACGGCCGCACTGGACATGCAGGCTTTTCATCCAGCAGGCCTGCACCAGTGCCTGCGCGATCATAGCGACTGCGTCCACCAGCCCCGGTCTTGGTGCGTCCTGCCTCATCGGAGCGAAGCGTTGCAAGAAGCACTCAAGAAGCACTGGTGGATGATGCCGAGTACAGTGCCGCTGCCGATCAATCGCTCACGTACTGGCGGGTGCCTGCAATACCAAGCGATCTCCCCTTGTATCGCTGGGGCTGGCGATAGAAGCCCTGTGGGCTATCGCCAAGGCGCCCAGCAGGGTGCACGCCAACAGCAGCGCCACGACAACACGCTGCCACAGGGGCAGTCGGCGGCGCGGCGCTGAATGCAGCCGATTACCGGCCGCTGCCGCCCAGAACAGGACTTGCTTGCGCTGCAACGGCGGCGGCGGAACCACGAACCACATGATCGGCTCGCCGACCAGGTAGTGCAGAGTGTCGCGCATCTCGCGTCGCGTGTGCGCTGACCGCGCCTGCCACCGTGCACGTAGTGGTCGCCAGCGCCCACTCAACCGAGCCACGCGCACGCGGGCCTGTGCTACGGAAACCGGTGCATCATCGCGATGCATGTAGCGAGCAAGAGCAACCTCGTTACCTCGCAACAGCAACCAGCGCACGTGCATGCTGTGGCCAAGGGCGGCCATGTCGTAGCACTCGCGGATATTGCCCCGGTCATACCACTGGAAGCGGTCGGCCAGCTGCTCGAAGTTCGCCTGCGGAAACGGCGTGGTGCCATTCATCAGCCGTTGCCAGGTTGCCAGCTTCACCGCGCGGGCATCCGCGGGTGCCTGCAGTTCCGGGGACTGCTGCAGCCAGGCTGCGAAATCTGCCGGATCGTGCTGCTGCCCGTGGCGGACGATGCGGTCGGCAAGCGCTTCGGCGGCAGATGGCCCCGTCACTGCGGCTTCATCATTCATGCGTCGTGATTTCCTTGCGGCGTGCCACGCAGGATTTCCGCTGCCGAGCTGTGCGTAGCGGGCCTGTTCACAGAACTGCCCCATCGGCGCGTTTCACGCCGATCAGCGAATGCATGGTGCCCAGATCGATTCCTGCGATCATCGGTCCTTCCCTGGTATCCGTGCCTGATTCTAGCCAGCATCGGTGCCCCCAACCATCGGCCGTTGCCCCATCCGGCCCCAGCAGCTATGGTCCCGGGCTGTTCTGTCGTACCGGATTGCCTCATGTCGCCACGCAAAGCCCTCCCCACCGCCCTGGCCCTGGGCCTGACCCTCGCCGCTGGCGCCCACGCCGATGAAGGCATGTGGATGCCGACCCAGCTGCCGGAGCTGGCCAAGCCGCTGCAGGCGGCCGGCTTCAAGGGCAACCCGGCCGATCTGGCCAACGTGACCGCGCCGCCGCTGAGTGCGGTCGTGCGTGCCGGCGGTGGCACCGGCTCGTTCGTGTCGGCCGATGGCCTGCTGCTGACCAACCACCACGTGGCAATGGGCGTGATCCAGTACAACAGCTCGCCCGAGCACAACTTCATCAACGATGGCTTCATCGCCAAGGGTCGCGCCGACGAGCGTCCGGCCAATCCGGACTTCCGCGTGCTGGTGACCGTCGGCTTCGACAAGGTGACTGACCAGGTGCTGGCACAGGCCAAGGGCAAGACCGGCCGCGCGTACTTCGACGCGGTGGATGCAGCCAGCAAGCAGATCGTGGCCGAGTGCGAGAAGGACGGCAGCGTGCGCTGCTCGGTGGCCAACATGTATTACGGCACCGACTTCTACCGCATCGCCCAGCTTGAGCTGAGCGATGTGCGCCTGGTCTATGCGCCGCCGCGCGCGATCGGCAACTACGGCGATGAGATCGACAACTTCATGTGGCCGCGTCACACCGGCGACTTCACCCTGCTGCGTGCCTACGTGGGCAAGGACGGCAAGCCGGCCGCCTACAGCAAGGACAACGTGCCCTACCAGGCACCGGCGCACCTGCAGATGTCGGTGGAAGGCCCGAAGGAGGGCGACTACGCGATGCTGGCCGGTTACCCGGGCATCACCTACCGCCATCGCACCGCCGCCGAATTCGCTGGCCAGATCGATACCGTGCTGCCGCGCCGGGTGTCGGTGTTCCAGCAGATGATCGACACCATCGAAGCGTCCAGTGCCAAGGATGCGCAGGCACGTACCCGTTATGCCTCGCAGTTGCAGTCGCTGAAGAACAACCGCAAGCGCGCCGCCGGTGAGCTGGAAGGGCTGCTGCGCAGCGATGCCAAGGCCCAGCGTGCGGCCGACGAGCAGGCGATGCTGGCCGCCACCGACCGCAAGTACCAGGGCGACATCAAGGCGCTGCTGGCCAACCTGTCGCAGGGCGCGGCGGTGGGCGAGCGCGACCTGCTGCTGGAGCAGATGGCCGGCCAGAGCCAGCTGCTGCGCTCGGCGCTGCTGCTGGAACGCCTGCGCATTGAATCGGCCAAGCCGGATGCGCAGCGCGAGACCGGCTACCAGCAGCGCGACCAGGCGATGATCGAGGGCGTGCTGAAGCAGGTGCAGCGCCGCTATGCACCCGAGGTCGAGAAGGCGCTGCTGACCACCCTGTTGACGCGCTACCAGCAGCTGCCGGATGCGCAGCGCGTGGCCGAGTTCGACACGGCCTTCGGCCGTACCCCGGCACAGCTGGCGCAGGCGCTGGACACGCTGTATGCCGGCACCCAGCTGGGTGACGAAGCGCAGCGCCTGTCCCGCTTCGCCGCTGCCCGCGAAGGCAAGGCGCTGGCCGCCGATCCGCTGATTGCCGTGGCCGGCCCGCTGGTGGCCGCGCAGCTGCGCATCGAAAACGAGAGCAAGACCCGCGAAGGCGAACAGCTGCGCCTGCGCCCGGCCTACATGCAGGCCTTGTTCGCCTGGCGTGCCAAGCAGGGCCGTGCGGTGTACCCGGATGCCAACCGCACCCTGCGCATCAGCTACGGCAAGGTGGAAGCGCTGCACCCGCGTGATGGCGTGACCTATTCGCCGGTGACCACCGTGGCCGGCATCGTCGAAAAGAACACCAACGCCTATCCGTTCGATGCCCCCAAGCCGCTGCTGGCCGCGATTGCCGAGGGTGACTTCGGCAGCACCGCCGACCCCGCGCTGAAGACCCAGACGGTCAACTTCCTGACCAACCTGGACACCACCGGCGGCAACTCCGGCTCGCCGGTGCTCAACGCCAAGGGCGAACTGATCGGCCTGAACTTCGACAGCAACTGGGAGTCGGTCAGTGCCAGCTGGTGGTTCGACCCCCGCTACAAGCGCGCCGTGCACGTGGACATGCGCTACCTGCGCTGGCTGCTGGCCAAGGTCTACCCGGCACCTGAACTGCTGAAGGAAATGGGCGTTCCGGCGGAATAACGCCGGTTCCCGGTAGGCGCCCACGATCTCCCGGCAGGTGCCCACCGTCTTCCGGTAGGTCCCCGCCGTTTCCTGGTAGGTCCCCACCGTTTCCTGGTGGGTGCCCACCTTTTCCTCTGGTGGGTGCCCACCGTTGGTGGGCACGGACGCCTCTGCCACGACCAACGGTCGTGACCCACCTTTGCGACCCCCCGTCGTGACCTACCATCACGATCAACGGTCGTGATCTACTGGCCCCTCCTCCGACGGAAACACGCGCTTGGTCTCCAGCTGGATCCTGCTGCTGGTCTCGGTTGCCTACGCTGCGCTGCTGTTCGGCGTGGCGTGGTGGGGCGACCGTCGGCCGATGTACCCGGACCGGCCGTGGCTGCGGCCGGTCGTCTACAGCTTGGCGCTGGCGGTGTACTGCTCGTCGTGGACCTTCTACGGCGCAGTCGGTACCGCCGTGCGCAATGGCGTGGGCTACCTGCCGATCTACATCGGTCCGTTGCTGCTGCTGCTGTTCGGCTGGCGCATCATCGAGCGCCTGGCGCTGATCGCGCGCAGCCAGAACGTGGTCTCCATCGCTGACTTCATTTCCTCGCGCTTCGGCCGCTCGCGGCGGCTGGCGGCGCTGGTGGCGATCATCGCGCTGATCGGCATCATTCCCTACCTCGCCCTGCAGTACAAAGCGGTGGCGATGAGCCTGCAGGTACTGACCGGCAACACCGGCCCGACCGGGTTCTTCAGCGATCCAGCCCTGTACGTGGCGTTGCTGATGGCGCTGTTCGCCACCCTGTTCGGTACCCGCCAGGTGGACGCCACCGAACACCACCACGGCATGATGCTGGCCATCGCGCTGGAGTCGGTGATCAAGCTGGTGGCGATGGTGGCGGTGGGCGTGTTCGCCTATGTCTGGCTCAGCGACCGCAACGAGGCGGTGGTGGAGTCGGTGCATACGCTGTTCACCGGGCTTCCGCCGGTGGGGTTCATTTCGCAGACGCTGCTCAGTTTCCTGGCCATCATCTGCCTGCCGCGCCAGTTCCATGTGGCGGTGGTGGAGTGCGGCGATGTGCGCGACGTGCGCCGCGCGCGCTGGATGTTCGGCGGCTACCTGGTCCTGATCTCGGCGATGGTGCTGCCGATCGCCACGGCCGGCATCAGCCTGTTCGGGACCGGAAGCGGCGTGGCCGACGACTCGATGGTGCTGGCGTTGCCGCTGGCCGAGGGCCGCAACGCGCTGGCACTGATCGCCTATATCGGCGGGTTCTCTGCCGCCACCGGCATGGTCATCGTGTCCTCGATCGCGTTGGCGACGATGGTCAGCAACGATCTGGTGATGCCGGTGCTGCTGCGTCGCAGTGGCGACCACCAGGAAGCGGCCGATGTCGCCTCGCGGGTGCTGTGGATCCGCCGGCTGGCGATCCTGCTGCTGGCACTGATGGCCTACAGCTACTACCGCAGCAGCAGCAACGACAGCACGCTGGCCTCGTACGGACTGATGGCGTTCGCCGCGGTGGCGCAGTTCGCGCCGGGCCTGATCGGTGGCCTGTACTGGCGCGGCGCCAGCCGTCGTGGCGTCGAGACCGGCATGCTGCTCGGCTTCGCCACCTGGCTGTACACCCTGCTGCTGCCGGCGATGACCATGGCCGGCTGGATGGATGCAGGCTGGGTGCAGCATGGTCCGTTCGGCATCGATTGGCTGCGGCCGCAACAGCTGTTCGGCATGACCGGCTGGGACCCGCTGACCCATGGCACGTTCTGGTCGCTGCTGGTCAACGCGGCGACGATGATGCTGGTATCGGCGCGTTGGCGTCCGGGCGTGGATGAGCGTCTGCGCGCTGCGCCCTTCCTCGATCCCTATGCCGAGCGGCCTTCAGTGGCCGGTGGTTGGCCGGGCCACGTGCACGTGGGTGACCTGCTGGCACTGGCCTCGCGCGTGGTCGGCGAGCGCCATGCGCGGCGCTCGTTCTTCGAACAGGCGCAGTCGCTGGGGCGCGAGCTGCAGTCCTCGGCACCGGCGGACCGGCCGTGGGTGCAGTTCACCGAGCGCCTGCTGGCCGCATCGATCGGGGCGGCGTCCGCGCGCCTGCTGCTGACCAGCCTCCTGCGTGGCTCCGGCATGGACCTGGGCGAAGTGGTGGCGGTGCTGGACGAAGCCGGGCAGGAACTGCGCTTCAACCGCGAGATCCTGTCGACCACCCTGGAAAACATCAGCGCCGGCGTCAGCGTGGTCGACCCGGACATGCGCCTGACCGCGTGGAACCGGCGCTACCAGGACATGTTCGGCTATCCCGACGGCATGCTCTACGTGGGCCGCCCGGTGGCGGATCTGATCCGCTACAACGCCGAGCGTGGCGAGCTGGGCGAGGGCGACATCGAAGTGCAGATCAACCGCCGCATCGGCTATATGCGCGCCGGTTCGCCGCACGTGTTCGAGCGCACCCGCAGCGATGGCAAGGTGATCGAAATGCGTGGCCAGGCACTGCCCGGCGGCGGCTACGTCACCAGCTACAACGACATCACCGACTACAAGCACGCCGAAAGGGCGCTGCTGGAAGCCAACGAAACACTGGAACAGCGCGTGGCCGAGCGCTCGCATGTTGCGGAAGTCGCACAGCAATCGAAGACCCGCTTCCTGGCGGCGATCAGCCATGACGTGCTGCAGCCGTTGAATGCGGCGCGGCTGTTCGCTTCGGCGCTGCGCGACAGCGACCATGTCAGTGATGAGCAGCGGCACCTGGCCGAACGCGTGGATGCGTCGCTGCGTGCGGCCGAAGAGCTGCTGGATGGGCTGCTGGATGTGTCGCGGCTGGATGCTGGTGGCCTGCATCCGGTGATCGGTGAATTCGATGTCAGCGCGTTGATGCGTGAGCTGGCCGCGCAGTACACGCCGGTTGCGGCCGGGCGTGGGCTGCGGCTGGATCTGTTCGCGCGTACCACCTGGGTGCGCAGTGATCGCCGCCTGCTGCGCCGCGTGCTGCAGAACTTCCTGGCCAATGCGCTGCGCTACACGCGGCAGGGGCGCATCGTGCTGGCCGTGCGCCAGCGCGGCGACGAAGTGGAGCTGCAGGTGTGGGATACCGGCCCCGGCATTCCCGAACACCACATGCGACAGATCTTCGATGAGTTCCACCGCTACCAGCAGCCGTTCGACTGGGGCGAGCAGGGCCTGGGGCTGGGCCTGTCGATCTGCCAGCGCATCTCGCGCCTGCTTGACCATCGCTTGAATGCCCGCAGCCGGGTTGGCAGTGGATCGATGTTCTCGATCATCCTGCCGCGGGTGGCGCCGTTGCCGGGATATACCGAAGCGCTCACCGTGGCGCAGGCCGCACCGCCGATCCGCAGCGATTCGCTGGCCGGCCTGCGCGTGCTGTGCGTGGACAACGACGAGGAGATCCTTGATGGCATGCGCGCGCTGCTGGGGCGCTGGCAGGTGCAGGTGATCACCGCATCGACGGTGGACCAGGCGTTGCAGAAGATCGCCGAGCGTCCGCAGGTGATGCTGGTGGACTACCACCTGCACGATCGCATGGATGGCCTGGATGCACTGGTGGCACTGCGCGAAGCGGCGGGCTATCCATTGCCCGGCGCGCTGCTTACCGCCGATGGCCGCGATGAACTGAAGCGGATGGCACGCGAGCGCGGCTATCGCCTGTTGACCAAGCCGATCAAGCCAGCCTCGCTGCGCGCGTTCCTGGGCGCGTTGCGGGATACCCGCGACAACGACTGAATCCACGCCACACGCGGATGACGAGCCCGGTAGTGCCGGCCGCTGGCCGGCAACCTCGCAATCGCCGGCAGGTTACGCCACGCCGTGCAGATGTTCGTACAGGATCGTCGCACCGATGATCACCAGGATCACGCCACCGATGATTTCGGCGCGCTTGCCGACCATGCTGCCGAGTGCGCGGCCAAGCATGATGCCGGCGGTGACCATGGTCAGCGTGCACAGGCCGATGACCGCCGCCATCACGCCGATATGCACGTCCATGAAGGCCAGGCCGATGCCCACCGCCATCGCGTCGATGCTGGTGGCGAAGCCGGTCAGTGCCAGCTTCCAGAAGCCATGGTGCTGCGACGGATCCTCATCGTCCTCGCCGCTGTCAGGGCGCAGGCCGTTGTAGATCATGTGGATGCCCAGTGCGCCGAGCAGGCCGAAGGCGATCCAGTGGTCGAAGGCTTCGACGTACTGCAGGGCGGCACGACCGAGCAGCCAGCCGATGATGGGCGTGATCGCCTCGATGACGCCGAAGATGATGCCGGCGCGCAGCGCATCACGGAACACCGGCCTGCGCATGGCGGCACCCTTGCCGATTGCGGCAGCGAAGGCATCGGTGGACATGGCAAAGCCGATCAGCAGGATCGAAACAGGAGACATGGGCGGCAGCAGAAGGTCGGGCAAGGACGGACGCACGGCTCGCGCTCGCGCCCAACCTGACGTTGCGCGCGCGGGCCGCTGGTCTCGCCAACCATCATGGTTGTCCACGCCACGGCGCACTGGCCGAGTATGTTGACGTGGACGATTCCTGCGTAGGAATCCGGCTACTCCCCAAGGGGACGCGAAGCTTAGCACCGCGATCCGCGCGTGGCGCATTTCGTGCGAAACGCGCAGGCACGGCTGGTTTGTATAGCGATGGCTATACCACGCGCGATACGGTAGCGCCGGGCCATGCCCGGCGGGCGCAGCGGGTAGTGCCGGCCGCTGGCCGGCACATGCAACGGCGAGAGCGTGCCAAGCAAGCGTGGCACCCACCAGAGCAGTTTCCGGTAGCGCCGGGCCATGCCCGGCGAGCGCAGCGGTGATACAGGTACAGGCGATTGCCGGCCAGCGGCCGGCACGAACCCTCAGTCTTCTTCCGGCGGCAGCACGATGGCGTCGTCGTCGATCGCCAGCTTGCCGGCCATCAGCACCGCCTGGGTGCGGTTGGTCACGCCCAGCTTGCGCAGGATCGCGGTCACGTGAGCCTTGATCGTCGCTTCGGAGACGTTGAGGTCGTAGGCGATCTGCTTGTTCAAGCGGCCCGCACCCAACATCTGCAGCACGCGGAACTGCTGCGGGGTCAGCTCGCGCAGGCGCTGGCCGACTTCGCGTTCTTCGCTGCCGGTCGGCGGCACGTTGTGTGCTTCCGGCGGCGCCCAGGTCTCGCCATCGAGGATGGTGCCGAGTGCATGGCCGATGGTGTCCGAGTCGGCGGATTTCGGAATGAAGCCCAGCGCGCCATGGTCGAGTGCACGCCGCATCACCGTGGCTTCTTCGCGTGCGGACACCACCACCACCGGCAGGTGCGGATGCAGCGAGCGCATGTGTACCAGTGCGTTGAAGCCCTGTGCGCCGGGCATGTTGAGATCCATCAGGACCAGGTCGGCGTCGTTGTGCTGGTCGGCCAGCGCATACAGCGCCTCCACGCTGTCGGCCTCGAACAGTTGAACGCCCGGAATGACCCGCTGCACGGCACCCCGCAGGGCTTCGCGGAACAACGGATGGTCATCGGCAATCAGGAGGGTGGTCATGGTCGGGGGGAACCGTGGGGGGAAAGCAGATGGGGTCAGAGCCCTTTCCTTGTGGAAAGGGATCCGACCCCGGGTAGCACATCAACGCACCTTGCGTTCGTCCACCAGCGACGCCACGACCGACGGATCGGCCAGGGTCGAGGTGTCGCCGAGCTGGTCCGGTGCGTTCTCGGCGATCTTGCGCAGGATGCGGCGCATGATCTTGCCCGAACGGGTCTTCGGCAGGCCCGGCGCCCACTGCAGGTGATCGGGCGTGGCGATCGGCCCGATCTCCTTGCGCACCCAGGCGACCAGCTCCTTCTGCAGCTCGTCGCTGGGCGCTTCTTCGGCCACCAGGGTGACGTAGGCATAGATACCCTGGCCCTTCACGTCGTGCGGGAAGCCGACCACGGCGGCTTCGGCCACCTTCGGGTGCGAGACCAGCGCGCTTTCCACTTCGGCGGTGCCGATGCGGTGGCCGGACACGTTGATCACATCGTCCACGCGGCCAGTGATCCAGTAGTAGCCGTCTTCGTCGCGGCGGCAGCCGTCACCGGTGAAGTAGCTGCCCGGGTAGGTGCGGAAGTAGGTGTCGATGAAGCGCTGGTGGTCGCCGTACACCGTGCGCATCTGGCCCGGCCAGGAGTCACGGATGATCAGGTTGCCTTCGGTCGGGCCGTCCTTGATCTCGCCATCGGCATTGACCAGGGCCGGCTGCACGCCGAAGAAGGGCAGGGTGGCCGAACCTGGTTTCAGATCCATCGCACCGGCCAGCGGCGAGATCAGGATGCCGCCGGTCTCGGTCTGCCACCAGGTATCGACGATGGGGCAACGGCTGTCGCCGACCACTTCGTAGTACCAGCGCCAGGCTTCCGGATTGATCGGTTCGCCGACGCTGCCAAGCAGGCGCAGCGAAGCGCGCGAGGTCTTCTTCACCGGCTCCTCGCCTTCGCGCATCAGCGCACGGATGGCGGTGGGGGCGGTGTAGAAGATCGACACCTTGTGCTTGTCGATCACGTTCCAGAAGCGCGAGGTGTCCGGGTAGTTCGGCACGCCTTCGAACATCAGCGAGGTCGCGCCGTTGGCCAGCGGGCCGTACACGATGTAGCTGTGGCCGGTGACCCAGCCGACGTCGGCGGTGCACCAGTAGATGTCGTCCTCGCGCAGGTCGAACACCGCTTCATGGGTGTACGCCGCGTACAGCAGGTAGCCGGCGGTGGTGTGCAGCACGCCCTTCGGCTTGCCGGTGGAACCGGAGGTGTAGAGGATGAACAGCGGATCCTCGGCGTTCATGGGTTCCGGCTCGCAGCTGGCCGGCTGGCTGTCGACCACATCATGGAACCAGCGGTCGCGCGGGGCCTGCATGTCCACCGCACCGCCGGTGTGGCGCACCACCAGCACGGTTTCCACGGTATTGGTGCCGGGCAGCTTCAGCGCCGCATCGACGTTGGCCTTCAGCGGAATCTTCCGGCCACCGCGCAGGCCTTCGTCGGCGGTGATGATCAGCTTGCTCTGGCAGTCGCTGACACGGTCGGCGATCGAATTCGGGGCGAAGCCACCGAACACCACCGAGTGGATCGCACCGATGCGCGCGCAGGCCAGCATGGCCACGGCAGCGTCGACGATCATCGGCAGGTAGATGGTGACCCGGTCGCCCTTCTTGACGCCCAGGTTGCGCAGCGCGTTGCCGAGACGGCAGGTGCGCTCGTAGAGCTCGCGATAGGTCACGTGCTGGGCCGGCGCGTCCGGGCTGTCCGGCTCGAACAGCAGGGCAGTCTTGTCGCCGCGCTTTTCCAGCTGGCGGTCCAGGCAGTTCACGCTGGCGTTGAGCTCGCCATCTTCGAACCACTTGATGTGGAAGTCGGACAGGTCGTAGCTGACGTTCTTGATCTTCGTCGGCTTGCGCGACCAGTCCAGCCGCTCGGCGGCCTTGCCCCAGAACGCATCCGGATCGGACACCGAGGCCTGGTACTGCTGTTCATAGGTGTTCTTGTCGATACGCGCCTTGGCGGCGAACTGCGGATCGACAGGGTAGAGATCAGCCATGGCACCCTCACTTGCACGTTGACTTTGTGTGTGCAGCCGCAGCATTGCAGCAGCCGTTCCCCCTCAGTTTGCCCCATCCACCCCCGGTCGCGTCACCACTTCGGTTAGACCTTGGTCGAAAGTCGGGGCCCTGCAGGCCCGGGTTCGACCAATGGCCAATAGCCGGTGCGTGCAAACGCCCCGCAGTCTCGGCTCGACCGTGCCCCACGCGCGGCATCACCTTGCCACTTGGGAGAGAGGGCAACATGAGCCACCGTACGTTGAAAGCCGTGCGCACACCTTTGGCGGCCTGCCTGTTGGTCGCCCTGGTCGCACCGGGCATGGCGTTCGCCGAGACCGCCAAAGAGAAGGCACTGGAGTCACGCGTCGCCGAACTGGAGCGGCAGGTGCAGGCGCTGCTGGCGTCGCAGCAGCAGCAACAGACCCAGATCGTGCAGACCCAGCAGGCGGTCACCGACGTCCGCACGCTGCAGGCCGAACAGAAGCCGGCGGTGCCTGCGGGCAAGCAGCCGATCCAGGTCACCACCATCACCCCCGGCGCGGCGCCGGGCACCACGGTCAAGATCGGCGGTTTCATCAAGGCCGATTTCCTGGCCACCCAGACCAGCGATGGCCAGCTGGCCGACGACGCCACCGGCCGCTCGCTGTACCTGCCCGGGCAGACTCCGGTGGAAGGCGCCGGCGGCAGCGGCAAGCGCTCGGACGTGGACTACAACGCCCACGCCAAGTTCTCGCGCTTCAACCTGGGCATCGACAACGTCAGCGAGTCGGGCAACAAGGCCGGCGCGTTCTTCGAGATGGATTTCTTCGGCAACTCGCTGGGCAACCAGACCGCCACCAACACCTATGGCGTGACCCTGCGCCATGCGTACATGTACTGGAACAACTGGATGGCCGGCCAGACCTGGTCGAACTTCATGGATGCGGCGTCGTTGCCGGAAGCGGTCGACTTCGTCGGTCCCACCGATGGTGTGATCTTCGTGCGCCAGGCGCAGGTGCGTTACACCCAGGGTGGCTTCAGCGTCGCGCTGGAGAATCCGGAAACGACCACCCTCACCGGTACGCGCAATCCGGTCACCGGCGCCTGGACCAATGCCAGCGCCAATTCCGATCGCGGCAGCCTGCCGGACCTGACCCTGCGTTATGGCTGGAAGGGTGACTGGGGCACGTTCGGTGTTGGCGGTATCGTCCGTCAGCTGAAGGTCGACAACCAGGCCACCGGCGCAAAGGCCGACAAGGTGGCCGGTGGCCTGACCCTGGGCGGCAAGTGGGTGATGGGTGACAGCGATTCGCTGCACTACCAGTTCACCGGTGGCGAGGGCATCGCCCGTTACATCGGCCTGGGCATTACTGCGGATTCGGCCTATGACGTGGCCCGTGACGAGCTCAACCCGACCGGTGTGATCGCCGGCTATGTCGGTTGGCGCCATGCGTTCTCGCCGAAGCTGCGCACCAACCTGATCTACGCGCGCAGCGACTACGACAACGACAGCATCCTCGGCCCGCTGGTGACCAAGAGCGTGCAGAGCATCCGCGGCAACATCTTCTACTCGCCGCTGCCCAAGGTCGATGTCGGTGCCGAGCTGATGTACGGCAAGCGCGAGATAGAGAACGGCAACAAGGGCGATATCACCCGTCTGCAGTTCACTACGAAGTACAGCTTCTAAAGGAGTGCCGACCAGGGTCGGCACCTACCAAGAATGAGTGCCGACCAATGGTGTCGGCACCTACCTAGACTGCGTGCCGACCGAGGTCGGCACCTACAGAGGGAAAGCTTCCCATGTCCACAACACCTGCACCGGCGAAAGCCCAACTAACCCAGGGACACAAGAAGGTCATCTTCGCGTCCAGCCTGGGCACCGTTTTCGAGTGGTACGACTTCTTCCTGTACGGCTCGCTTGCGGCGATCATCGCCAAGCAGTTCTTCAGTGGCGTCAATGAAACCACGGGCATGATCTTCGCCCTGCTGGCCTTCGCGGCCGGCTTCTTCGTGCGCCCGTTCGGTGCGGCCTTCTTCGGCAGCCTCGGCGATCGCATCGGCCGCAAGTACACCTTCCTGGTCACCATCCTGATCATGGGCATCTCGACCTTCCTGGTCGGTGTGCTGCCCAACTACGCCTCTATCGGCTTCGCCGCGCCGGTGATCCTGATCATCCTGCGCCTGGCCCAGGGCCTGGCCATGGGCGGCGAGTACGGTGGTGCGGCGACCTACGTGGCCGAACACGCGCCGGACGACAAGCGTGGCCTGTACACCAGCTTCATCCAGTGCACGGCCACCCTCGGCCTGTTCATGTCGCTGCTGATCATCCTGGCCTGCCGCTACTTCCTCGGCAACGAAGCGTTCGAAGCCTGGGGCTGGCGCATTCCGTTCCTGGTCTCGATCGTGCTGCTGGGTGTGTCGGTGTGGATCCGCCTGCAGCTGAGCGAGTCGCCGCTGTTCCAGCAGATGAAGTCGGAGGGCAAGGGTTCCAAGACGCCGTTCCGTGACAGCCTGAAGGGCGGCAACCTGAAGCTGATGCTGCTGGTGCTGCTCGGCGCCGCAGCGGGCCAGGCGGTGGTCTGGTATGGCGGCCAGTTCTACGCGCTGTTCTTCCTCAGCAGCATGCTGAAGGTCGATGCCACCACCTCCTACTTGCTGATCGCCGCCGCGCTGGCGCTGGGCGTGCCGTTCTTCATCTTCTTCGGCTGGCTGTCCGACCGTATCGGCCGCAAGAAGATCATCCTGGCCGGCTGCCTGTTGGCCGCAATCACCTACATCCCGATCTTCAAGGGCCTGACCCACTTCGCCAACCCGGCCATCGAAGAGGCCCGCAGCAGTTCGCCGGCCCTGGTCGTGGCCGACCCGACCACCTGCTCCTTCCAGTTCGATCCGGTGGGCCTGCGCAAGTTCACCAGCTCCTGCGACGTCGCCACCGCCGCGCTGACCAAGGCCGGTGTGCCGTATGACGTGCAGCCGGCCGCTGCTGGTTCGCTGGCGATGGTCAACGTGGGCAGTGCCAGCGTCACTTCGTACGAGGCCGCTGGCCTGACCAAGGAAGAAGGCAAGGCCAAGGCCGACGCGTTCGGTGCCGAGCTGAAGACAGCATTGACCGGCGCTGGTTATCCCGCCAAGGCTGATGGTTCGCGCATCAACTACGCAGGCACGATCCTGATGCTGTGGCTGCTGGTGCTGTACGTGACCATGGTCTACGGCCCGATCGCCGCCTACCTGGTCGAACTGTTCCCGACCCGCATCCGCTACACCTCGATGTCGCTGCCGTACCACATCGGCAACGGCTGGTTCGGTGGCTTCCTGCCGGCGATCTCGTTCGCGCTGGTGGCCGGTACCGGCAACCTGTACTACGGGTTGTGGTACCCGATCATCATCGCGCTGATGTCGGTGGTGATTGGTGGCCTGTTCCTGCGCGAGACGAAGAACGTGGACATCACCAAGTAAGAATGATGTTCATCGAATGAAGGAGAGGCCGTGGTGCAGACCACGGCCTTTTCGTTTCCCTGTAGCGCCGAGCCATGCTCGGCGACCGCGCAACGCGCGGCACAAAACTCCGCAGACACGAACAAACAGCGCTGAATGCCTTCATCGCGGTTGACAAGCATCCGAAGCCACCGCCCGTATCGCGACCGGGGTCGGATCCCTTTCGCAGGCGAAAGGGCTCTGACCTCTACCTCCAGAGGCAGTGCGAGGTAGAGCCGAGAGCGGTCGACCAACGGTCGATGCTAATCGCCGTACAGCGCTTGCCTCTGCGAGGGAGTGACGCCAAAGATCCCCGCGTCGATCAGCTTCCTGTAGTGGTCTCTGTTGCGTGGACCCGGCGGGTCGCAACGAAGCAGATTGTCGAGGGAACCATCGGGCGCATCCGAAGGACTCCGATGACCTGACGCATAATCCTCTGCGGTAGCGCCTTCTTCGGTCAGGGTGACAGGTGGGAGGCCGGGAGATGCCCAGTTGCCAATGTCATTGAATGACCCGCCACAGAACTGGCCGGTCTGCCGCGTAACCATGCAACCGCTGCGCGTGTTCATGAACCCACAGTACGGAACCTCATGCATGAAGCGATCTCCATCCGGAGAAGCGACCTCACCGGATTCCACGTCAGTGACAAGCACATACCGGCCGTCAGGAGACGTCGCCGGATCGGCATCGTGTTCGAACAGAGAGTAGGAGCGCTCGCTCAGCTCTATCCGACGCACCAGCTTGCCATGCCTCATGACCGACACGTTCCGGTAGCGACCGTTCTCCTCACCGTCATACCGCAGCGTGATGTCACTGCCAGCCTGTGTCCACTTCTCGTTGCCAGCTTTTGCGTCCACTGGTGAAGCCAGTGATGGGAGCAAAGTGAAGACCAGGCTCAACATACTCATCCTCTCGGAAACGGTCATTTGCAAGCGAGGAAGATGCCATGGGCATCAGCGGCTTGCGGCGGCCCCTTCTGTGCATTCGCCTTCCTGCTCCAGCTGTCGTCTTGAAAACTCCTTGATGCAGAACGCTCGCTGTTCACTCTCATCGCCCGCTTGTCTGATCCGATTAAGCAACTGATCGACGCCGGGGCAATGCGCAACACGAGCGGCAACGAGGTTGCACACGGGAACAAAGGGGAAGTGCACGTCATGGCGTGGAATGTTCAGCTTCTCGTCCCAGGCCTGGAGCGGAAAGAGCACATGCAGCAACCCGTCCACCGCTTCATCTTCGCGTGGTCGCGTAAGGGCGGTATCCGGCGCATCCTCGAGCAATCTGGCATATGCATCCAGAAAGAGACGGCCTCGATGATCGTGCTCTGCGGGTGTCGTCGCCCGCCGCAGGGCGATGTAGAACGAGAAGAGGCTGTCTACATCGGGTCCGCCGCAGGTCACACCGGACGAACGTGAGCTGCCATTGACGGGAATCTGTACACGGCAGGTAGTACGCTCGAGCCTCTCAGCAAGCGCCTCGAGCACCCTGCCAATACTGGCACCGGGTGTGGCATCGCCCTCAAGCTCGCCGACGACGGTGGCCAGGGTGTCGCCCAACAATGGGATGTGTCCGTGCTCGGCGTTCAGGCCGATTGCCGCGACATCAATGGACTGCTCGCTGGCATCGGAAACTCCGGCCATGAGAAGACATCCGATCAGAAATGCATGTGCGCGTCGCATCTACGCATGTTGTTGGAGGTGGGACACTACCTTCAGCACGCTGACGTCCTGCGGCAATGAAACAAGTACGAATCTACATATCAGCCCAGTACTCGATCGTGCCGGTGTGAGGTGACGTATCCAGCCCCACGGAAGACTGGGATTGCTAGCCAGAACTGCCAACCTCTGACGCAAATGGCCCGAATTTTCTCTATTCGTCAGTGCGTCCCATAGCATGAGTGAATCATCGAATCGGATCGGGCATGCGCAGCGTACTTCTGGCAGTGATCATCACTGTCTCAGCGTCAGCGGCCGACGCAGAAATGCATGCAGCTGCCGACGGCTTGGCGCCGCAGGGCAGGCTGCGAGTCGAGGAAAGATCGCCCGTAATCAAGCAACTGTGCGAGACAGAGACGGTCTGGCTGTCCTGGAACGACGCAGTACCAAACGCAACATTGGTGAGCTGCGATTGCAGTTGCACGTCGCATAACAACTCAGGATGGCTTGTCGAGGCACAGCCGGAAGACGACACCTATCGGGTACATCGCGTCTCTCTCGGAAAGGTCTTCAGTCCCAGGGAGTTCCGTCGGGCTGGCGTGCGAATTCAGGACATCGTCTTGTCGCATCCGTGGTGTTCAGTCGCCAAACCGAGCATGCCGATGAATGCGATCTTTGCGACGTTGGTGAAGCAGCCCAAGGAATCGGGCGATGAGGCCTACTGCTTTACGCCCCACTTCTTCGTAGGTGATCGGAATGTCTCCCTGAAGAGGATTCCAATGCCGGGCGAACAGTTCTCCGACGCGCCCGCAGTGGGATCAGCACTGATCGCGCGGGAGGTCGAGATGCTGCGTGACTGGAGGCGGAAGTTTGCACCTGAGTAGCGCATTCGTTCCCTCGGACAAAGCATGAGGGCTATACATTCCGGAGTTTCAGTGATGTTTGTTTTGAAGCGCGTGGCACTGGCATTTCTTGCTGGCCCACCTCTGCTCTTATCTGCTGACGCTGTGGATGCCAGTGCGATGTACGGCGTCAACCACACCCATTGGGCGATCAACCGGTTCAGTGTCGATGGCCGTTCAGCCATTGACATCATTGGCCCATATCAAGGCGGGGGTGGAGCCTGCTGCTACGGCGCACCAGAGCGCTGGTATCCGGGGCTGGCGGTGCGGGTTGACTGGGAAACGGGTGCCGGAAGCACAATAGATTTTCCTGGGACAGAGGATTGGTCCAAAGTTCTGGCTTGGAGAGAAAAAATCCTGGCGCAGAAGCGCAGACACAGCAAAGTCGTCCCCGTCCCGGATTACACCGACCAGGAGGTCTGCGGCCTCACCGTGCATTTCCTGCCCTGTGATGAGATTCAGGTCACCACCTCCTGTTACGCCTACGGCAGCCCCGAGTACCCAATCAAGACCCCGCTTGAATTGCCAGAACCGCAGTCATGCCCGGCAGAACGTACCGACCAGCAGAAGGCCCAGTGATGGACGCGTTCATTGCGAAGGGTGCACGCATGCACGTTTGTGGCGAGGTTCCCGAATGAGGCCATGCGCCACGGCGTGAAGGTTGGCATGCGAGTCGAGCACGGCTCGACTCTACAATCGGCCCATGACCACCACCACCACGCCGACCGACCTCCCCGCCATCTTGCACACTCTGCGCAGCGCGTGGCAGGCCCAGCGCCCGTCGCTTGACCAGCGAGAAGCCGACCTGCGCCGCCTGCGCGCGGCGTTGAAGGACCGCATGGACGAAATGGCCCAGGCCATCGCCGAAGACTTCGGCCACCGCGCCCACGTGGAATCGAAGCTGGCCGATGGCATGAGCGTGCTGTCGGCCATCGACCACCTGCGTCGCCACCTGCGGCGCTGGTCGAAGCCGCAGCGGGCATCGGCTGGCTGGAAGCTATGGCCGGCGCGCGCGCAGCTGCGGCCGATGCCGCTGGGCGTGGTCGGGGTGATCTCGCCGTGGAATTATCCGGTCACGCTGGCGTTGGTGCCGCTGGCCACCGCGATTGCCGCCGGCAACCATGTGCTGCTGAAACCCTCCGAACACACCCCGCGCACCAGCGCGTTCCTGGCCGATCTGCTGGCCAGCGTGTTTCCGCCCGATCGCGTGGCGGTGGTGCAGGGTGGGGCGGACGTGGCTGCAGCGGTCTCATCGTTGCCGCTGGACCACCTCGTGTTTACCGGTTCCACCGCGGTCGGCCGCAAGGTGATGGCGGCGGCGGCCGATCATCTGGTGCCGCTGACGCTGGAACTGGGCGGCAAGTCGCCGGCGATCGTCTGCCGCGATTTCCCGTTGGACAAAGCCGCTGCGCGGCTGGCCACCGGCAAGTGGTTCAACGCCGGCCAGACCTGCATTGCGCCGGATTACGTGCTGATCGACAGCGTGCGCCAGCGTGAGTTCGTGCAGGCGCTGCAGCAGCAGGTGCGCGAGCGCTATGGTGATTTCAGCGATGCCGACGATTACACGCGAATCATCAACGAGGGCCAGTACCGGCGCCTGCAGGGCTATCTGGCGCAAGCCCGCGAACGCGGCGTGCCGGTGATTCCGCTGGCGCAGGTGGATGACGCGCGCGCCGATCGCGAGCGGCTGCTGGTGCCGACCGTGGTGCTGGACCCGCCGGATGACCTGGACCTGATGCGCGATGAGATCTTCGGCCCGCTCCTGCCGGTGCGCGCCTATCCGGACCTGGATGCGGCGCTGGCCGACATCGTGGCCCGCGACCGGCCGCTGGCACTGTATCCCTTCAGCCACGACACGGCCACGGTGGAGCGCATTCTCGGCCAGGTGCTGGCCGGCGGGGTCACGGTCAACGACACCCTGCTGCATTTCGCCGCCGATGGCTTGCCGTTTGGTGGGGTGGGCGCCAGTGGCATGGGGGCGTACCACGGGCGGGCCGGGTTTGAAGCGATGAGCAAGCTGTTGCCGGTGCTGTGGCAGTCGCGCTGGGCGGCCAGTGATCGGCTGCGGCCACCGTATTCGAAGATTGCGGGGTTGTTGAAACTGCTGCTGCGGTGAATCCAGGCAAGGCGTGCATCCAGTGGTAGTGCCGGCCGCTGGCCGGCAGGTGCAGGGTCTTGCTGGAAGGGTCATCGGGTTGCCGGCCAGCGGCCGGCACTACCGGTAGGGGCCAACCCGCGCGGCCCGTTCTGGTAGGGGCCAACCTTGGTTGGCGCGCGTGAACCCCAAGCGCCGACCAAGTTCGGCCTCTACGAAGGCAACAGCGGGAAGCAAAGCGCCGACCAAGGTCGGCCTCTACCCAAGCCCACCCGGGTAGAATGCCCGCATGAAAATCGCCTCGTGGAACGTCAATTCGCTCAATGTCCGCCTGCCGCACCTGGAGCAGTGGCTCAAGGACTTCGGCCCGGACATCGTCGGCATCCAGGAAACCAAGCTGGAGGACCACAAGTTCCCCGACTCGGCGCTGGTCGCCGCCGGTTACCGCAGCGTGTTCGCCGGGCAGAAGACCTACAACGGCGTGGCGCTGGTGTCGCGCGAGCCGGCGCAGGACGTGCAGATCGGCATTCCCGGCTTCGAGGACGAGCAGAAGCGGGTCATCGCCGGCACCTTCGGCGACCTGCGGGTGATCAACCTGTACGTGGTCAACGGCCAGGACGTGGGCACCGACAAGTACGAGTACAAGCTGCGCTGGCTGGAGGCGGTGCACGCGTGGATCGCCGAAGAACTGCAGCGGCATCCGAAGCTGATCGTGATGGGCGACTTCAACATCGCCCCCGATGCGCGCGACGTGCATGACCCGGAGGTGTGGAACGACAACCACATCCTGACCTCCATTGCCGAGCGCGGCGCACTGAACAAGCTGCTGCAGCTGGGCCTGCACGATGGCTTCCGCCTGCACAACGATGAGGCCGGCACCTTCAGCTGGTGGGACTACCGCGCAGCGGGTTTCCGCCGCAACCTCGGCCTGCGCATCGACCTCACCCTGGTCTCCGACGCGCTGAAGGGCACTGCGGTGGCCTCGGGCATCGACCGCGAGCCGCGCACCTGGGAACGTCCCAGCGATCATGCGCCGGCGTGGGTGGAATTGGGTTGAACGAACGGGGCCCGGCGATTGCCGGGCCCGTTGCGATGCATCTGCCGGCCAGCGGCCGGCACTACCGCCGCGTCAGCGTATGCTCTTGCGGGTGAACAGGTTGACGATGGCCAGAAGAATCACCGCGCCGATCAGCGAGAACAGGAACGTGCGCAGGGTGATCGCTTCATTGATGCCGCCGCCGAACAGCCAGCCGGAAATCAGTGCGCCGACGATGCCCACCACGATGTTGAGGATGATGCCCTGCTGGCCATCGCGCTTCATGATGATGCTTGCCAGCCAGCCGACGATGCCGCCGACGATCAGCCAGATGATGATGCCCATGATCGACTCTCCGGTGGATAACCGCGTCCAGTTGACGCGCAATGCCGTGAACCCGCTGTGCAATCCTGTGATGGGCGCGTGCGGATGAGCCTGCCAGCCACCCTTGAGGGCCCCTGGCGGTTTGGTCCGGTTACCGTCTGGCGCTGCCCGCACGTCCCCGGCCAGCGCGGTGAGCCGCAGGCCCGGCAGGTGCTGGCACAGGCCCTGGGGGGCGATCCGGATGCGCTGCCGCTGGTGCGCGACGACAAGGGCCGGCCGGAACTGAGCGGCGCGCTCGCCCACTACGGCACCGGCTGGAGCCACAGCGGCGAGGTGCTGCTGGTAGCGCTGGGCGAGGGCGTGCGGCTGGGCGTGGACCTGGAACTGCTGCGGCCGCGCCCGCGCATGCTGGAAATCATCCAGCGCTTCTTCCATCCCGACGAAGTGGCCTGGCTGCAGGGCCTGGACGAGGCCGACCGCGAACACTGGTTCTTCCGCGTCTGGTGTGCCAAGGAAGCGATGCTGAAGGCGCACGGGCAGGGCATTTCCTTCGGCCTGCACCGCCTGCAGCTGGCCCCGGCCGACGATGGCGCCCTGCACCTGCGCTGGTGTGACCCGGCGCTGGGCGAGGCCGCGCGCTGGCACCTGCACGAATGGCAGGCCAGCGGACAATTCCGCGCCGCATTGGCCTGGTATCCGCAGTGAATCGGCGAATCAACGGCGAAAACCGGCGATAATGCCGGCATGAGCGAACACGATCTTCCCGCCGGCGTAGCGAACACGCTGCAGCAGGGCCTGGCCAGCATGGGCCTGGCCGCCGAGCTGGCCCCGCCGCTGCTGCGCTACCTGGCGCTGCTGCACCGCTGGAACGGCACCTACAACCTCACCGCCATCCGCGATCCGCAGGAAATGGTCACCCGCCATCTGCTCGATTCGCTGGCGATGCAGCCGTTCGTGGCCGATGGCAGCCTGGCCGACCTCGGTACCGGCCCCGGGTTGCCGGGCATCCCGCTGGCGATCGCCTGCCCGGGCCTGCAGGTCACCCTGGTGGAAAGCAACGGCAAGAAGGCCCGCTTCATGCGCGAGGCCGTGCGCCAGCTGGGCCTGGGCAATGCCCGCGTGGCCGAATCGCGCGCCGAAGCGCTGGCCGAGCCAGGCAGCTACGACCAGCTGACCGCGCGCGCGATGGACACCCTGGCCGGCATCGTCCGCGTCGGTGGCCACCTGCTGCGCCCCGGTGGCGTGTTGCTGGCCATGAAAGGCGTCTACCCGCATGAGGAGATCGCAGCGCTGCCGGCCGGTTGGCAGGTGCGCGAGGTGGTCCCGCTGAGCGTGCCCGGCCTGGCCGGTGAACGCCATCTGGTCACCGTCACAGGTCCCTGAACCCCGCCGCCCGCCCCTTGTGGAACAAGCGGTTGGCGATCCACGATTTCCGCACGGGCCCGGTTGTACGCATAATGACCGGTCCCAGCACACGTCGACGAGGCACACCCGCATGGCCCGCATCATCGCCATCGCCAACCAGAAGGGTGGCGTCGGCAAGACCACGACCGCCGTCAACCTGGCCGCTTCCCTGGCCAACGCACCCAAGCGCGTGCTGTTGGTCGACCTGGATTCCCAGGGCAACGCGACCATGGGCAGTGGCGTGGACAAGCGCGAGCTGGTCTCCTCCACCTACGACCTGCTGCTGGGCGAGTCCAGCGCCGCCGACGTGCGCGTGCAGACCGCCGAAGGCTACGACCTGCTGCCGGGCAACATCGACCTGACCGCGGCCGAGATCCAGCTGATGGCGCAGAGCGAGCGCGAGCAGCGCCTGAAGCGCGCGCTGGCACCGATCCGCGATGAGTACGACTACATCCTGATCGACTGCCCGCCGGCGCTCTCGCTGCTGACCCTCAACGCACTGGCCGCCGCCGATTCGGTGATCGTGCCGATGCAGTGCGAGTACTACGCACTGGAAGGCCTGAGCGCGCTGGTGGAAACCATCGAAGCGCTGCGTGCCAACCTCAACCCGGCGCTGGAGATCGAAGGCGTGCTGCGCACCATGTTCGACGTGCGCAACAACCTGGCCAATGCCGTGTCGGCCGAGCTCACCGAGCACTTCGGCGACCGGGTGTTCCGCACCATCGTGCCGCGCAACGTGCGCCTGGCCGAGGCGCCCAGCCATGGCCAGAGCATCGTCGGCTACGATCGTGCTTCGCGCGGTGGCGTGGCCTACCTCGGCCTGGCCGGCGAGATCATCCGTCGCAACAACGAACGCAACAAGGCCACCAAGGCCGTGGAGACCGTCTGATGACCAGCAGCAAGCCTGCAGCCAAGAAGCGAGGCCTCGGCCGCGGCCTGGACGCACTGCTCGGTCCGAAGGGCGCGGTCAGCCAGGTGCAGGCCAGTACGGCGGTGATCGAGCCGCTGCCCGGTGAAGTGCTGCGCAAGCTGCCGGTAGGCCAGCTGCAGCCGGGCAAGTACCAGCCGCGTCGCGAGATGGACCAGGGCAAGCTGTCCGAACTGGCCGACTCGATCAAGTCGCAGGGCGTGATCCAGCCGATCCTGGTGCGCCAGCTGCCGGCAGGCAACTTCGAGATCGTCGCCGGTGAACGTCGCTGGCGCGCCTCGCAGCTGGCCGGCCTGGACGAAGTGCCGGTGGTGGTGCGCGAGCTGGAAGACCGCACCGTCATCGCGATGGCGCTGATCGAGAACATCCAGCGCGAAGACCTCAACCCGCTGGAAGAAGCCGAAGCGCTGCAGCGCCTCATCAGCGAATTCACCCTGACCCATGCCGAGGCCGCCGAGGCCGTCGGTCGCTCGCGCGCGGCGGTGTCCAACCTGCTGCGCCTGCTGGAGCTGCCGATCGCCATCCGCCTGCTGCTGGAAACGCGCCGGCTGGAGATGGGGCACGCCCGCGCGCTGCTGACGCTGGCCCCGGAACTGGCCAGCAAGCTGGCCCAGGAAGCGGCCGACGAAGGCTGGTCGGTGCGCGAGGTCGAGCGCCGCGCGCAGGCGTTTGCCGCCGGCAAGGTGCCGAGCAACCGTCCGCAGCCGGTGGCCAAGGTGCAGCAGGCCGACATCGCCTCGCTGGAAACCGAGCTGTCCGAAGTGCTGGGGACTTCCGTTGCGATCAACCATGGCCGCGGCGGCAAGGGCAAGCTGATCATCCATTACGCCAACCTGGACACGCTCGATGGCGTGCTGGAGCGGCTGCGCACGCGCCAGGGCTGACCCCGGCGCATCTTCATGGGCGCACGGCCTGTTCCTGCCGTGTGCCGTCGATTGCAGGGAACGCACCGCCGCGCGTGCCGGAGGCCGCGTCGTCCACCGCAGGTGGGCCGCTCCGCCCCGTGGCTCATCCAGGGAGCAGGACATGACCATTGAAGTAGACGACGTCAGCCCGGGCGGCAGCCCGATCCTCGTGCACAGCCGCGAGAAGGACTTCACCCCGGCCCAGGGGGAGTCGCACATCGAGGAGATCAGCGCGCACATCGAGCGCCATCTGGGCCCGATCTCCGGCGTCTTCCATGAAATCATCTCCGATATCGTGCACATCGACGTGCATGTGGTGCCCGCCACCGACGAGTGCCCGTACCTGCGGCTGGTGACCTCGGGCATGAGCGACCTGCCGATGGCCGTGCCCGACGAGGTGGACGCCCCCCGGCACATGGAACTGATGGTGACCCTGCCGGCGGATTGGCCGATCACCCAGGATGCCTTCGAGGATGAGCGCAACTATTGGCCGGTGCGCCTGTTGAAGACCTTGGCGCGGCTGCCGCACGAGTACGACACCTGGCTGGGCTTCGGCCACACCATTCCCAACGGCCATCCGTCCGAGCCCTATGCACCGGGCGTGGGGTTCGATGGCGCCATCGTGCTGCCGCCGGTCACGACCCCGGACGACTTCGGCACGCTGGCACTGGAAGACGGCACCACCATCGAGTTCATGGCGATCGTGCCGCTGTACCCGGAAGAGATGGACCTGAAGCTGAAAAAGGATTCGGAAACCCTGCTGGATCGCTTCGATGCGAAGAACATCCAGGATGTCATCCAGCCGGGGCGCACCAATGTGGCCAAGAAGCGTTTCGGCCTGTTCTAGGCCCTGCGCGTACCATCAGACGCCATCACTATTGAATTGACCGTTGAATTCCAGGCTCACCGCAATGACCATCCTGCTCACCGGCGCAGCCGGCTTCATCGGTGCCTACACCGCCCGTGCCCTGCTTGATGCGGGCCAGTCGGTGGTCGGCCTGGACAACTTCAACGATTACTACGACCCACAGATCAAGCGCGACCGCGTGGCCGCGCTGTGCCCGACGCTGGATCTGCGCACGCTGGACCTGACCGACCGCGACGGCCTGGCCGCGCTGTTCGAGGAAGTACAGCCGACTGCGGTGATCCACCTGGCCGCGCAGGCCGGCGTGCGCTATTCGCTGGAAAACCCGCACGCCTACGTCGACAGCAACCTGGTCGGCTTCGTCAACATGCTCGAGCTGTGCCGCCATCGTGGCGTGCAGCATCTGGTGTATGCGTCCAGCAGTTCGGTGTACGGCGATTCGGCCACGCCCCCGTTTTCCGAAGACCAGCGCGTGGACCAGCCGCGCTCGCTGTACGCCGCTACCAAGGCCGCCAATGAACTGATGGCCTACACCTACGCACAGCTGTATGGCCTGCGTGCCACCGGCCTGCGCTTCTTCACCGTGTATGGCCCGTGGGGCCGGCCGGACATGGCGCCGCTGCTGTTCTCGCGCGCGGTGCTGGCTGGCCGTTCGATCGATGTGTTCAACGAAGGCCGCATGCAGCGCGATTTCACACATGTCTCCGACATCGTGGCCGGTATTCTCGGCGCCCTCGCGCATCCGGCTGATGGTCCGGTGCCGCACCGGGTGTTCAACCTCGGCAACCACACGCCGGTCGAGCTGGAGCGCTTCATCGGCGTGATCGAGCAGGCCGCCGGTCGCCCCGCGCAGAAGGTCTACAAGCCGATGCAGCCGGGTGACATGGTGCGCACGATGGCCGATACCCGGCGCGCACATGACGCATTTGGCTACGAACCGGTCATGCCGATCGAACAGGGCCTGCCGCCGGTGGTGCAGTGGTGTCGCGAGTATTTTGCTGATCGCGCCTGAAAACCGATCCTCACGCCGCCGGATTCATCTTCGGATAACCTCGGCTTCGGAAAATGCGCGGTCTTTGTCCCTCCTTGGCCGAGTCCCCCCATGAGCCAACCCGAGCTGTCCGTCGTTGTCCCCGTATTCAACGAGCGCGACAACGTCGCGCCCCTGGTGGCCGAAATCACCGCTGCACTGCGCGGACGGCTGCCGTTCGAGATCGTCTACATCGACGATCATTCGCGCGATGACACCCTGGCCGTGCTGCAGGGCCTGAAGGCCACCACGCCGGAGCTGCGCGTGCTGCACCACGTCTCGCAAAGCGGGCAGAGCACCGCGGTACGTACCGGCGTCAAGCACGCGCGTGCGCCGTGGATCGCCACCCTCGACGGTGATGGCCAGAACGATCCGGCCGACATCCCCAGGCTGCTGGACGCCCGTGATGCGGCCGATGCCCAGGTGAAGCTGTTCGCCGGCTGGCGCGTCAACCGCCAGGACAGCGGCAGCAAGCGCTGGGCCAGCAAGTGGGCCAATGCCATCCGCGCGCGCATGCTGCGCGATGACACCCCCGATACCGGCTGCGGCATCAAGCTGTTCGAGCGCAACGCCTTCCTCGATCTGCCGTACTTCGACCACATGCATCGCTACCTGCCGGCGCTGATGCAGCGTGCCGGCTGGAAGACCACCAGCGTGCCGGTCAACCATCGCCACCGTACGGCCGGCGTGTCCAAGTACAACAACCTGGGCCGCGCGCTGGTCGGCATCCGTGATCTGCGCGGCGTGGCCTGGCTGATCACCCGCAGCAAGCGCACCGCGGTGGAGGAGCGTTGATGGATCTGGAGCTGCACTGGCTGGACCAGCCGCTGACCTGGTTGTACTGGACCGGCCTGCATGTGACCGGTTGGAAGCTGATCGGCTACACCGGCGCGTTGATGTTCGGTGGCCGCTGGCTGGTCCAGTTCGTCGCCTCCAAGCGCGCCGGCAAGCCGGTGATCCCGCGCCTGTTCTGGTACATGAGCGTGGTCGGCAGCCTGATGACGCTGAGCTACTTCCTGTTCTCGGCCAAGCAGGACTCGGTGGGCGTGCTGCAGAACCTGTTCCCGGCGTTCACCGCGTTGTACAGCCTGCAGCTGGACATCAAGCATCGCGGCTGGAAGCGGGACAAGGCCAGTCACTGACGCCCTGGTAGACGCCGACCTTGGTCGGCGCTGGTTTTCTCCGGGTGCCAACCAAGGTTGGCAGCTACCAGAGCGGCCACGCAGGCGCCGCCGTGGTAGCGCCGGGCCATGCCCGGCGGCTGTGGGATGGCGGCCAACATCGGCCGCGCTGCGCGCTCGCGGGGCATGGCCCCGCGCTACCACGCGCGCCGGCAAGCCGGTGATCCCGCGGCTGTTCTGGTACATGAGCGTGGTCGGCAGCCTGATGACGCTGAGTGCCCAGGTGACGCCGACCTTGGTGGGCACCGCTGTGGTAGCGCCGGGCCATGCCCGGCGGCTGTGGGATGGCGGCCAACATCGGCCGCGCTGCGCGCTCGCGGGGCATGGCCCCGCGCTACCACACGCCTTCGGCGCTGGGTCTCCCCGCCTGCCAACCAAGGTTGGCAGCTACGAGGGCTAGGCCCAGGCAGGACCTTCGTCCCATGCCATGCGCGGTGCGGGGTGCCATGATCGGGGTCTGCCTTCCCGGGAACCTGTGCTTGTGAAAACCCGTCTTGCCGTAGCCCTGCTGATCGCCCTGTCTGCCCCTGCCGTGGCCCTGGCCGCAGCACCCACCGCCGTCGCGCCGGCCAGCGTGGCTACCGAGTCGCCCGCCGATGCCGCCTTCCGCGCGCTGTACGAGAAGGAATGGAAGTGGCGCCAGCAAGGCGGCGGCGAGGCCAGCGAGGACGAAGACGCGCCGGCCAATGCCACCCGCATGCCCGACGTCGGCCCGGCCGCGCAGCAGGCACGCCTGGAGGTATGGGACCAGACCCTGGCCGCGCTGAAGAAGATCGACCCGAAGACCCTTTCGCCCGACAACCAGGTCAACTACGCGATCTACCGCGACCAGGTGTTCAACCTGGCCGAAGAAGTGCGCCTGCGCGGCTACGAGATGCCGTTCAACGCCGATTCCTCGTTCTGGTCCAACCTGTCCTTCATGGCCCGGCGCGAAATGAAGACCGTGCAGGACTACCAGAACTACATCGCGCGCCTGAATGATGTGCCGCGCTACTTCGACCAGCAGACCGGGAACATGCGTGCCGGCCTGAAGCGCGGCTTCAGCGTGCCGCGTGCGGTGCTCGATGGCCGCGAGGTGTCCATCGCCACTGTCGCCGAACTGAAGGACCCGACCGAATCGCCGTTGTACGCGCCGTTCAAGAAGCTGCCCAACACCGTCCCGGCTGCCGAGCAGGCCAAGCTGCAGGCACAGGCCCGCGCGGCGATCAGCGGCAAGGTGGTGCCGGCGTTCCAGCAACTGCGCACTTTCTTCGTCAACGAATACGTGCCACAGGCGCGTACCACCCTGGCCGCCGAAGCGATGCCTGACGGCAAGGCGTACTACAAGCAGCAGATCCACGAATACACCACGCTGGATCTGTCGCCGGACGAGATCCACCGCATCGGGCTGGATGAAGTGGCACGCATCCAGAAGGAAATGAACGACATCATCAAGCAGGTGAAGTTCAAGGGCAGCTTTGCCGAGTTCCTGACCTTCCTGCGTACCGACCCGCAGTTCTATGCCAAGACGCCGGAAGAACTGCTGTCGCGCGCCGCATG
This sequence comes from Stenotrophomonas sp. 2694, assembly GCF_040548715.1. Classification (NCBI taxonomy): domain Bacteria; kingdom Pseudomonadati; phylum Pseudomonadota; class Gammaproteobacteria; order Lysobacterales; family Lysobacteraceae; genus Stenotrophomonas; species Stenotrophomonas sp. 2694. Next base: position 48,400 of record NZ_JBEPSG010000005.1, read on the forward strand.
GATCTCCAAGCGCGCCGATGGCCAGCTCGGCAAGTACATGACATTGCCGCGCGCGCGCTTCACCATCGTGCCGGTGCCGCCGGACATCGCGCCGTTCTGGACCGCCGGCCGTGGTGGCATGGGCACCTACTGGCTCAACACCTACAACCTGCCGTCGCGCCCGCTGTACAACCTGCCGGCGTTGACCCTGCACGAATCCGACCCGGGCCATGCACTGCAGGGTGCCATCGCTGCCGAGCAGAAGAACCTGCCGGAGTTCCGCCGCAATGCCTACATCTCCGCCTATGGCGAAGGTTGGGCGCTGTACTGCGAGAAGCTGGGCGTGGAAATGGGCATCTACGAAACCCCGTACGAGGATTTCGGTCGCCTGACCTACGAGATGTGGCGCGCCACGCGCCTGGTGATCGACACTGGCGTGCACAGCAAGGGCTGGAGCCGCGAGCAGGCGCTGGCCTACCTGCGTGACCACACGGCGCTGAGTGAGCACGAAGTGACCACCGAAGTGGATCGCTACATTTCCTGGCCGGGGCAGGCGTTGAGCTACAAGCTCGGCGAGATCGCCATCGTGCGCCTGCGTGCGCAGGCCGAGAAGGAGTTGGGCGACAAGTTCGACGTCAAGGGCTTCCACGACACGCTGCTGAAGCAGGGTTCGGTGCCGTTGCCGGTGCTGGAGCAGCAGATCCAGGCGTACATTGCCGAGCGCAAGAAGGCCTGATCGCGGTGTGACCGGGTCAGAGCCCCGCCAGAGCGGCGGGGATCCGACCCTGCTGCGGGTCGGATCCCTTTCCGCTGGAAAGGGCTCCGACCCCCTCTCATCTCACCCTGCCACGCGCACCTTCGCCACGCGCGCGGCGAAGGTCGGCAGCACCAGCAGGGTCAGCACCGTGGCGGTGATCAAGCCACCGATCACCACCGTCGCCAGCGGCTTCTGCACTTCCGCACCGGAACCACTGGCGATCGCCATCGGAATGAAGCCGACGATGGCCACCAGTGCGGTGGTCAGCACCGCGCGGATACGGCTGGATGCACCGTTGATTGCGGCCATCATCGGCACGTCACCGGCGTCCAGACGCTCGCGGATCGCCTGCATCAGCACCAGGCCGTTGAGCGTGGCCACGCCGGACACAGCGATGAAGCCCACTGCGGCCGACACCGAGAACGGCATGCCGCGCAGCAGCAGGGCGAGGATGCCGCCGACCAGCGCCAGCGGCACGCAGCTGAACACCAGCACCGCTTCCTTGCCGCTGCGCAGGGCCATGAACAGCAGGCTGCCGATCAGCAGGAATACCACTGGCACCACCGTGGCCAGGCGCTTCTCCGCGCGCTGCAGGTTCTCGAACTGGCCACCCCAGGTCAGGTACGCACCGGGCGGCAGCGCCACGTCGGCCACGGTGGCCTGTGCTTGGCCAACGAATCCGCCGAGGTCGCGGCCGCGCACATTGGCCTGCACCACCACCCGGCGGCTGCCGTTGTTGCGGCTGATCTGGTTCGGCCCTTCGCTGACGCTGATGCGCGCCACCGAGGACAGCGGAATCACCACGCCGGCCGGCGTGGCGATCGGCAGCGAGGCCAGCTGATCCGGGTCGTTGCGTGCGCTGTCATCCAGACGCACCACCACATCGAAGCGACGGTCGCCCTCGAAGATCTTGCCGGCTGCCGTGCCGCCGATGCCGGTGGACAGCGCATCGCTGACGTCGGCGGCGGTCAGCCCGTACTGCGCTGCCGCTACATGGTCGATCTTGACGTTGAGCGTGGGCAGGCCGGAAATCTGCTCCACCCGCACATCGGCCGCGCCCTCCACCGCGCGCAGCTTCAGCGCCACCTGGTCGGCCACCTTCTGCAGCTGGCTGAAGTCATCGCCGAAGATCATCACTGCCAGGTCGGTGCGCACGCCGGAAATCAGCTCGTTGAAGCGCAGCTCGATCGGCTGGCTGAACTCGAAGCTGTTGCCCAGCTGCTGGCCGGCCAGTTCTTCGAAGCGGGCCACCAGCGCCTCCTTGCCCAGCGTCGGATCGGGCCAGTCCGCACGCGGCTTGAGCACGATCACGCTGTCGGAAATGTTGGTCGGCATCGGGTCGATTGCCGCTTCGGCGGTGCCGGTACGCGAGAACACCGTTTCCACTTCCGGTTGCTGGGCGATGGCCTTCTCCAGTGCCAGCTGCATCGCCAGCGATTGCTCCAGCGAAGTAGACGGGACGCGCAGTGCCTGCATCGCCACGTTGCCTTCATCCAGGGTAGGCATGAATTCGCGGCCGAGCAGGCCGAACGAACCAATGCCCACCAGCAGCATCAACGCTGCACCGGCGATCACTGCGCGCGGCCGCGCGACGGCCTGGCGGATGATCGGCTCGATGCGTCCACGCAGCACGCGGATCAGCGTCGTTTCGTGCTGGCCATCATCACTGTGTGCCTCGCCTTCCTTCGGCTTCGGCTCGAGCACCATCAGCGCGGCCATCGCCGGCACGAAGGTGAAGGAGAAGATGAAGGCACCCACCAGGGCCAGCATGAACGTGGCGGCCATCGGGTGGAACGTCTTGCCCTCCACCCCTTCCAGGGTGAGGATCGGTGCGAACACCAGCAGGATGATCAGCTGGCCGAACGCTGCCGGTCGTGCCATCTTTCGCGCCGAATCGGCCGCTACGCGCAGGCGCTCCATCGCGGTCAACGCACGGCCAAGTTCGGCACGACGCTGGCCCAGCATCAGCAGCGTCGACTCGATCACGATCACCGCGCCGTCCACCAGGATGCCGAAGTCCAGCGCACCCAGGCTCATCAGGTTGCCACTGATGCCGAAGCGGTTCATGCCGATCACCGCGAACAGGAACGACAGCGGGATCACCAGTGCGGTGATCGTCGCCGCGCGCAGGTTGCCGAGCAGCAGGAACAGCACCACCACCACCAGCAGCGCGCCCTCGGTGAGGTTCCTGGCCACGGTCTTGATGGTGGAATTGACCAGCACGCTGCGGTCCAGCACCGGCGCGGCCACGATGTCCGCCGGCAGCGAGGCATTCACCTGCTGCAGCCGTGTGGCGGCCGCCTGGGCCACGGTGCGGCTGTTGCCGCCGGCGATCATCAGCGCGGTACCGAGCACGGCTTCATGGCCGTTGCGGCTGGCCGCACCCAGGCGCGGTGCGCGGCTGAGGCCGACATCGGCCACATCGGCCACCCGCACCACCACGCCGTTGCGGGTGGCTACCGGCGCCTGTGCCAGATCGTCGGTGGTCAGTGCCAGACCGTCGGCACGCACCACCAGGCCTTCGCCGGCGCGCTGAACGAAGCCGGCACCGGCCTGTACGTTGGAGCGCTGCAGGGCCGTCACCAGATCAGCCAGGCCCAGGCCATGCGCGGCCAACCGCGCGCTGTCCGGATGCACGCCGTATTCCTTCACGTAGCCACCGACGGTGTCCACGCCCGCCAGCCCGGGGCTGGAGCGCATCTGTGGCGCGATGATCCAGTCCTGCACGGTGCGCAGGTAGGTGGCGCGTTCTTCCGGCGTGCGCAGCAGGTTGCCTTCCGGCGTGCGGTAGACCTCGCCGGCCTGCCAGCCGGCTTCACCGGGCTTGGCCAGCTTCGCAGGGTCGAACGCGGTGAAGTCCACCGTCCACATCAACACCTCGCCGAGGCCGGTGGTGACCGGCGACAGCATCGGCGAGGCACCCTCGGGCAGCGCTTCGGCGGCCTCGCGCATGCGCTCGGCCACCTGCTGGCGGGCGAAGTAGATGTCGGTGGCATCGGTGAAGATCGCGGTGACCTGCGAGAAACCATTGCGCGACAGCGAACGGGTGGTGGTCAGGCCGGGGATGCCGGCCAGCGCGGTTTCCAGCGGATAGGTCACCTGTCGCTCGATCTGCTCGGGCGTCAGTGCCGGTGCCACCGTATTGATCTGCACCTGGCGGTTGGTGATGTCCGGTACCGCATCGATCGGCAGCTTGCCGAGCTGGAACAGGCCCACGGCGGCAACGAGTGCAGCCAGGGCCACGACCAGCCAGCGGTGGCGTACCGCGGTTTCAATGATGAGCTTGAACATGGAAGGTCCTCAGTGCCCGTGCTCGGCTTCGCCCTTGGCCAGTTCGGCCTTGAGCAGGAACGCGTTGGCACCGACGATGCGTTCGTCGCCGTTCAAGCCGCCGAGAATCTCGATGCGGTCACCGGCACGTCGGCCGGCCAGTACCGGCTGCACCTTGAAGCCGCCCTGGACGGCGACGAATACCGCGCTGCTGCCGCCGACGTTCTGTACCGCATCAGCCGGCACGCTCAACGCGCCGTCCTTGCCGTCGGTGACCACCACCGCCGACACCGGCGAACCGGCCGGTGGCAATGCGGCATCCACCGGCATGGCACGGATCACCGCCACGCCACCCTGCTGGCGCACATCGGCGGCCGAACCGGTGACGGTGGCACTGAAGCTGCCGCCCGGCACGGTCACTTCCAGCGTCATGCCCGGCGTGACCTGCGCGGCCAGCGCCGGTGGCGCGGTGAACACCAGCTCGTTCATCGACGGATCGGCGACGTCGGCCACCGGGCTGCCGGCCGCCACCACGCCGCCGGGCGTGACCTGCACGTTGCCGACGATGCCGGCCACCGGGCTGGTGATGCGCACGCGGCCGCTGCTGTCGGGCGAACCGGTGGCGGCGGCCTGTGCCTGCGCGGCAGCGGCCTGCGCCTGCGCCGCCAGCGAGCGCGCGCGTGAGGTTTCCAGTTCCTGGCGAGCGACCACGCCCTGTTCGACCAGCGCCTTGTCGCGGCCGTGGGCCAGGCGCGCCGCCTCGGCCTCCGCGGCGGCGGCAACCGCATTGGCGCGGAACACTGCCGCCTCGCCACTGACCACGATCGCCAGCGTCTGGTTCTGCTTCACTGCCGTGCCCGGTGCGACCAGCACGCGCTCCACGCGACCGGTCACGGTGGAAGCGACCGAGGCACGTGCACCGATCGACGGTTCCACCCGGCCGGACAGCCGCGTCGAACCACCGCCGCCGCGGCCGACGGCCACCACGTCGATGCCGGATGCCTTGATCTGCTCTGGCGTCAGCTGCACCACGCCTTCATCGGCATCTGCTGCGTTGCCGGTTTCGGCCTTGGCGTCGGTGCTGTCGGCGGCGTGGCCATGGCCATCGTCGGCCGTTGCCTTGCCGGCGGGCTCCGAGACTGCCGGGGCCTGTGTGTTACCAGAACAACCGGCCAGCAATGCAGTCAGCAACAAGCCGCCAACCAGCGGGAAAGAACGGGACAGGTTCATCGGGCCTCCACAAAGGGTGCGCGCCCTTCGAGGCGGGCGAGATCGATTTCCGCGCCGACGCGCGACAGGCGCGCGTCCACGGCGGTGCCGCGGGCGGCGATGAGGGCACTGCGGGTGCTGCGCAGTTCCAGCTGCGAGATGCGCCCGGCGTCGAAGCCGATGCGCGCCAGCCGATAGGCTTCCTCGGCGGCGACCACGCTTTCGTCGGCGGCGCGGGTGCGGCTGCCGGCGGCCTTCAGGCCCGCTACCGCCGACAAGCGTTCGGCTTCGCTGTCGCGCCGCTGCTGGTCCAAGCGTGCTTCGGCCGCGCGCTGTTCGGCACTGGCGGCGCGGATGCCACCACGATTGCGGTCGAACAACGGGATCGAGAGACTGACGCCGAGCGTGTAGGCCTGTTCGCGGTCCTCGCGGAAACGCGTCTGCGCGGCGGTAACGCTGAGGTCGGGCAGGGCGCGCTTGCGCTCGACGTCGACCAGACGACCGGCCGCATCAACTTCGGCTTCGGCCACACGCACGGCCAGAGCCACATCGATGGCGCCACGCGGTGCTGGCGGTGCGCGATCGAGCAGACTGTTGTCGATGGTCTGCACCGGTGCATCCAGCAGGGCCGCACCGGCCAGGCGGGCCAGCGCGGCGTCGCGGAAGGCCTGCGCCTCATCCAGCGCGGCGCTGGCATTGGCCACTTCACTCTGTGCCTGCACGGCACGCAACTGCGGCTCGCGGCCATGCTTGACCATGGCGGTGACCGCCGCCGCATCGTCGCGGGTGAGGCTCAGCGCTTCTTCGGCCAGCGTGTAGCGACGCAGGGCGCTTTCCGCCTGTGCGTAGATCGCCGCCAACTGGCTGGCGACATCGCTGCGGCTCTGCGAACCCCGCAAGGCAGCGGCCTGTGCCTCGGCGTGGGCGGCGCGGACGCGCGCGCCGCGCTGGCCCCAGACCTCCAGAGGCTGGGACAGGGTAAGCACTGTGTCGGCCCGGCCCATGCCGCCGTAGGAGCCTGTGCCCCAAGCGTTTTCGGCGGACCAGGAAAGGGATGGATTGGGCAGCGCCCGGGCCTGGTCGGCGCGGGCGTCGGCCGCCTCGGCCAATGCCGCGCCGACGCGGGCGCCGGGCAGCTGGTCCAGGCGTTCAAGCAGGGTGTCGTACGAAGGTGCGGCTTGTGCGGCGACCTGTGCGGCGGGGATCAGGCCCAGCAGCACGGCGACGACCAGCCCGGCCGCGCGCGGCGACCGACGTGTCAGGATCGACATAGGGGGATTCCGGTTGTGAGTGAAACGGGAGCCCGCGATTGCGGGACGCGCTCAACTCACGCCCGGGGAGGACGTGCCAGTTCGTCCTGGGCGACCGCATAGGTCGCCGCATCGCCTGCATTCGTCCAGCGCGCCGGTTGCGGCGCGCCAAAGGCGGCGAAGGTGCTCGCCGGCAGGCTCAGGTTGGAGTGGTGGCAGTGGTTGTGGCTGCAGGCAGCGGCGTGCTTGCCGTCGTTGTCAGTGTCACCGTCGGCATCTTCGGCACCGGCTTCCACATGCACCACGGTGCTGTCGTGCGGTTCCACCGCACACGCCAGCACATCAGCCACCGGCACGACCACGAATGCCGCCATCAGCAGCATCAGCAGGGTCGAACGAAGGTGGCGGGCGATCCGGCGCATGGAGGGGAGGCTAGCAAGCGGTTTTCGGTGGATACAATATCAATGGCCACCTCGGGAATTCGTCGGAACCTCCCGTTCAGGTGCGGGGTACGCCACTGGATGGCGCCTTCGGCTCTGGTAGGTGCCGAGCTTGGTCGGCATGCCTTTCGACGCCCAGCCTGCGATCCCAGGTAGTGCCGGCCGCTGGCCGGCAACCTCATGAGCGCAGGCAATCGCCCGCCGTTGCCGGCCAGCGGCCGGCACTACCTGTCCGCAGGCAGCTTGGCGATCACCTTGATCTCGAACTGGAACCCATACAGCCAGGTCACGCCGATGCCGGTCAGGGTCGGGTGCGGCGCTTGGCCCCAGTACTCGGGCACGATCGCCCAGGCCTTTTCGAAGTTGGTTTCCGGGTCGACCAGGAACACGGTCACGTCGATCACGTCATCGAACGTGCAGCCGGCCGCGGCCAGCACCGCGTTGAGATTGTCGAAGGCGCGGCGGACCTGGGTCTCGAAGTCCGGTTCGGGCGAGCCATCCTCGCGGCTGCCGACCTGGCCGGAAACGAACAGGAAGCCATTGGATCGGATCGCCGGCGAATAGCGGTTTCGCTCGTACAGCGCCTGCCGGCCGGCGGGAAAGACAACATCACGGTGGGACATGGGACGGATTCCAGACGGGAGCGGACCATCCTCCCCGCTGTCGCTGTCTGGATAAACCGTGATGATCGGTCTAGATTGATTGCATATTCCAAACAATCACAGCCGCGGCCATGGACCGTTTCGAAGCGATGCGCGCGTTCGCCCGGGTGGTGGAGACCGGCAGCTTCACCCGCGCCGCGCACACCCTGCAGCTCAGCCGCACCACGGTCACCCAGCTGGTGCAGCAACTGGAAGCGCATCTGCGGTTGCGGCTGCTCAACCGCACCACGCGCCGGGTCAGCGTCACTGCCGATGGCGCGGCGTATTACCCGCGCATCGTTCGCCTGTTGGCCGAGCTGGAAGAGGTTGAAGGGGGGCTGGGCGAGGCCGCCGCACAACCGCGCGGGCGCCTGCGCGTCGACGTGCCGGGGCCGTATGCGCGCCTGCGGCTGGTGCCGGCATTGCCGGATTTCCAGGCGCGCTATCCGGAGATCCAGCTGGACATCGGCGTCAGCGACCGCGAGGTCGATGTCATCGCCGACAACGTCGATTGCGTGATCCGTGGTGGCGCGCCTGCCGATCCCGCGCTGGTGGCACGACCGCTGGCGCGCCTGCCGATCGGCTTCCATGCCAGCCCGGGCTATGTGCAGCGGTTCGGTGTGCCGGAACACCCGCGCGCGCTGGAAGGGCCGGACCACCACACGGTCGGTTTTCTCAGCCCACGCAGTGGCCGCGCCCGCGTGTTCACCGCGCAGCGTGGCGCCGAGCGCGTCGAGGTGCAGGGGCGTCATTCAATCGGCTTCGATGATGGCAACGCTTATCTGGCCGCTGGCCTGGCCGGCCTCGGCGTGGTCGCGCTGCCCAGCTACATGGCCGAACCGCATGTGGCGCGCGGCGAGCTGCTGCCCGTGCTGCACGATTGGCAACTGCCGCCGATGCCGATGCACGTGATGTTCCCGCCGAACCGGCACATGAGCCAGCGGCTGCGGGTGTTCATTGATTGGGTGGTGGAGACGTTGGGCTGAGCCACCGCTCGAGTGCGGCCACGCCGCATGCCACTCCATCCTCGTTCGCCATTGCAGCGCCCAGCGCGGCCGCCCGTGCGCGTGTATCGGCATGCTCGGCGAACGCCAGTGCATCGGCCAACACGTTCGGCTGCAACCGCTTGGGTGACAGTGGCGCCGGTGCCACGCCCAGGTGCTGCAGTCGATCGGCCCAGAAGAACTGGTCGGCGGCGAACGGCATCACCATCGACGGTATGCCGGCGCGGCATGCCGAATGCGTGGTGCCGCTGCCGCCGTGGTGGATCGCCAGTGCGCAGCGCGGCAACAACGCTTCATGCGGGGTCGGGCCGATCACCCGTACCGAGTCGGGCAGCGTCATGTCGGGCACGCCGACCCAACCGGGAAACAGCAGCACGCGGCGCGGCGCCAGCGCCGACAACAGCGCCGGCAGCACACGTTCGCGCTCGAAGCCGGTCATGCTGCCGAAGCCCAGATAGACCGGCGGCGGTCCTGCATCGAGGAAAGCCTGCAGTTCGCACGACGGATGCCACGGCGCAGCAGGGGCCGACCATTGGCCGCACACGAGGTGGTCGGCCGGCCAGTCCGAAGGCGGTGGCAGCAGCTGCGGCGAGATGCCGTACAGCATTGGCAAGCCGGTCCAGAGCGAGCGTCGTGGCGGCTGCCCGGCGTGCTGGCGGGCCGTGTTGATCGGGCCGCGGAACTGTCGCCAGATCAGGCCGTTGACCAGGCCATAGCTGGCCCGGTTCAACCAGCCCGGCGAGCGTCCGGGCGGCAGGAAGGGCGAGCGGAACGCGCGCGTCGGCGTCAGCGGGATCATGCCGGCGCCGATCACCGGAAGGCCGCGACGCTCGCCGACGCTCATGCCGACGAACGCAGCCAGGCCACCGGTCAGGATCGCATCGCAGCCGTCGGCTGCAGCATCGGCCTGGCGCATCCAACCGGCGACGTGTTGCAGCGCCATCCGTGCCAGCCCGGTGCTGGCGGCGGCCACGCCATTGCCGCGTGAGACCAGCGCCACCACTTCGTCGTGGATGTCGCCTTCCAGCGCGGCGTGCGGGACGCCCAAGGCCTTCGCGCTGTCGAGGGTGCCGCCGTCGGCCAGCAGCATGACCTCGTGACCGGCCGCGATCAGCCCATGGCAGAGCATGACCAGCGGGCGCGTATCGCCTTCGGTGCCGTAGGTGAGGGCCAGCAGTCGCATTGGAGCCTCCGCAGTGAATCACCAGTATGCCGACATCGCTGTGTTCATCCACGCTCCTGCCGACGCACCGCGTGGGACAATCCCGCCTCATCTGCCCCCGCCGCACGGGGCGCGCGCAACAGGATCCAGCACCGCATGACCGCACTGCCATCCCTACCGTCCCTTGTCTGCCGCATGCCGGCCGCTGCATACCGGCGTGCGCCGTGAGCCGCGTCGTCGCACTGGACACCGAAACCACCGGTATCTCGCATCGCCTGGGCCATCGGGTGATTGAAATCGGGGCGGTGGAACTGGTCGATGGACAACTCAGCGGCCGCCAGTTCCACACCTACCTGCAGCCGCAGCGGAAGGTGGACTGGGGCGCGCAGCGCGTGCACGGCATCAGCGATGCCATGCTGGTGGGCAAGCCGCTGTTTGCGAGCAAGGCCGCCGAACTGCTGGAGTTCCTGCGTGGCAGCGAGATGGTCGCGCACAACGCCACCTTCGATGTCGGCTTCCTCGACAACGAGCTGCGCCTGGCCGGCATCGCCGGTGGGCTGGCCCAGCACTGCCGCGTGACCTGCAGCCTGAAGCTGGCCCGCAGCCGTTGGCCGGGCATGCCCAACAAGCTCGATGATGTGCTGCAGCGCCTGCGTATTCCCGGCACCCGCGGCCTGCATGGCGCACTGAAGGATGCCCACCTGCTGGCCCAGGTGGTACCGCACCTGCGCTGAGAGCAGGGCGCCGTCATCGTGTTCAGGCGTGGCCTGTGGGTAAGTTGCGCAAGGTCTTGATTGCGTGCATAATGCGCGGCTCGCTGTGTCCGGTTTCGTGCCGGGCGGCGCCCCCGGGAGCACGTCCCCGGCCGCCCAACGCCAGCGTAACCCTTTGATTCTCTTGACGTGTGGTGGGCAACCACCGAGGCCGCCGTCCCCCGGGCTACGGGGAGACACAACTTACTATCGAGGTGCGCCATGTCCCGCGTATGCCAGGTTTCCGGCAAGCGAGTGCAGACGGGTAACAACGTCTCGCACGCCAACAACAAGACCCGTCGTCGTTTCCTGCCGAATCTGCACGAGCGCCGCTTCTGGGTTGCCAGCGAGAACCGCTGGGTGAAGCTTCGTGTTTCCGCGCATGCACTGCGCACCATCGACAAGAACGGTATCGATTCCGTTCTGGCTGAGCTGCGTGCGCGCGGCGAAAAGGTCTGAGGAGTAGACGATCATGGCAGGCAAGCGCGATAAGGTCCGTATGATTTCGACCGCTGGTACCGGTCACTTCTACACGACCGACAAGAACAAGAAGAACACCCCGGGGAAGATGGAATTCTCCAAGTACGATCCGGTCGTGCGCAAGCACGTCCCGTACAAGGAAGGCAAGATCAAGTAATCCGCAAGGATTGCGGGTCGCTTCCGAAAAAACCCGCCCTCGTGGCGGGTTTTTTTGTGCCCCCCGCCCCCGGTAGGTGTCGACCTTGGTCGACACGTTCCGACCCCGTGGGTGCCGACCGTTGGTCGGCACGCTGTCCCCAGCGCTGCTCGACTCTGCACACCCCGCTGGGCAGAATGGCCCCACACCTCCCAACGGGCGACGCGATGCTGTTCGAGTGGCTGCTGGGCTCGTACCTGCTGTTGATCGACTGGCTGATCCGGCTGGTGGCGCTGTGCTGGATCCCCACCCGCACTACGCCGGGCGCGGCGCGCAGCTGGCTGCTGCTGGTCGGCTTCGTGCCGCTGCTGGGCCTGCCGCTCTATCTGCTGTTCGGGCATCCCTGGCTGTCGCGCGAGCGCATCCGCCGGCAGGCCGAGGCCTCGCAGGTCATCCGTGAAGAACAGGCGCTGCAGCGCCGCCTGCGCTGGACGCCGCAGCCCGATTCGGCCAGCGCCGAAGTGGTGCCGCTGGTGCAGCGCCAGGGCGATTTCATGCCAGTGCACGGCAACGCGATCGACCTGCTGACCGACTATGACGAATCACTGCACACCCTGATCGCCGACATCGACCAGGCCCAGGACCGGGTGCACCTGCTGTACTACCTGATGTTCGATGACACGGTGGGCGAGGCCATCGTCGAAGCCCTGCAGCGTGCCGCAGCGCGCGGGGTGCAGTGCCGCGTGCTGCTGGATGCGGTCGGCGCCAAGCGGGGCCTGCGCGCATACAGCAAGCGGCTGCGGTCACGTGACATCGAAGTGCGCGCGATGCTGCCCGGCGGCCTGCGTTGGCGCCGCAGCGGACGCATGGACCTGCGCAACCATCGCAAGATCGCGGTGATCGACAACGAAGTGGGCTATGTCGGTTCGCAGAACCTGGCGCGCCCTGAATTCGTTGCGGGCCACCCCAACCGCGAGCTGGTGGCGCGCGTGCGCGGGCCTGCGGTGGCGCACCTTGAAGCGGTGTTCGCCAGCGACTGGTACATCGAAACCGGGCAGCGCCTGGAGGTCATCGCCGACGTGCCGGTGTGCAGCGAGGACATCGCCACCCAGCTGCTGCCCAGTGGCCCGGCCTACCCGTACAGCAACGCGCGCGATGCGGTGGCCGCGCTGATCCATCTTGCCCGGCGCCGGCTGGTGATGGTCACGCCCTACTTCGTGCCCGACGAAGCAACGCTGAGTGCACTGCGCATCGCCGCGCTGTCCGGCGTGCAGGTGCAGCTGATCCTGTCGGCCAGCAACAACCAGCGGCTGACCTCGTGGGCGCAGGAGGCCTACTACGACGAGCTGCTGCGCTGCGGTGTGCAGATCGCGCTGTACGAGCCGCAGTTCCTGCATGCCAAGCACATGAGCGTGGATGAGGACATCGCCGTGCTCGGGTCGATCAACATGGATATCCGCTCGTTCGCGCTGAATGCCGAAATCGGCCTGATCTGCTACGACCGACAACTGGTCACGCAGTTGTGTGCCATCGAGGACGACTACCTGCGCCAGTCGCGCCTGCTGGACCTGGAGCAGTGGCGCAAGCGTCCCGCGTGGCTGCGCAGCCGCGAGGGCATCGCGCGCCTGGCCGATGCCTTGATGTAGGCCAGCGCCAGCCGGGCAGGGCCGATGGCCTACAATCGGCGCATGACTGATTCACCGCGTAGTGGCGAACTGGACCTGGCGATCATCGGTGGTGGTGCGGCCGGGGTGCTGGTGGCGATCCAGGTGTTGCGCCAGGCCCGAGCGCCGCTGGCGCTGGCCATCTTCGAGCCGGCCTCGCAGCTGGCACAGGGCATTGCCTATGCCACGCCGTGGCCGGAGCACCTGCTGAACGTGCCGGCGGCGAAGATGAGCGCCTTTGCCGACCAGCCTGGCGACTTCCTCGATTTCCTGCAGGCCGCCAACGCGTACCCGGGCGAGGCGCGCGAAGTGCTGGGCGAACGCTATGTGTGTCGCCACTACTTCGCTGCCTACCTGCAGCAACGCCTGCGCGAGGCCGAAGCGGCCAGTGCGGCGCGATTGCAGATGGTGGCCCAGCCGGTGATGGCGTTGCATCCGGATGACCACGGTTACCAGCTGCAGCTGGGCGATGGCCAAGCATTGCATGCAGCGCAGGTGGTGATCGCCACCGGCAACAGCATGCGGCCGCTGCCGGTGGACGGCGCCGATGCGTTGCCCGCCGATGACGTGGTCGAGGCCTGGGATTACGACGGCGTACGCACGCTGGCCAGTGACCATGCCCTGGCCATCGTCGGCTCCGGGCTGAGCATGGCCGACACCGTGCTGGCGTTGGTGGCCGGCGGCCATAGCGGACCGCTGCACGTGATCTCGCGCCACGGGCTGCTGCCATTGCCGCACGCCCACGGCGGTCTGCCGGCGTTCGACCCGCAGGAGCTGCTGACGATGAGCCTGCGCCAGCGCCTGCACGCGCTGCGCCAGCACGCGCGCAAGGCACAGGTCGACGGCATGCCCTGGCAGGGCGTGATGGATCGCATCCGCCCGCACGGCCAAGCGCTGTGGCAGAGCATGGACGCCGCCGACCAGCGCCGCTTCCTGCGCCACGTGGTGCGCTACTGGGACGTGCACCGCCATCGCATTGCTGAACCGGTGGCTGAGCAGTTGCAGGCGCTGCAGGCCAGCGGCCAGCTGCGCGTTCACCGCGCCCGCCTGCAGCGCGTGTGGCGCGACGGTGATGCCCTGCGGCTGTCGGGCCGCGAGGCGGGCGGCGGCAACGTGCAGTGGACGATCGCTGCGGTGGTCAATGCCACCGGTGTGGAGACCCGCGCCTCGGCACTGCGCAATCCCTTGCTGCAGCAACTGCAGGCCGATGGCCTGGCCCGCTCCGGGCCGCATGGGCTGGGCCTGGACAGCAGTGTGCCGGGCGACCGGTTGTGTGCAGCGGGTGGCCAGCCACAGGCGCGCCTGGGGGTACTCGGCAGCCTGCGCATCGGTAGCCTGTGGGAAAGCCTGGCGGTGCCTGAACTGCGTCAGCAGGCGCAGGCACTTGCCACGCAGGTGGTCGCAGGAGCTGCGACGTCGATGCCGTAAAATGGAGGCATGGATGTCTCCCACTTGCTTGAGGGCCTGAACCCGGCCCAGCGCGAAGCCGTCTCCGCTCCCCTCGGTCACCACCTGGTGCTGGCCGGTGCCGGGTCGGGCAAGACGCGCGTACTCACCCACCGCATTGCTTGGCTGCATGAAGTCGAAGGCGTGCCGACCCACGGCATCTTCGCGGTGACCTTCACCAACAAGGCCGCCGGCGAGATGCGCCATCGCATCGACGCGCAGCTGCCGCATGGCAGCCGCGGCATGTGGATCGGCACCTTCCACGGCCTGGCCAACCGCCTGCTGCGCCTGCACTGGCAGGATGCCAAGCTGCCTGAAGGCTTCCAGGTGATGGATTCGGACGACCAGCTGCGGCTGGTCAAGCGCGTGGTGCAGGCGCTGGAGCTGGATGACGGCAAGTACCCGCCCAAGCAGATTGCCTGGTGGATCAACGCGCAGAAGGATGAGGGCCGCCGCCCGCAGCACATCCAGCCCGAGCCGAACGATGCGTGGCTGGAAACCATGCGCCAGGCCTACGCCGAGTACCAGGCGCGGTGTGACCGTGCCGGCCTGGTCGATTTCGCCGAGCTGCTGCTGCGCGCGCACGAACTGCTGCGCGACAATCCGCCGTTGCTGTCGCACTACCGCGCGCGGTTCCGCGAGATCCTGGTGGACGAATTCCAGGATACCAACGCCATCCAGTACGCCTTCGTGCGCGTGCTGGCCGGGCACGAGGGCCACGTGTTCGTGGTCGGTGATGACGACCAGGCCATCTACGGCTGGCGCGGTGCCAAGGTCGAGAACGTGCAGGGCTTCCTGCGCGATTTCCCGGGCGCGCAGACCATCCGCCTGGAGCAGAACTACCGTTCCACCGCCAACATCCTCAGTGCCGCCAATGCGGTGATCGCGCACAACCCGGACCGCATCGGCAAGCAGCTGTGGACCGACAGTGGTGACGGCGAGCCGATCGACCTGTACGCGGCGTACAACGAGATGGACGAGGCGCGCTACATCGTCGAGCGCGCACGGCAGTGGGTGCGCGACGGCGGCAGCTACACCGAAGTGGCCGTGCTCTACCGCAGCAACGCGCAGTCGCGCGCGCTGGAAGAAGCGCTGCTGAGCGAACAGGTGCCGTACCGCGTGTATGGCGGCATGCGCTTCTTCGAGCGCGCCGAAGTGAAGGATGCGCTGGCCTACCTGCGCCTGCTGTCCAACCGCAACGACGACGCTGCATTCGAGCGCGCGGTGAATACGCCCACCCGTGGCATCGGTGACCGCACGCTGGACGAAGTGCGCCGCGAAGCGCGCGCCCAGGGCATCTCGCTGTGGGAAGCCACCATGCTGGTGACCCAGGGCAGCGCACTGGCGGCACGAGCCCGCAATGCGCTGGCCGGCTTCCTGGTGCTGGTCAACGAACTGCAGGCGCAGACCCTGCAGATGACCCTGGCCGAGCGCGTGGACCATGTGCTGGTGCGCTCGCAGCTGCGTGAGCACTGGAGCAAGGAAAGCCGCAACGCGCTGGATTCGGAATCGCGCACCGACAACCTCGACGAACTGGTGTCGGTGGCCTCGCGCTTCGTGCGCCGTGCCGACGACATCGAGGAAGTGGGCGAGGACATGGACGAGCTGGTCGCGTTCCTGGCCTACGCGGCGCTGGAGGCCGGTGAGGGCCAGGCGCAGGCCGGCGAGGAAGGCGTGCAGCTGATGACGCTGCACTCGGCCAAGGGCCTGGAATTCCCGCTGGTGTTCCTGGCCGGCGTGGAAGAGGGGTTGTTCCCCAGTGCACGGTCGCTGGAGGAAAGCGGGCGGCTGGAGGAAGAGCGTCGGCTGGCCTACGTCGGCATCACCCGCGCGCGGCAGAAGCTGGTGCTCAGCTACGCCGAATCGCGGCGCATCCACGGCCAGGACAACTACAGCCTGCCTTCGCGTTTCCTGCGCGAGATCCCGCGCGAGCTGCTGCACGAAGTGCGGCCGAAGGTGCAGGTGTCGCGGCCGGCGTCGATGGGCGCAAGCCGGGTGATGGGACACGCCGCCATCGAAACGCCGCCGATCAAGCTGGGTGCGCTGGTCAACCATCCCAAGTTCGGCGAAGGCATGGTGACCGACTACGAAGGCAACGGTGCCCACGCACGCGTGCAGATCGAGTTCGCCGACGCCGGCAGCAAGTGGCTGGTGATGGCGTATGCCAACCTGACGGTGATCTGATCAACGCCGGGGTCGGATCCCTCCCGTAGGAGGGCTCTGACCCCAACGCGATGGAAAGCAGCCGAGCACGGGCTCGGCTCTACAAAGGCGAGTGCTCATGACCCGCAACGTGCTCTTCCTCTGCAGCCAGAACCGTCTGCGCAGCCCGACGGCCGAGCAGGTGTTCGCCGATTGGCCGGGCGTCGAAACCGCCTCGGCCGGGTTGCTCGCCGACGCCGAGGAAGTGCTCAGCCCCGAGCTGCTGCAGTGGGCCGATCTGGTGTTCGTGATGGAGCGGGCGCACCGCAACCGGCTTTCCAGCCGCTACAAGGCATGGTTGAACGGCAAGCGGGTGATCTGCCTGGATATTCCCGATGACTACGAGTACATGGACCCGGTGCTGGTGGAACTGCTCAAGCGCAAAGTGATCCCGTTCCTGCGCTGACCGGAGTGATTGCAGGGCCGAGCCCACGCTCGGCTGATTCTACGGGGAAAGGCAGCCGAGCACGGCTCGACTCTACAAAAGGCAGCCGAGCATGGGCTATGCCGCTCGTGCTGACCGTCACCCTTCGGGCCGTCGCAAGCGACGTTGGCAGCGGTTCCTGCCGCTACCTTCGGCTCTACAATGGCGGCCACATCTCCCAGGAACGCCCTCATGACCGAACCCACGCTGCATGTCACCGTGAAGTTGAACGCCAGGCTGCAGCCCGAGCATCGCCATGAGCTGTTCGAGGATCCGCTGGACGCGCTGTTGCAGGCGGCCGAGCTGGGCGGGATCACCGGAGGCGGTACTGCGATGTCCGACGAGGGCGAAGTCGAGTACGGCGATATCGAAGTGGCACTGGTCGATGCCGCGGGCGTGCCGAAGCTGGTCGACCTGCTGGAGCAGCTGGGGGCACCGAAGGGGTCGCAGGTGCAGGGCGCAGGCGAGGCCGACCGCAGCTTCGGCGTGACCGAAGGCCTGGGCATCTACCTGGATGGCCTGACCCTGCCTGACGAGGTGTACGAGCAGTGCGATTCGAACCACGTATTCGAACAGCTGTCCGAGCGCATCGATGGCCTGGGCGAGATCTGCAGCTGGTGGCAGGGCCCGAGCGAGACCGCGCTGTACATGTACGGCCAGTCGTTCGAGGCGATGCGTGAGGCGATCGCCGAGTTCGTCGGCAGCTACCCGCTGTGCCAGAACGCACGCGTGGTGCAGATCGCCTGAAGCTGCGGTTTCGGGTGGAGCGGGCCGGCTGCTCCAGGTGCCGGGATAGCGGCGGCTGCCGGCCAGCGGCCGGCACTACCGGAGCGCGGTCAGCGTGCTGGCTGGGCGGCCGCAGCCTGCTGAGCGTTGTCGGCCTTGGCCAGTGATTTGCCGAACTGGTAGCCACCCACGAGCAGGACGAAGGCAGCGACACAGGCCAGCACGATGATCAGGCCGGTTTTGGAAGTCGAGCGGGGGCGGTCCTGCATGGGAAATCTCCGTTCAGGTAGGGGGTCGCAGCCGGAGCATGCGCCGTGACCGGTGCACGCGCAAGCCGGGCCGTCGCGCTACCGGGCCGGCCCCCGCACCTGCTCCCAGTCCAGCCCGAACTTCGCCAGGTACTTGCGCAGGCGGTCGGCGTCGTTGGTGCTGGCGCGCTGCGTGCGCGAGACCGCAAACAGCTCGCGCCCGGCGGCGGACAGCGACTTCGAGCGTGCACAGACCCGCACCACTTCTTCCAGCTGCACGCGGTCGAAACGGTCCAGCGCGTCCACGGCCTCGCCCAGCAGGGCATCCAGCGGAGACGGCGCATCGCCGCCGCGCCACTGTGCCCGCAGGCGCGCGATCTCGTCCTCCACGCCCTCGATCTGGATGCGCCCGGCGCTGGCCAACGTGGCCAGGCGCATGATCGACGCGCCCAGGTCGCGGAAGTTGCCACGCCACGCCGCTTCCGGGCTGGTGGCGAATGCGAGATAGCGCGTGCGCGCCTCGGTGTTGAAGCGCACCCGCGCATGCTGGTCCAGCGACCAGCGCTCCAGCTCGAACTCGATGTTCGGCTCGATGTCTTCCATGCGCTGCGCCAGCCCGGGCAGGTGGTACGTCCACAGGTTGAGGCGCGCCAGCAGGTCTTCGCGGAAGCGACCTTCCAGCACCGACTGCTGCAGATCGCGGTTGGTGCCGGCGATCAGCTGGAAATCGCTCTCCACTTCGCGGTCACTGCCGACCGGCAGGAAGCGCTTCTCTTCCAGCGCCCGCAGCAGCATCGCCTGTTCGTCCTGGCCGAGTTCGCCGATCTCGTCCAGGAACAGCAGCCCTTGGTGCGCTGAGCGCAGCAGGCCGGCACGGTCGCTGGAAGCGCCGGTATAGGCGCCTTTGGTGTGACCGAACAGGGTGCTCATCGCACCGTCGCCGCGCAGCGTGGCGCAGTTCACTTCGACGAAGCGACCGGGCAGCTGGTGCTTGAGCTTCTTCAGCTCGAACACGCGCTTGGCCAGCTGGCTCTTGCCGGCGCCGGTCGGTCCCATCAGCAGCATCGGCGCGCGCGAGCGGGTCGCCACCGTTTCGATCTGCTCGATCATCCGGTTGAAGGCGGCGTTGCGGGTGGCGATGCCGCCCTTCAGCAGGTCGCGATTCAGCAGCTGCTGCTGGGCGAAGCGCTGGGCGATGTGGTCGTAGCGCGACAGGTCCAGGTCGATGATCGCGTACGTGCCGGCGGCACCGTCCTGCTTGCGCGGTGGCGAGGTCTGCAGCAGCCGTCCGGGGAAATGACGGCTCTCGGTCAACAGGAACCAGCAGATCTGCGCCACGTGCGTGCCGGTGGTGATGTGGACGTAGTAGTCCTCCTCCTCCGGCTGGAACGGGTAGCGCGCGAGAAAGTCGTGCAGGGAGGCGTAGACCCCCTCGAATTCCCATGGATCGGCCAGGTAGGTGTCGTGACGCTGCACGCTGATGCCCGGCGCGGCCTGCGCCAGGTCCTCGCAGACCACGCGCGCCAGCTTGCTGTAGCGGCGCTCATCCAGCAGCAGCTCGATGCGGTCGGGCAGGAAATCCTCATGCATGCCCAGCGAAACGGTCGGGCGCCACTTCTGCCAGCGGCCCGGACCCTCGCCTGCGTCGAGCTGGGTGCCCAGCATGCCGAATACCACCTGCCGACGCGCCATATCCATTCCTATAAAAGAGGCGCGGGAAATATATATCTTTTCGCCGATGTTCGCTGGGCAGGACAGTCTTATTTCATTGAAATCATTTCGAAATCAATGGCATGCGATTGTTTCGCAAAAGTTGGCACGGCCATTGCTCTATATCCGGCAAGACACGACGCGGGCTGTTCCCGCCGAGGACATCAGCATGGCCAACCTTTCGCTCTTCTCCTGGATGCGCACGCCGCAGCCGCCGCAGGCAGACACCGTCAATGAAGCCGGTGGCCTGGCCTACCGCCGCGACCCGCGTGCGGCGCTGGCGCTGTATGCGGCCACCGGGTGCCTGAACAACACCTTCTACAGCGACGCCGAGGCACAGCTGCAGCAGGTGCTGGCGCTGACCGCGCAGGTCGAGCCGCGCTTCATTGCCCGCACCGCCCTGTACGCCCGCCAGGTCGCACACATGAAGGACATGCCGGCGCTGCTGCTGGCGGTGCTGAGCCTGCGCGACCCGGAGGCGTTCGCCCTGGTTTTCCCGCGGGTGATCGACAACGGCCGCCAGCTGCGCACCTTCGTGCAGATCATGCGCAGCGGCCAGGTGGGGCGCCGCTCGCTGGGCTCGCTGCCCAAGCGCAGGGTGCGTGAGTGGATCCAGCAGGCGTCGGCGGAAACGCTGGTGCGTGCGGCGATCGGCCAGCAGCCGTCGCTGGCCGATGTGATCCGCATGGTGCACCCGAAGCCGGCCAACGCCGAGCGCAAGGCGTTGTATGCATGGATCATCGGTCGTCCCTACGACGAGGAGCAGCTGCCGGCAGTGGTGCAGGCGTACGAGGCGTTCAAGCGTGACCCGCGCGGACTGCCGCCGGACCTGCCGTTCCAGTACTACAGCACGCTGCCGCTGGACGCGGCGCAGTGGTCGGCACTGGCCCGCAATGCATCGTGGCAGTCGATGCGGATGAACCTCAACACGTTCGCCCGCCATGGCGTGTTCGACGATCCGGCGATGGTGCAGGTGATCGCAGAGCGCCTGCGTGATCCGCAGCAGGTGCGTCGTGCCCGCGTACTGCCCTACCAGCTGCTGATGGCCTTCCACGCCGGCGGTGGCTTGCCGGCGCCGATCCTGGAAGCGTTGCAGGACGCGATGGAGATCGCCACGGCGTCGGCCCCGGCATTGCCCGGGCGGGTGGTGGTGGCGGTGGACGTGTCCGGTTCCATGCAGTCGCCGGTAACCGGCTACCGCAAGGGCTCCAGCACGGCGGCGCGCTGCGTGGACGTGGCGGCGCTGGTTGCAGCCTGCGTGCTGCGCGGCCAGCCGCAGGCCAAGGTGTTGCCGTTCGATACCGAGGTGCGCCACGTGCGCCTGAACCCGCGCGACAGCGTGATGACGTTGGCCCGCCAGCTGGCCATCAACGGCGGTGGTACGTCGGTCAGCGCGCCGCTGCACTACCTCAACCTGCGGCGCGAGCCGGTGGACCTGGTGGTGCTGGTGTCGGACAACGAGAGTTGGCGTGACACCCGCCAGGGCGGCCAGACGGCCACGATGCTGCAGTGGGATGCACTGAAGCGTCGCTGCCCACAGGCGCGGCTGGTGTGCATCGACCTGCAGCCGGTGGCCAGCAGCCAGACCGTGCAGCGCGGTGACGTGCTGCACATCGGTGGCTTCAGCGATGCGGTGTTCGACCTGATGGCGCAGTACGCCGCTGCGGCCGAGGACGGCAGCAGCTGGGTCGAGCGCATCCAGGACATGGCGTTGTAAGGCGGCAGGGAGGCCGCACGGACCGCCCGGCTGGCAATGGGGCCAGCCGGGCAGGGCCAGGAATTCGTTTTCGCGGTGAATGCTGGTGGAACTACATTGGTTGTCCCTTCGGGGTCGGGTTCGAGTCCCGCGTTTCCTGCCTGTCGTGGGGAGGCAGACGTTCCACCTCCCTTGTCACCGCACCTTTTCAAACGGCACCGGCAACGGTGCCACCGCTTCAATGCCGGCAGCGCGAATGCCGGAGGAACTACAGCCCCTTAAGCTCCAGGTCGCGGGTTCGACTCCCGCCTGCCACGGCAACGCGGCAGTAGCTCAGTGGTAGAGCAGGATGTTCCTCCAGATTCTTGTCGTGCTGCCGGCACCTTCGCTTTCGTTGCGCGGGGAATGCAGGTGGAACTACATCGGAAGCCCTTCGGGGTCGGGTTCAAGTCCCGGCCGTCCTCCGCGGCAACGCGGGTGACGGAATGTTCCACCCCCTTTGTCACCGCACCTTCTTTGTTTTTTGCTTTGGATGAAAGGAAACATCACCATGACCACCCTCAATTACGACGTGATCCAGCAGCCGGGCGCTGCACCGATCAAGCTGTGGACCCGCGGCGTGCCGCTGGAAGACCAGGCGCGCGAGCAGCTGCAGAACATCGCCAAGCTGCCCTTCATCCACAAGTGGATCTCGGTGATGCCCGACGTGCACCTGGGCAAGGGCGCGACCGTGGGTTCGGTGGTGCCGACCATCGGCGCGATCATTCCTGCAGCGGTGGGCGTGGACATCGGCTGCGGCATGATCGCGGTGCGCACCACGCTGGTTGCCAGCGACCTGCCGGACAACCTGTCGGCGGTGCGCAGCGCGATCGAGCGGGCGGTGCCGCACGGCCGCAGCGTCACCCGCGGGGGCCGCGACAAGGGCAGCTGGGACACGCCGCCCGAACTGGCGGTGGAAGGCTGGGCGCAGCTGGTCGATGACTTCGCATTGATCTGCGAGCGTCACCCGCGCCTGAAGAACACCAACAACCTCAAGCACCTGGGAACGCTGGGTACCGGCAACCACTTCGTCGAGGTCTGCCTGGACCAGGAGCAGCGCGTGTGGTTCATGCTGCACTCCGGTTCGCGTGGCGTAGGCAATGCCATCGGCACCTACTTCATCGAGCTGGCCAAGCAGGAAATGCGCCGCTGGATGATCAACCTGCCCGACCAGGACCTGGCCTACCTGCCCGAGGGCAGCCAGCACTACGGCGACTATGTGTTCGCGGTGGACTGGGCGCAGCGTTTCGCACGCATGAACCGCGAGGTGATGATGCGCAACGTGGTGGCCGCGGTGCGTACGGTGATCAGCAAGCCGTTCGAGGCCGAGGCCGAGGCGGTGAACTGCCACCACAACTACGTGAACCGCGAGACCCACTTCGGCAAGGAAGTGATGCTGACCCGCAAGGGCGCGGTGAGTGCGCGCAAGGGCGAACTGGGCATCATTCCGGGCAGCATGGGGGCCAAGAGCTTCATCGTGCGTGGCCTCGGCAACGAGGACAGCTTCCACAGCTGCAGCCACGGTGCCGGCCGCGTGATGAGCCGTACCCAGGCACGCAAGCTGATCACGGTGGATGACCACGCCAAGGCCACCGCGCACGTGGAGTGCCGCAAGGATGCGGAGGTGGTGGATGAATCGCCGGCGGCCTACAAGCCGATCGAGGCGGTGATGGAGGCCCAGCGCGATCTGGTCGAGATCGTGCACACGCTGCGCCAGGTGGTGTGCGTGAAGGGATGAGGCAACCCGTGCGCGGCGTACACTGCGCCGCGCACGGCAGCAAGGCCCGGCATCGAACAACGGGCACGGAGGAACAGACAGATGGACATGATTGAACTGGATGGCGGGCACGGAGGCGGACAGCTGCTGCGCTCGGCACTGACCCTGAGCCTGTGCACCGGCACCGGCTTCACGCTGCACAACATCCGCGCGATCCGGCGCAAGCCGGGGTTGATGCGCCAGCACCTGACCGCGGTGAACGCTGCGGCGCGGGTCGGCAACGCCTGCGTGCACGGTGCAGAACTGGGCGCTACCTCGCTGCGTTTCGAGCCGGGGCGGGTGAGCGCCGGCACCTACCACTTCGCGACCGGCAGCGCCGGCTCGGCAACGCTGGTGCTGCAGACCGTGCTGCCCGCGCTGTGGCGCGCGCAGGGGCCGTCGCAGCTGCGCCTGGAAGGCGGTACCCACAATCCGCTGGCACCCAGCGCGGATTTCATCGCGCAAAGCTATCTGCCCGCGCTGGGCCGGATGGGCGTGCAGGCGTCGATGCAGCTGCTGCAGCACGGCTTCCATCCAGCCGGTGGCGGCGTGATGGAGGTGCAGGTGCAGCCGTGCGCGGCGTTGCAGCCGCCGTCGTTGGAGGTGCGTGCACCGTTGCAGGCGATCGAGGCACAGGTGCTGATGTCCGGCCTGTCCAGCGGCATCGGCCTGCGCGAACTGCAGGTACTGGCCGAGACGCTGGGCGTGGACCCGCACCCGCGCAACGTGCAGTCGATACGGCCGGCGCTGGGACCGGGCAATGTCGCCCTGGTGCGCGTGCGTCATGGTGATCACGTGGAGGTGTTCAGCGGCCACGGCGAGCGCAGTGTCTCCGCCGAGCAGGTCGGGGCGCGCCTGGCCGGGCAGGTCAAGCAGTACCTGGACGGGACCGGTGCTGTTGGCGAGTACCTGTCCGACCAGTTGCTGCTGCCGATGGCGCTGGCAGGCGGCGGTGCGTTCACCACCCACGTGCTGAGCGATCACCTGGTCAGCAATGCTCGGTTGATCGAGAAGTTCCTGGCGGTGGAATTCGACTGGCAGCCGCACGACGGTGGCTGGCGGGTGACGGTGCAGGCCTGAGTGCCCGCCGGGCGTGGCCCGGCGCTACCGGAGCATTCCAGTCGCCTGTCGATCCTGGGCGCGTCGGCCGATCATGCCGCGCTGCGCAGGCATCGCTGCGCACTGCCGGATTGATCCTGCGCAAGGCACGATCTCCACACAGGCTGTGTAATGGTGTCGTTCCCACTGGCTGGATCACCGCGGAGCCCCACCATGTACAAGCGCATCCTGATCGCCACCGATGGCTCGGAGCTGGCCGACAAGGGCCTGGCCAAGGGCCTGGAGCTGGCCAAGGACCTCAACGCCGAGGTCGACATCGTCACCGTCTCCGAGCCTTGGGCCGTCGGCATGTACGACGCCATGGGCTGGAGCGTGGGCTACATGAACAGCCCGGAGTACAAGGCCGACCGCGAGGAAGGCGCGCAGAAGGTGCTGCAGCCGGCCCTGGCCAAGGCGGCCGAGCAGGGCATCACCGCCAATCCGGTGCATGTGCTGGACCGCTACGCGGCCGACGGCATCATCGAGACGGCGGGCCAGCGCAACAGCGATCTGATCGTAATGACCTCGCACGGCCGCCGCGGCGTCACCCGCGTGCTGCTGGGCAGCCAGACCGCCGAGGTGCTGGCCCGCAGCACGCTGCCGGTGCTGGTCATCCGCTGATACGGAAGCGTTCCCGGGGAGGGGACCCGACGCCGGCCGCAGGATGCGCGCCGGCGTTGTTTTTTATCGGCGGCCCGAAGAGCATCCACGCATGGCGTGGATCTACTCCAGTTCACCGTCAAAGGTCCACGCCATGCGTGGATGGGGCCACCGCAATGCCCAGTAGATCCACGCCATGCGTGGATGGGGCCACCGCAATGCGCAGTAGATCCACGCCATGCGTGGATAGGGCCACCGTAATGCCCAGTAGATCCACGCCATGCGTGGATGGGGCCACCGCAATGCCCAGTAGAACCACGCCATGCGTGGATAGGGCCACTGCAGTGCCCAGTAGATCCACGCCATGCGTGGATAGGGCCACCGCAATGCCAGTAGAACCACGCCATGCGTGGATAGGGCCACCGCAATGCCAGTAGATCCACGCCATGCGTGGATAGGGCCACCGCAATGCCAGTAGATCCACGCCATGCGTGGATAGGGCCACCGTAATGCCCAGTAGATCCACGCCATGCGTGGATGGGGCCACCGCAATGCGCAGTAGATCCACGCCATGCGTGGATGGGCCGTGCCGATCGCCTTGATGGGGTCAGAGCCCTTTCCCGTGGAAAGGGATCCGACCCCGGCCACGTCACCAGCTGTACAGCTTCCAGTACACCGGCGACACGCCATCCTTGTCATTGTCGAAGCGGCCATCGCCGTTCTTGTCATACATGTAGAACGGGGCGCCGCGTGCCGGCGTCACCTTGACCATGCGCAACTGGCCGGACACCCGGTATTCCTCGATGGTGTCGCCGTTGTCCATCGTGCGCTTGGAAACATCGGCGCCCTTGACGTCCACCGGGGGAGCGCCCGCACCGCCCATGCTGGCGCAGCCAGCAAGCAGGAGCAGGGAAGCCAGCATCAGGGTCTTCATCGGCGGGGCCTTTGCCTGGAAAGAGCCTTGATTATGCCCCAACGCCGCGTCGCTGCCGTGTCGCCGCGATGCAGGAACAGGCGCGTAGAATCGACACATGAGCAGATTAGTCCTGATCGACGGGTCCAGTTACCTGTACCGCGCGTTCCACGCGCTGCCGCCCCTGTCCAATGCACAGGGTGAGCCCACCGGCGCGCTGTTCGGCGTGGTCAACATGCTGCGCTCGACGCTGAAGGAGCGCCCGGCCTACGTCGCCTTCGTCGTCGATGCCCCCGGCAAGACCTTCCGCGATGACCTGTACGACCAGTACAAGGCCAACCGCCCGCCGATGCCCGATGAACTGCGCAGCCAGGTCGAGCCGATGTGCCGCATCGTCGAAGCGCTGGGCATCAGCATCCTGCGCATCGACGGCGTGGAGGCCGACGATGTGATCGGCACCCTGGCCCTGCAGGGCGTGGCACAGGACCTGAAGGTCACCATCTCGACCGGCGACAAGGAT
The DNA here is from genome assembly GCF_040548715.1 of Stenotrophomonas sp. 2694. Taxonomy (NCBI): domain Bacteria; kingdom Pseudomonadati; phylum Pseudomonadota; class Gammaproteobacteria; order Lysobacterales; family Lysobacteraceae; genus Stenotrophomonas; species Stenotrophomonas sp. 2694. The sequence continues at coordinate 74,522 of NZ_JBEPSG010000005.1, forward strand.
TTCGCGCAGCTGGTCCGGCCGGGCATCGAACTGGTCAACACCATGACCGGCAGCCGCATGGATTCGGACGCGGCGGTGATGGACAAGTTCGGCGTGCGCGCCGACCAGATCGTCGACCTGCTGGCGCTGATGGGCGATACGGTGGACAACGTGCCCGGCGTGGAGAAGTGCGGGCCGAAGACGGCCGCCAAGTGGCTGGCCGAATACCAGCATCTGGACGGGGTGATGGCAGCGGCGCCGACCATGAAGGGCAAGATCGGCGAAAACCTGCGCGCCGCACTGGAGCGCCTGCCGCTGAACAAGGAGCTGGTGACCATCCGCACCGACGTCGCGCTGGACGCCAGCCCGACCACGCTGGCCCTGCGCGATCCGGATGTGCCCACCCTGGGCGAGCTGTACCTGCGTTACGGCTTCACCCAGGCATTGAAGGAGCTGGGCGGGCCGGTACCGGCGCCTGCAGTGGCCAACGACGCGACGCCGAGCCTGCGTGGCACCGCGGCCGGCTTTGCCCGTGGCAGCGCCGAAGCGCCGCCCGTCGGCGAGCTCGATCCGGCGCTGTCGGCGCCCGGCGAGTACGAGACCGTGCTGACCACCGAGCAGCTGCAGGCCTGGGTCGCGCGCGTGCAGCAGGCTGACCTGGTCAGCTTCGACACCGAGACCGACGCACTGGATGCGATGCGTGCGCGCCTGGTCGGCATCAGCCTGGCGGTGGAACCGGGCAAGGCCGCCTACATCCCGGTCGGCCACGATTATCCCGGCGCGCCGGCACAGTTGCCGCTGGCACAGGTGCTCGATGCGCTGCGGCCGGTGCTGCAGGACCCGGCGAAGAAGAAGCTGGGCCAGCATGGCAAGTACGACCTGCACGTGCTGCGCCGCCATGGCGTGGACGTGCAGGGCTACCACGACGACACCATGCTTGAGAGCTTCGTGCTCAATTCCACCGCCACCCGCCACGACATGGATTCGCTGGCCCTGCGTTACCTGGGCTACAACACCATCAAGTTCGAGGACGTGGCAGGCAAGGGCGCCAAGCAGATTTCGTTCTCGCAGGTAGGCATCGACGAGGCCGGCCGCTACGCCGCCGAAGACGCCGACATCACCCTGCGCCTGCACCACGCGCTGCAGCCGCAGCTGCTGGCCGAACCGACCCTGGACAGCGTGTACCGCAGCATCGAGATGCCGCTGGTGCCGGTGCTGGCCAGCATCGAAGCCAATGGCGTGCGGATCGACACCGACGAACTGCGCCGGCAGAGCCAGGACCTGTCCTCGCGCATGCTGGCCGCGCAGCAGAAGGCCACCGAACTGGCCGGGCGCAGCTTCAACCTGGATTCGCCCAAGCAGCTGCAGGCGGTGCTGTTCGACGAGCTGAAGCTGCCGGCGGTGGTGAAGACCCCCAAGGGCCAGCCCAGCACCAATGAAGAGGCGCTGGAGGCGATTGCCGAGCAGCACGAGCTGCCCCGGGTGATCCTCGAGTACCGTGGCCTGGCCAAACTGCGCAGCACCTATACCGACAAGCTGCCGGAGATGGTCAACTCCGAAACCGGCCGGGTGCACACCAGCTACCACCAGTCCGGTGCCGCCACCGGCCGCCTGTCCTCGTCCGATCCGAACCTGCAGAACATCCCGATCCGCACCGAGGATGGCCGCCGCATCCGCCGTGCGTTCATCGCCCCGGAAGGCTTCCAGCTGCTGGCGGCCGACTATTCGCAGATCGAGCTGCGGATCATGGCCCACCTGTCCGGAGACCCGGGCCTGGTGCGGGCCTTCGAGCAGGGCGCTGACGTGCATCGCGCCACCGCCGCCGAGGTGTTCGGCCGCACCCTGGAAGAAGTGACCAGCAACGAGCGTCGCGCGGCCAAGGCGATCAACTTCGGCCTGATGTACGGCATGAGCGCGTTCGGACTGGCCCGCAACCTCGGCATCGACCGTGGCCAGGCGCAGGACTACGTGGCGCTGTACTTCAGCCGCTATCCGGGCGTGCGTGACTTCATGGAGCGCATGCGCGAGCAGGCCCGCGAGCAGGGCTATGTGGAGACCCTGTTCGGTCGCCGGCTGTACCTGAACGACATTCATGCACGTAACCAGGGCCTGCGTGCTGGCGCTGAACGTGCGGCGATCAATGCACCGATGCAGGGCACCGCCGCCGACATCATCAAGCGCGCCATGGTCGATGTGGACAAATGGCTGCGTGACAGCGGCGCACCGGCGCGGATGATCCTGCAGGTGCACGATGAACTGGTGTTCGAAGCCGAGGCCGGTTTCATCGAAGAACTGCGTAGCAATGTCGTGCAGCGCATGTCGCAAGCGGCACAATTGCGGGTGCCGTTGGTGGTCGATACCGGTACTGGCAGCAATTGGGATGAGGCGCACTGAGTCGCATTCAGGCCGAAAACGCTGTGAATTCGTTCATTTGCATGATATTTCTGACTCAAACATGAATGTTTCCCTGATGGGTGCTTATTAAATTGGGCCCCTTCACGAACCGTTAGTGTTCGGAGTGCTTCTATAACTCCCGACAGGCGCAATGCCTGTCGTGGATCTCTCCCATCCCCTGGAGCAGATCTCGGAACGGGGGCTCCTCCCCAAGCGCCCGTTCCCCGGCCCCGTTGACCTCCCCCTGGTCAGCGGGGCTTTTTATTTGTGCGCTGCTGCGCCACGCTGGGCCACCGCCCAGCAGGGAAACCCGCAATGCCCGATCTGTTCGACTTGGCGATGCCGTGGTGGGAATTCATCCTGCGCGCGGTGGTGGTCTACGCAGTCGTGCTGGGCATGGTCCGGCTCAGCGGCAAGCGCGCGCTGGGACAGGTCACCCCGTTCGACGTGCTGCTGATCGTGCTGCTGGGCAATGCGGTGCAGAACGCATTGCTGGGCACCGATACCTCGCTGGCCGGCGGCCTGCTGCTGGCCGCCACGCTGATCCTGCTGAACTATGGCGTCGGCTGGATCACCGCCCGCAGCCGCCGCATGGAACGGCTGATCGAGGGCGAACCGGTGGTGATCGCGCGCAACGGCAAGCTCTTCGACAGTGTGCTGCGGCGCGAGCTGGTCAGCCGCGCCGATTTCGATGTCGCCATGCGCCAGCAGAGCTGCATCGGCGTGGAAGAAGTGGAACTGGCACTGCTGGAAACCAACGGCCACATCACCATCATTCCCAAGCGCAAGGACGATTGAGCGGGTGCGGTCGATATCGAGCTGGCCCGACCGCCTGTCGCCTCGGCCCGGTCCCGGTCCCGGTAGTGGTCGAGCTTGCTCGACCGCTTTCTGCGCGGCGCCCACAGCCGTCGAGCAGGCTCGACGCCTACCAGAGGCCACACATCACACCCAGTCGCGCGGCACCAGGTAATCGGCCAGGCGCGCCTCGGCGCTGCCTTCGTCGGGGCTGAAGCCGTACTCCCAACGCACCCGCGGCGGCAGGCTCATCAGGATGCTCTCGCTGCGCCCGCCACTCTGCAGGCCGAACAGCGTGCCACGGTCGTAGACCAGGTTGAACTCGACGTAGCGGCCGCGGCGGTACAGCTGGAACTCGCGCTCGCGTTCGCCGTAGGGCGTGTCCTTGCGCTGCTGCACGATCGGCAGGTAGGCATCGAGGAAGCCATCGCCGACCGCGCGCAGGTAGGCGAAATCGCGTTCGAAATCGCCGTGCAGATCATCGAAGAACAGACCACCCACACCGCGCGTCTCATTGCGGTGGCGCAGGAAGAAATACTCATCGCACCAGCGCTTGTGCGCGGCGTAGCGTTCGTCGCCGAACGGTGCACACAGATCGCGCGCCACCCGATGCCAGTGCTGCATGTCCTCGTCGAACGGGTAGAACGGGGTCAGGTCGAAGCCACCGCCGAACCAGCTGGCCACCACCTCGCCGTCGCGCTGGGCCTGGAAGAAGCGCACGTTGGCGTGGGTGGTCGGCACGTAGGGGTTGAGTGGGTGGAACACCAGCGACACACCGGTGGCGCGCCACGAGGCACCGGCCAGTTCCGGCCGGTTGGCCGAGGCCGACGGCGGCAGGCGGCTGCCCGCCACATCGGAAAAGCCGATACCGGCCTGCTCGAACACCGCGCCATCGCGCAGCACGCGGGTGCGGCCACCGCCACCTTCGGCGCGCTGCCACAGATCTTCCTGGAAGCGTGCCCGGCCATCGGCGGATTCGATCGCTGCGCAGATGCGGTCCTGCAGGTCGGTGAGGTAGGCGCGCACGCGCTCGAATTCGTTCATGGCGCGTACTTTACCGCAGCGCCGTGCCTGCGCTGGCACGCGCCCCGCAGGTCGGCGACGAACCGTCACGCTGGTAGCGGGCGAAGCGGGCCCAACGGTCGTTGCCGACAAGATCGCCATTGGCCAGCTGCCAGAACACGTGGTCCTCACCTTCCTCGTTCCGCACCCGGATGGCGCCCGCGCGCATCACCGCCGGCTGCCTGCCGGACGCATCGACCTGGACCTGGGCGTCGTCGCCGAACACCAGGGAGTGGCCCTGCGCCGCATAGCGGCCGCAGGGCAGCGTGGCCAGGTCCACGATGACCAGGTCTGCGCTGCTCAGTGCGGCCAAGGGCGCGACGCTGCTGCAGGCCTGCGGGTCCCGACCGCTGCTGCAGGCCAGCTGCAGGGCATCGCGGGCCGGCAGCAGGCGCGCCGATGCCCACAGCGCCACAGCCGCGGCATGGCAGGAACTGGCACTGGGATGCTCGCGGCACAGCATGCTGACCTCGTCCAGCTGCGCTGCCGGTAGCGGCACGTCGCGCGGGATGCTTCGCGCCACCGAGAACGCCCAGGCCGCATCACGGACCCGGCCCACCGCTTCGGCCTGTCTGCATGCTTCTGCGTCGACGTCCGTGCTGCCACGCTGGCATGCCGCAGGTTCAGCAGGCTCCTCGCGATTGCTGGCCAGGGCGATGTCGAGCACCAGGGCATTGCGGGCGTCGCTGCGATAATCCTCGATCAAGCGATTGCAGCCGGCCGGCACGCCTTCACGGCACCACTGCCGCCAGCGCTCGGGTCCGGCCACTGCCATGTCATCCATGCAGCTGGCGATATCGGCGCGGCAGCTGCCCGCTGCGAACACCGGCGACGCCTTGCAGACCGCCGTGCTTTCCAGCGTGTAGTAACGCTCTTCGCCGGCCAGCGAGTGGCCCTCGTCGATGATCTGCAGGGCCTCGATGTCGCCGGTGGCCAGGTTGGCCAGCATCAGCACGTCCTCCAGCTGCTCCAGGTTGTAGGGCTCCGGGGCCGCGCCGGGGATGAGGCGGGAGCCCTGCACTGGGCTTTCCACCGTCAGCCGGGCGCCGCTGTCAGCGTCCTTGAAGGTGCCGCACAGCAGTGGTTGCGCGGATGCTGCCGGGCCGAGCGACAACAGCAGCGCGGCGATCCACCCGCGTGACAGGTGGCCGCGGTGGGCAGTGGAGGGGGGCATGCAGGAACTCCTTGCAGAAACGGTACGTGGAACGATGGTCATCATCGGCGGGCAGACGGCGCGGTATCACGGGTGGGCGCAGCCTTGCAGCGCACAGCACCCGGCTGCCGCTGGTAACGCTGGTAGCCGGTCCAGGCATCCATGCCCAGCAGGTCGCCATTGGCCAGCAGGCGCAGCACATGATCGCTGCCGTGGTCATTGCGCAGATGGATGGCACCGTCCAGCAGTCGCACCTGCGAGCGCTGGCTACCGATCGTCGCGTGGCCATCGTCGCCGAACACAACCGCATCGATCGTGCCGCCGTCGGCCCGGTACAGGCCACAGGGTGGCTCGGTCGCATCGACCAGGCGCAGCGCGGCACCGAGTGCCTGCAGGGGCTCGACCCGTTCGCATGCGCTGTCGCGACCGCTGTCGCAGACCACCTGCAACGCCTGCACGGCCGCCCGCGGATCGCGCGCATTCAACTGCTGCTCGGCCACTTCGGTGCAGAAGCGGCCAGCGCGCTGCTGCAGGCACAGCTGCTGCAACTGGTCGCGCTGCGCCGCCGGCAGTTCCACCCACGCTGGATCGATGCCACGGGCGAACGCCTGGCCACTGGCCTGTGCCACCGCGGCGGCCAACGCGTCACGACGGGCATCACGGCAGGTCAGCACCTCCTCGCGCTCCGCATCGGTGGTGCAGGGCGCCGGTGCGGCGGTAGCCAGCGCTACGCCCTTGGCAGACGCGGCGGCGAGGAGCGCATCGTCCACGTAGCCCAGCAACAGGCCGCTGCAGGCCGCGCCCACGCCCTGTTGGCAGGCGGTCAGCAGCTGCGGCGGCGTCGCCGCGTGCAGGCGAGCCATGCAGCGGTTCGCATCGGCCAGGCAGCTGCCGGCGGCGTTCACGGCCACCGGCTGGCAGACCGCCGGTGCACGCAGCTGATAGTCCTGCAGCGTGTCGTTGATGCGTCTGCCATCAGCACTGGCAGTGAGCGCTGTTGCCACGCCGTCATCCAGGTTGACCAGCACCAGGCCGTTGCCATCGCGTTCGATCTGCAGCGATTCGAGATCAAAGCCCGTCGCCAGGCGACGGCCCCGGTTGTGTGAGTCGATCACCAGCGCGGCATCATTCTGCGCATTGACGTACCGGCCACATCGCAGCGGCGCGGGCGTGGAAGCGGAGGCTGCGGCCGGCGCCGGCGGGGTGGCCAGCAGCAGCGCAGTGACGACCAGAAACATTCGGAGCAGGGCAGGCATGCGACATCCTTGTCGAAGGCGGAACGCGGGAGGGGAGTCAGCGGAAGCGGCAGCGGATGTCCGGTCGCAGCAGGCGCCAACCCAGCCAGCCCTGCAGCCCCGCAAACAGCACCGAGGTACCGACCAGTGTCAGCGTGAACAGCACACGCTGCACCTGCAGCTCATGCTGTGCCGTGGGGTCGCTGGCGAGCAGCGCGATCAACACCAGCAGCAGGCGGTCCATCCACCAGGCGATCACGAAGTTGGCCAGCGCGCTCAGGCCCAGCATCCACACATAGGCCCACAGGCCCCAGCGTCGCTCGCGCCACAGGCCCCAGCTGGCCAGGGTCGAGAACAGGCAGAGCAGGGCAACCAGCAGCGAGGTGGCCGCCGGGTGTTTCAGCATCCACCACAGGCTGCCGTCGAGCTGCTGTTCCCATGCCAGTGTCACCAGCGTGGTCCAGAACCCGGTACGGGCCAGTACCGCGGCCATCAGCGCCTGCGCGAGGAAATAGAGGGTGACCAGCAGGCTCAGCCAGAACGAGCCCTGCGCCACTGCGCCGACCCAGTTGCTGGGCGGCGGTGGGGCAGGTGCTGGAATCGAGGGAATCGAAGCTGACATCCGTTGTCCGGGTGAGCGATGCCCGCCGGGTCAGCGGGCCGTCGCCAGGGCAGCGACCGCCGGCAGGATATGGTGTTCACTCAAGGGTGCCAAGGGCCGGCCGTGCGGCGGCTGCAGCGGCACCCAGGCCAGTTCGGCGATCTCCGCACGCGCGCACGGCTCACCTTCGATCCACACCCGCCAGGCCTGCGCCTGCACGCGATGGCCGGGCTCGTTCACCGCCCAGTCCTCGAAACTCCCGAGTGCGATGGCCGAAGCGGTGTGCAGCTGTACACCCAGTTCCTCGTCCAGTTCGCGTGCCAGTGCCTGCAGGGGTGCCTCGCCCGGGTCGGGCTTGCCGCCTGGCTGGATGAAGCGGCTGGCACCGTGCTTGCGCACCACCAGTGCCCGGCCACGGTCATCGAGGATGACCGCGGCCACGATGTGGATCGTGGCCGCGGCAGCACTCACTTCAGGTTCTGCTCGAACAGCTTGAGGATGCGCTTGTACTGGTCCAGCCAGGAATCGGCACGCACGTAGCCATGGCGCTCCAGCGGGTACGGCGCGATCGACCAGTTGTCCTTGTGCAGCTCGATCAGGCGCTGGGTCAGGTTCACCGAATCCTGGAAGAACACGTTGTCGTCCATCATGCCGTGGGCGATCAGCAGGTTGTCCTGCAGGTTCTGTGCGTACTCGATCGGCGAGGACACGCGGTACGCCTCCGGATCGATGTCCGGGGTGTTGAGGATGTTGCTGGTGTAGCCGTGGTTGTACTGGTGCCAGTCGACCACCGGGCGCAGCGCGGCGCCGGCCTTGAACGTGCCCGGCGAGCGGAACAGGGCCATGAAGGTCATGAAGCCGCCGTAGGAGCCGCCGTAGATGCCGGCGTGGTCACGGTCACCCTGCTGGGTGTCGACCAGCCAGTCCAGGCCGTCCTTGTAGTCTTCCAGCTCCGGGTGGCCCATGTTGCGGTAGATCGCCGTGCGCCAGTCGCGGCCATAGCCTTCGCTGCCGCGGTAGTCCATGTCCAGCACGATGTAACCCTTCTGCACCAGCAGGTTGTGGAACATCTGCTCGCGGAAGTAGGCCGGGTAGCGCTGGTGCACGTTCTGCAGGTAGCCGGCACCGTGCACGAACATCACGATCGGGTACTTCTTGCCGGGTTCCTTGTTTTCCGGCTCGTAGTACTTGGCCCAGACCACGCCGGCGCCATGCTTGGACGGCACCGCCACCAGCTTCGGCTGGATCCACTGGCGCGCCTTGTACCCGGCGGTACGGGTATCGGTCAGCACGCGCGCCTGGCCAGTGCCGGTACTCGGCACCACCGCCAGCTGCGCCGGCAGGTAGGCGCCGGAATAGCGCACCAGCAGCTGCTGGCCGTCCGGCGACAGCGAGAAATCTTCCACGCCATTGAGGCTGGTCAGCTCGCGCACCTGGCGGGCAGCGGTATCGACCGCGCAGACTTCGTAGTCATGCGGGGCCTGCTGGTTGCACAGGAAGTAGAAGCCCTTGCCGTCGGCCGACAGCACCGGCGCCGAGGTTTCCCACTTGCCGCTGGTCAGCGCCTGCGGCTTGCCGCCACCGGCCTGGGTGTACAGGTGCGAGAAGCCGGATTCCTCGGACAGCAGCCACAGCGTGCGGCCATCGGCCATCCAGCCGAAATCGTTGAAGCCCCAGTTGATCCAGGCGTTGTCGGTCAGCCGGTGGCGGTTCTGCACGCGGCCGTCGGCGGCAGCAACGCTGACGATCCAGCGGTCCTTGTTGTCGTTGGCGCGCAGCATCACCGCGGCCTGCTGGCCGTCAGCGCTCCAGCGGATGCCACCGCCCATGAAGTCGCTCATCACCTGCACGCTGCGGTCGCCCTTCAGTGCGTCCTTGCCGGCCTTGCGGCGCAGCTCGGCCAGCGGATCGGTGCCGATGCCCGGCAGGCTGGACAGCGACAGCTTCTCGGCCTTGCTGCTGCGTACATCCACGAACCACAGGGTGTGCGGCTCGAAGCCGTTGCGGCCGACGCGCTGACGGGTGTCCTCGGTTTCCTCATAGCCCGACTCGGTCACGTACAGCGGCATCTTGCCGCCGCGGCCGTCATCGAAGTCCTTCGGCTTGGTGGTCACGATCAGGTGGCCCAGGTCCGGCGACAGCACGCTGTCGACGATCTCCACGTCGGCACCCAGGAATACCGGACCCGGTGCGCGGGTCGGGTCGGCCTGGCGCCAGCGCTGGTCCTGGTCCTTCAGCGCCTCGCGCTGTTCGCGGTCGCGGCGCAGGGTTTCCAGCGTGCGCAGCTGCTGGTCGCGCAGCACGTCGGCCTTCGGCGGCGTGCTGGGATCCTTTTCGGCTTTCAGGCTGGCCACCTGCTGCACGCCGCTGGCGGCGGTCCAGTGGAACCAGTTCTGGCCGACGCGCCAGATCACGCCATTGTCGGCGGCGAAGTTCACGCCGCTGGCGCGCTCGTTGCTGCGGGTCAGCTGGGTCAGTGCGCCGCTGCGCAGGTCGCGCACGAACACGTCGCCGTTGCGCACGAACGCGCTGCGCGTGCGGCTGCGGTCGTACACCGGATCGGCCACGTCCAGGCTGCCGCGCTGGTCATCGGCCACCTGCGCGGCCACGCCACCGGCGATCGGCTGGCGGAAGGTGTCGCGCACCGGGCTGCCGTTGCGCTTGAGCTGGTATTCCACCTGCTGGCTGTTCCACGACCACCAGGCCTTCTCCACCGGCGGACCGATCCAGTCCGGGTCGGCCATGGCCTGTTCGATGGTGATCGGTGTCGGCGCAGCCTGCGCGGCCGGAGCGGCCAGCACGGCAGACAGCAGGAGGGACAGGGGCAGCACTCGGGACATGGGCGGACGGCACCAGAAGAGGAAACCGGGCAAGCGTAGCAGCCGTCCCGGCCCCGGGCAGGGGCCACAGGTCATGGCAGCGGAATCGGCAAAGCGGTGCAACCGGTCGGCAGGGTCGCGCATCCAATCTCCTGAACCCGCATCATCTACCGGACAGGAGCACGACATGCAGGAACTCATCCCGATCACCCTCTTCATCTGCATCGCCTATGCGATCCATGCCATCGCCGATGCGCGTGCGCGCAGCAAGCTGGTGGCACCGCACGTACCGGAAGAGGTGATCCGCTCGCTGGCGGTGCTGGAAGAGGAACGCCGCCGCCAGGGCGCGCTGCGCTGGGGCATCAGCCTGGTCTGCCTGGCGTTGGCCATGGCGCTGCTGGAGGCCATCGGTGCACGCGACCTGACGTTCGGCGCAGCTGCCGCGCTGGTCGGCAGCGCAGGGCTGGGCCAGCTGCTGGCTTGGCACTTCACCCGCCCCGCCACGCGCAAGGGCTGAGCCGGCGCATGCTGCGGGCACAAGGGGCGCCCCCCGCATGAGCCTTCTGGGGGGAGCACTGGCTGCACTGCGCGGGCGGCGGCGCAATGTCCCCGTGGAGGAGCCCTCTGCGTGGTCGGACGACCGCGCTCTGGTGGGCGCGATCATCGACGGCTCGCAAGCGGCCTTCGCGCAGTTGGTGGAAACACATCAGCGCACCTGCGCGCATGTGATCGGGCGCATGGTCGGCGACCGCGACCAGGTGGCCGATCTGCTGCAGGAAACCTTCCTGGCCGTGTTCCGCCAGCTGCACCGGTTCCGTTTTGAATCTTCGTTGCGGACCTGGATTTCGCGCGTGGCCTACACCACCGCGCTGCAGCACCTGCGGCGGCGGCGACTGGAAGCGCAGTGGATGGTGGCGGTGGAGGTACCTGAAGAGCTGGGTATCGGCGATGAAGGGCCGGGCCCGGCCGAACTCAGCGAGGCGCTGCAGGCCGGCCGCCAACTGGGCGCGGCGCTGGAGCGGTTGAGTGCGCCGCAGCGCCTGATCGTCGGGCTGCACTACCTGGAAGACTTCGATCTGGCCGAGATCGAGCAGGTGACCGGGCTGGCCCGGGGTACCATCAAGAGCCACCTGCACCGTGCGCGCCAGGTCCTGAAACAGGAGCTGGTGAAGCACGCCACCGCCGGAGAACTGTTGTGAGCCGACCAACCGATTCCCGCGAACCCGACGAGCGTGCGCTCTCGCAGGCCTTGCATGAACAGGTAAGGCAGGACGACGTGCCGGATGTGAGCGAAGCGCTGCAGAAGCGGATTGCGTCCGAGTCGCGCGACAGCAGCGTGGGCTATGCGGTGGTGCAGATCGTGTTGCTGGGCGCGTTGCTGGCGATGGGCGTCTGGTATTTCTGGCGGTGAACGCCCCGCCGGGCATGGCCCGGCGCTACCGCGTGAATCAGCGCCCCGCCGGGCATGGCCCGGCGCTACCGCGTGAATCAGCACCCCGCCGGGCATGGCTCGGAGCCACCAATGATGAAATGACGTGTAGCGCCGGGCTATGCCCGGCGGCTTCCACGCACCCTGCGACAAAGTGAAGCAGCGCGTCACCCGGTCGCATCCCGGCTTAACGATATCCCCCTAAAGTGGTCTGGTATCCCACCGGCACCTGGCAGGAGGCGTCCCTTGGACGCGTTGTTGTTGTCGCGGATCCAGTTCGGATTCGTCATCAGTTTCCACGTACTGTTCCCGGCCTTCACCATCGGTACGGCCAGCTGGCTGGCCTTCATCGAGTGGCGCTGGCTGCGCACGAAATTGCCCGTATGGCGCGAGCTGTATTTCTTCTGGCAGAAGATCTTCGCGGTGTCCTTCGGCATGGGCGTGGTCAGCGGCATCGTCATGGCCTTCCAGTTCGGCACCAACTGGCCGCGGCTGAGCGAAGTGGCCGGTACGGTGATCGGCCCGCTGCTGACCTACGAAGTGCTGACCGCGTTCTTCCTGGAAGCCAGCTTCCTCGGCGTGATGATGTTCGGCTGGGGCCGGGTGTCGCCGCGCCTGCATTTCCTGTCCACCTGCATGGTGGCGCTGGGCACGCTGTTTTCTACCTTCTGGATCCTCTCGTCCAACAGCTGGCTGCATACGCCGGCCGGCTACGAGATGGTCAACGGCATCGTGCACCCCGTCGACTGGTGGCAGGTGGTGTTCAATCCGTCCTTCCCGTACCGGCTGGCGCACATGGCGCTGGGTTCGTTCATCACCACCTGTTTCGTGATCGGTGGTGTGGGCGCGTGGTATCTGCGCAGGGGAACGCACGTGGAAGCGGGGCGGCGGATGCTGATCGCGGCGGTGGCGTTCGCGGCGCTGACCGTGCCGGTGCAGATCTTCGTCGGCGACATGCATGGCCTGAACACGCTCAAGCACCAGCCGATGAAGATCGCGGCGATGGAAGCGCACTGGCATGAGACCAAGGAGGGCGAGGGCGTGCCGCTGGTGGTGTTCGCGCTGCCCAACGAGAAGGAGGAGCGCAACGATTTCGAGGTGGCCATTCCCAAGCTCGGCAGCGTGATCCTCACCCACACCCTGGACGGTACGTTCGATCCGCTGACGTCGGTGCCGGCCAGCGAGCGGCCGCCGGTGACGCCGGTGTTCTTCGCCTTCCGCATCATGGTCGGGCTGGGCACGCTGATGCTGGTGCTGGCCTGGGTCTCGGCCTTCCAGCTGTGGCGGAAGAAGCTGCTGGCCTCGCCGTGGCTGCTGCGTGGCTGGAACTGGATGCTGCCCAGCGGCTTCATCGCGCTGCTGTCGGGCTGGTTCGTCACCGAAATGGGGCGGCAGCCGTGGGTGGTCTATGGCGTGCTGCGCACCGCCGATGCCGTTGGCCCGCAGAGTGCATGGATGACCGCGCTGTCGCTGGGTGTCTATGTGATCGGCTATGCCTTCGTGTTCGGCTGGGGCATCTGGTACCTGGTGAAGATCCTGCGCCACGGCCCGCAGCCGTACGACGAAGGTCCCTCGCTGGACCATGGCAGCCACACCCCGGCGCGGCCGCTGTCGGCCGCCGACGAACCGCTGGAGGAGCGCTGACATGGACCTGATGACCTGGCTGCCGGTGGCATGGTTCGCGGTGATCGGCTTCGGCGTGCTGATGTACGTGGTGCTGGACGGCTTCGTGCTCGGCATCGGCATCCTCGCCCCGTTCGCCGAGGACGAGGAACAGCTGGACCTGATGATGAACACCGCCGCGCCGATCTGGGACGGCAACGAGACCTGGCTGGTGCTCGGCGGCGCCGGCCTGATGGCCGCCTTCCCGAAGGCGTACGCCGTACTGCTGTCGGCGCTGTACCTGCCGGTGCTGCTGCTGGTGGTGGCGCTGGTGTTCCGTGGCGTGGCCTTCGAGTTCCGCTTCAAGGCGCACCGTTCACGGCGGCTGTGGAGCGTGGCGTTCGGCCTCGGTTCGCTGCTGGCCACGTTCGCCCAAGGCGTGATCCTCGGCACGCTGGTGCAGGGCCTGCCGCTGGTCGATGGCGTGTACCAAGGCGGCGCGTTCGGCTGGTTCAGCCCGTTCGCGATGCTGACCGGTGCCGCGCTGGTAGCCGGCTACGCGCTGCTGGGCAGCACCTGGCTGATCCTGAAGACCGAAGGCCGCGTGCAGGCGCTGGCCCGGCAGATGACCCGCCCGCTGGTGGTCGCGGTGATCGCGGCAATGGGCCTGGTCAGCAGCTGGCTGCCGTTCCTGCAGTCGCGGCTGATGGACCGCTGGTTCAGCGACGGCAACTTCTGGTGGTTGTCGCCGGTGCCGCTGCTGACCTTGGCGGTGGCCATCGCGCTGTGGCGCAGCGCCACCCATCCGCGTCGCGACCTGCCGCCGTTCCTGCTCAGCCTGGCCTTGTTCGTGCTGGGCTTCGCTGGCCTGGTGCTGGGCATGTGGCCGTACCTGCTGCCGCCGTCGATGACGCTGTGGCAGGCCGCCGCGCCGGCCTCGTCGCTGGGCTTCACCCTGGTGGGGCTGGTGGTGCTGCTGCCGGTGATCCTGGGCTACACGGCATGGTCCTACCGGGTGTTCCGCGGCAAGGTACGCGCCGACGCCGGCTACCACTGAACCGGCTCGCTGGATCGGTCCATGCGGGGGGCGGTCGCTGACCGCTCCCCGTTGTGCTTTGTGAAACATGTCATCCCTGTGTCGGACGTGCTAGCGTGCGCTCCTTTCCGGCAGCCAGGGGGGCAGCCGGCGACGTCCTGGACGGATGCATGGCTGCAGGAATGGGGGGCAGCCGCGTGTCGCCGTAATGGCTCGAGACTCTCGTTCGCCCATCGAAACATCACCGGTAATGATCGAATTTTCCGTTGTCGACTGGGCCGCCTGGGCGCCTGGCCTGACCGAGCGTAGCCAATGGATGGGCTGGGCCGGAGCACCGTTCCTGCCGCAGGGCGAGGACACGCCGGCGCTGGCCGAGATTCCGGCCATGCAGCGCCGCCGGATCGAGCGCCTGGGCCGCATGGCGATCCAGGCCGCGTGCTGGTGCGAGGACGGGCAGGGCGCTGACAGCCAGGTGCCGCTGGTGTTCGCCAGCCGCCATGGCGATGTCGCCCGTTCGATGGACCTGCTGGGCTCGCTGGTGGACGATCAGCCGCTGTCACCCACCGGCTTCGGCCTGTCGGTGCACAACGCGATCGCCGCGCTGTATTCGATCGCCCGCGGCCACCGGGGCAACTACCTGGCGTTGTCCGCTGGCCAGTCGACGGTGGAAGCGGCGTGCCTGGAGGCCGTCGGCCTGCTTGGTGATGGTGCCAGTGAAGTGCGGATCGTGGTCTATGAGTCGCCGTTGCCCGACGTTTACGCCGAATTCGCCGACGAACCCGACCCGTTCTTCGCCTGGTGCTGGCGCCTGGCACCCGCCGGTACTGCCGGCGGCAGCGATCTTTCGCTGTCCTGGCAGGTCGCCGGCGACGCCGAGCCGACCGCGCCGGGCGTGTTGCCGCATGCGCTGGACCTGCACCGCTTCCTGCTGGCCGGGGATCCGCAGCTGCAGCACGTGACCCAGGGCCAACGCTGGTCCTGGCGCCGCCGTGGCTGAGGCGCTGCGCCGCCTTGATCATGCCTGGCGGGTGTTCGGCACCGGCCTCAGCTTCGCCGCGTTTGGTGTCGGCGGTCTGTTGCTGGGTGTGCTGGTGATGCCGGTGCTGCTGCTGATGCGCGACCCGGTGGCGCGTCGCCGCCGGGCCCGCCGGCTGGTCCAGCGTGCCTTCGCCAGCCATGTGTGGCTGATGTGCCGGCTGGGCGTGATGACCCTGCAGGTCGACGGGCGCGAACGCCTGCAGCGCGACGGCCTGCTGGTGCTGGCCAACCACCCGACCCTGATCGACGTGGTCTGCCTGATCGCCCTGCTGCCCAACGCCGACTGCGTTGTGAAGCGGGCGGTGGCCTGCAACCCGTTCATGCGCGGCCCGGTGCGTGCCGCCGGTTACATCTCCAATGACGACGGCGCTGGGCTGGTCGATGACTGCGCGGCGGCCGTGCACGCCGGCGGCACCCTGGTGATCTTCCCGGAAGGCACCCGCAGCGTGCCGGGGCAGCCGTTGCGGCTGCAGCGTGGCGCGGCCAACATCGCCGTGCGCGGGCGCCTGGACATCACCCCGGTGCGCATCACCTGCACCCCGCCGACGTTGACCAAGGGCCAGAAGTGGTATCGTGTACCCTCACGTCGTTTTCACGTTCAGCTGCAGATCGGCGAAGATATCCCGATCGCGCCGTTCCTGGCCGAAGATGACTCGCCAAGGGGGGATGCCCTGGCGGCCCGTCGCGTCACCGACCACCTCACTCGTTATTTCGACCTGTCTGGAGATCCGACCCGTGCAAGCACTTGAGCACGAGATCAAGGAATTGATCATTTCCTCGCTTTCACTGGAGGACATCACCCCGGAGGACATCGATCCGACCGCGCCTCTGTTCGTGGAAGGCCTCGGCCTGGACTCGATCGATGCACTGGAACTGGGCCTGGCGCTGCAGAAGAAGTACGGTGTCAGCCTCTCGGCCGACTCGGAAGAAACCCGTCGCCATTTCTCCAGCGTGCGCGCGCTCGGCGAGTTCGTCGCCGCCCGCCAGTCGTAAGGCGCCAGGAACTGCCATGACCAAGAATGAACTGTTCGAGCGCATCGTCCGCATCCTGACCGACAGCTTCGAGATCGAGCCGGCGCGGATCAGCCCGGAATCGCGCCTGTACGACGACCTGGACATCGACAGCATCGATGCCGTGGACCTGATCGTGCAGCTCAAGCCGCTGCTCGGCCGCAACCTGCAGCCTGAAGCGTTCAAGGCCGTGCGCACCGTCCAGGACATCGTCGATGTCGTGCATGGCCTGCTGCCCGGTCAGGCCGCTGCCTGACAGCAGCACGGACGCCGCGACCATGGCACGGGCACGCATGGTCGTGGTGGCAGCGATTTCGCTTGCCTATCCGGTGCTGGTCTACCTGGCGATGGGCCGCTTCGAGCCACGCTGGCTGTCGCTGCTGCTGTTCGCGCTGGCCCTGCTGCGCGCGCTGAGCACCCGCCAGCCCTTGTGGTGGGCCGCCGCCGCCGGCGCGGGCCTGCTGGCCGGGCTGGCCACCGTGCTCAACCAGGCACTGCCGCTGAAGCTGTACCCGGCGCTGGTGAACGTGGTGATGTTGACGGTGTTCGCCACCAGCCTGCGCTTCGGTCCGCCGCTGGTGGAACGCCTGGCGCGCCTGCAGGAGCCGGACCTGCCACCGTTCGCGGTGGTCTATACCCGCCGCGTCACCCAGGTGTGGTGCGGCTTTTTCGTTCTCAATGGTGGTCTCGCCCTGCTCACCGCGCTGTATGCGTCGGACCGGGTCTGGATGCTCTACAACGGAATGTTGGCGTACGTGATGATGGGATTGTTGTTCGGGGGCGAATGGCTGGTACGGCGTCGGGTCAAGGCAGCGCACGCGCATGGCTGACTGGATTGCCCTGGACCGGCTGCTGATCGCGGCGCAGCCCGGTCGTGACATCGGTATCTGCGATGGCACTGCCCTCGACCATGTCGCCTTCCGCCTGCGCGTACTGGCCTGGCATGACGCTTTCAGCGCTGCCGAAGGTCGTGACTGGGCGCTCTACTTCGATGACACCGTGGCCTTCGCTGCAGCGTTGTTCGGTGCCTGGCATGCCGGCAAGCGGGTGTTCCTGGCCGCCGACAACCTGCCCGCGACATTGCAGGCGCTGCAGCCGCAGGTGAGTGGCTTCGCAGGTGACCTGTCGGCGGATTACCAGCCGTTGCAGGCCACCGACAGCGCCGCCGACGACGTGGCGCTGCTGCCGTTGGACGAGCGTGCCTGCGAACTGTGCGTGTTCACCTCCGGCAGCACCGGCCAGCCCAGCGCGATCAGCAAGCGGCTGGACCAGCTGGCGCGCGAAGTCGATGCGCTGCAGGCTGCCTTCGGCGCCCAGCTCGACGGTACCCAGGTGCATGGCACCGTGTCCCACCAGCATATCTA
Organism: Stenotrophomonas sp. 2694; assembly: GCF_040548715.1. NCBI lineage: Bacteria > Pseudomonadati > Pseudomonadota > Gammaproteobacteria > Lysobacterales > Lysobacteraceae > Stenotrophomonas > Stenotrophomonas sp. 2694. The sequence goes on from NZ_JBEPSG010000005.1 coordinate 92,040, forward strand.
CGGCCTGCTGTTCCGCGTGCTGTGGCCGCTGGCTGCTGGCCGTGCGATCCAGCCCCGGCGCTTCTTCCACGAAGACCTGGTGGGCGCGCTGGCCGGTACCGACACGGTGCTGGTGGCGACCCCGGCCCATCTCAAGCGCCTGCCCGAGCAGCTCGACTGGGCCAGCCTGCACGGCCGCCTGCGTGCGGTGTTCTCCTCCGGCGGCCCGCTGCCCGAGGACGCCGCGCGCCAGGTCCGCCAGTGGTTGGGCGTGGCGCCCACCGAGGTTTACGGCAGCAGTGAAACCGGTGGCATCGCCTGGCGCCGCTGGGACACCGATGCACCGCCGTGGCAGCCGTTGCCGGGCGTGCAGTGGCGGATCGAGGAGGACTGCCTGGCGGTGGCCTCGCCGCACCTGGAGACGTTGGACTGGTGGCGCACCCAGGATCGCGTGGAAGCACTGGCCGATGGCCGCTTCCGCCTGCTGGGCCGTGCCGACCGCATCGTCAAGATCGAAGAACGCCGCGTTTCGCTGGATGCACTGGAGCGCGCGCTGCGCGAGGATCCAGAAGTCGAGGACGTGCGCGTGCTGGTGCTGCAGGGCCAGCGCGAGCAGTTGGCGGCCGTGGTGGTGCCGGCCGATCCGGCGTTGGCACGTGCCGGTGACAGCGCACGGCGTGCGCTGGGACAGCGGCTCGGTGCGCGGTTGGCGCAGGGCCACGATGCGGTCACCCGGCCGCGGCGCTGGCGCCTGGTCGAATCGCTGCCGATCAATGCCCAGGGCAAGGTCACCCAGGCCGCACTGGTGGCGTTGTTCCAGCCGATGATGCCGGTGCCGGTCTGGGACTGTCGCGACGAGGCGGCGGCCACCCTGCGGATGACGCTGGACCCCGCGCTGCGCGCGTTCCAGGGCCACTTCCCGCAGGCGGCGATCCTGCCCGGCGTCGCCCAGCTGGACTGGGCGGTGCGCTTCGGCCGCCAGGCCTTCGTGTTGCCGGTTGGTTTCCAGCGCATGGATGCAGTGAAGTTCCAGCGCGTGGCCCGCCCCGGCGACGAGCTGACCCTGCACCTGGACTGGGACACCGGGCGCGGCGTGCTGACGTTCCGCTACACCTCGGTGCATGGCGTGCACGCCAGCGGCAGGGTGGTGTTCGCCGATGCGCATTGAGCCGGCCACCGCTGGCGGCGCGTTCGCGCCGCTGGTGGTCATTCCCGTGTACGACCACGAACACGCCATCGGCGCGGTCGTCGATGGCGTGCAGGCTGCGGGCCTGCCCTGCCTGCTGGTCGACGATGGCTCGCAGCCGTCCTGCGCGCTGGTGCTGCGGGAACTGGCACAGCGAGCGGGTGTCGACCTGCTGCGGCTGGACGTGAACCAGGGCAAGGGTGGTGCGATGCTGGCCGGTTTCGCCGAAGCGCAGCGTCGTGGGTATACCCATGTGCTGCAGATCGATGCCGACGGCCAGCACGACACCGGCGACCTGCCGCGCTTCATCGACGCCGCCCGCGCGCGGCCGGACGCCGTGATCTGCGGCATTCCCGCCTACGATGCCAGTGTGCCGAAGGCGCGCCTGTATGGTCGCTACGCCACCCACATCTGGGTGTGGATCAACACGCTGTCGCTGCACCTGCGCGACACCATGTGTGGATTCCGGGTGTATCCGCTGCCGCCGGTGCTGCGCCTGGTCGGCGAGGAAACCATCGGCCGGCGCATGGATTTCGACACCGAAGTGATGGTGCGCCTGTACTGGCGGCAGGTACCGGTCGACCACCTGGCTACGCGGGTGACCTATCCCGCCGACGGCGTTTCGCATTTCGATGTGTGGCGCGACAACGTGCGCATCAGCCGCATGCATACCCGGCTGTTCTTCGGCATGCTCTGGCGCGCGCCGCGCCTGCTGTGGCGCCGCCTGCAGGGGCAGGGCTGAGATGAGCCACGCGCACGACGCCCCGCACTGGGCCGACATCGGCGAGTCCACGTCGGTGGCCGGCGTGCTGTTCCTGTGCTGGGTGCACCGCTGGTTCGGGCGCTGGCCGTTCCACCTCTGCGTGTGGCCGGTCGTGGCCTGCCACTGGCTGGGCAACCGCGTTGGTCGCCAGGCCTCGATGCAGTACCTGCAGCGGCTGCAGGCCCATGCCGGTGCGCTGGGCCATGCGCCCACCCGGCGCGACAGCCTGCGCCACTTCTTCAGCTTCGCCGACACGATGCTGGACAAGATTCTCGGCCTCGGCGGCCGCTATCCGCCCGAGCGCATCCGCCTGCAGCGTGACCTGGTGCTGGGCAGGATCGCGCGCCGCGAAGGCGGCCTGATCCTGACCGCACACATCGGCTGCCTGGAACTGTGCCAGGTGCTGGCCGAGCAGGTGCCGGGCTTCCGCATCACCGTGCTGGTGCATACCGCGCACGCGCAGCGCTTCAACCGGCTCTTGCAGCGGCTGGACCCGCTGGCCGCGGTGGAGCTGGTGCAGGTTACCGAGATGGGCCCGGCCACGGCGATGATGCTGGCCGACAAGGTCGCCTCGGGGGGCTTCGTCGCCATCGTTGGCGACCGCGTGCCGGTGCAGGGCGGGCGCAGCGTGATGGCTGATTTCCTCGGCCACCGCGCGCCGTTCCCGATCGGCGCCTATGTGCTGGCGGCCGCGCTCGGCTGCCCGGTCTACACGATGTCGTGCCTGCACCAGGGCGACGGCTATCGGGTGGCATTCGAACAGTTCGCCGACCGCGTGGTGCTGCCGCGCGGTTCACGCGATGCCGCACTGGCCGAACAAGCGCAGCGCTTCGCGCGCTGGCTGGAACTCCAGGTCATCCAGTCCCCGCTGGACTGGTTCAATTTCTTCCCCTTCTGGGATCAGGCTCCTCATGACGATTGACGCCGTACCCGTGTGCCGTTTCGGCGATGCACCGCTGACCATCGAAGACGTGATCGCCCTGGCCCAGCGCAAGTGCGAGGCCGCGCTGAGCGATGTGCCGGCGTTCCGCGCACATATCCAGCGTGGTGCCGACTTCCTCGACCGCCTGCTGCGCGAGGATGGCGTCATCTATGGCGTGACCACCGGCTACGGCGATTCGTGCACGGTGAACATTCCGCCGGCACTGGTCGCCGAGCTGCCGCACCACCTGTACACCTACCATGGCTGCGGCCTGGGCCGTTACCTGGACCCGGCCGAGACCCGCGCCGTGCTGGCCGCGCGCCTGGCCTCGCTGGTGCGCGGCATGTCCGGCGTCAGCGTGCCGTTGCTGGAAGGCCTGGCCACGCTGCTGCAGCACGATGTGCTGCCGTTGATTCCGGCTGAAGGCTCGGTGGGCGCCAGTGGCGACCTGACCCCGCTGTCGTACGTGGCGGCCGTGCTGTGCGGCGAACGCGAGGTGCTGCACGACGGCCGCGTGCAGCCGGCTGCCGACGTGCTGGCGAAGATCGGCATGACCCCGCTGAAGCTGCGGCCGAAGGAAGGCCTGGCGATCATGAACGGCACGGCGGTGATGACTGGCCTGGCCTGCCTGGCCTGGCAGCGCGCCGATTACCTGGCACGCATGGCCACGCGCCTGACCGCGTTCAACGTGCTGTCCAGCGATGGCAACGCGCACCATTTCGATGAAACCCTGTTCGCCGCCAAGCCGCACCCGGGGCAGTCGCGCATTGCCGCACGCCTGCGCAGCGACCTGCACAGCGAGCGCCCGCCGCGCAACGAGCAGCGCCTGCAGGACCGCTACTCGCTGCGCTGCGCGCCGCACGTGATCGGCGTGCTGGAAGACACCCTGCCGTTCCTGCGCCAGCTGATCGAAACCGAACTGAACAGCGCCAACGACAACCCGCTGATCGACGCCGACGGCGAGCGCATCCTGCACGGTGGCCACTTCTACGGCGGGCACATCGCGCTGGCGATGGACACGCTGAAGAATACGGTTGCCAACATCGCCGACCTGCTCGACCGGCAGCTGGCGCTGGTGGTCGACGCCCGCTACAACCACGGCCTGCCGGCCAACCTGTCGGCGGCCACCGGCCCGCGCGCGGCGATCAACCATGGCCTGAAGGCGCTGCAGATCAGCGTTTCGGCGTGGACGGCCGAGGCCCTGAAGCAGACCATGCCGGCCTCGGTGTTCTCGCGGTCAACCGAATGCCACAACCAGGACAAGGTCAGCATGGGCACCATCGCCGCGCGCGACTGCCTGCGCGTGATCGAACTGACTGAACAGGTGGTGGCGGCCATGCTGATCGCTGCCCGCCAGGGCCTGGCGCTGCGCGAACGGGTTGGCATGAACGCGCAGCTGCATGGCAGTCTGGCCGACATGTACGCCGACCTGGGGCAGCGCATCGCCCTGGTCGAAGAAGACCGCGCGCTGGATCGCGAACTGCGGGAACTGCTGGTGGAGATCCGCGCGCAACGCTGGGAGCTGTATGTCGGTGAATGAAGGTAACGAACTGGTCGGTGAGGTCGAGCTGGCCCCTGCTTTCCATGACTGCGATCCGATGAACGTGGTCTGGCATGGCAACTACTTCAAGTACTTCGAGATCGCGCGCTGCGCGTTGCTGAAGCGCTACGACTACGACTATCCGCAGATGCTCGAATCGGGCTACCTGTGGCCGGTGGTCGACGCGCGGGTGAAGTACGTGCGGCCGTTGCTGTTCGGCCAGGCGCTGCGCGTGCGCTCGCGCATCGTCGAGTGGGAGAACCGGCTGAAGATCGAATACGAGATCCTCGATGCGGAAAGCGGCCAGGTGCTGACCCGCGCAATGACCATCCAGGTCGCGGTCGACGCGGCCAGCAAGGAAATGCTGTACCAGTGCCCGCCGGTGCTGTGGCAGCGTCTTGGAGTGCCTGCCCCGTGAACCGATCCCTTCCTCTTACGCGCGTGCTGCTGTGCGCGCTGCTGCTGGTGGCCGCACCGCTGGTGCAGGCGGCCGATGCCGCCGTCGATGCCATCACCCAGGCCGTCGCCCGACCGGACGTGCTGCGCGGGCAGTTCACCCAGGAAAAGCAGGTCAGCGGTTTCAAGAACCCGCTGCGTTCGCAGGGCCAGTTCGTGGTCGCGCGCAAGCACGGCGTGATCTGGTCCACGCTCAAGCCGTTCCCGTCGGAGGTGGTGGTCACTGCCGACCGCATCCTCAGCCGCCAGCGCGATGGCAGCACCCGCGTCGAACTGGACGCGCGCCAGCAGCCGGCGATGCGCTCGGTCAACGCGATCATGTTCGCGTTGATGAGCGGTGACGTGCAGGCACTGTCCAGCCAGTTCAACGTCGAGGCCACCCGTGAAGGGCAGGGCTGGCGCCTGAAGCTGACGCCGAAGTCGGCGATGCTGGCCAAGGCCTTCCAGTCGCTGACGTTGCAGGGCGACCGTTACGTGCGCCAGGTCGAGATCATCGAAGCCAACCAGGATCGCACCCGCATCCAGTTCACCGCGCTGAGCGAAGCGCCGGCCGCGCTGAACGCCGACGAGGCGCGCCGCTTTGAGTGACAGCGCCGCACCGGATCGCCTGCGCCGCTGGTGGCACTGGCTGGGCATCGCCTGGCTGCTGCTGTTGCTGGTGCTGGGTGCGCAGCAGTGGCGACTGTGGAGCCAGGAGTCGCGGATCGACACCGACATCCTCGCCCTGCTGCCGCAGGACGCGCACGACCGCCTGCTCAGCGACGTCACCCGGCGCATTGCCGATGGCAGCTCGCGGCAGGTGGTGGTGCTGCTCGGCAGTACCGACGGTGCCGCTGCCAAGCGCGCGCAGGCCGCGTTCGCCGCGGCGATGGCCAGTGATGCCGACAGCGCGCTGCTGGTGCCCAGTGGTTCGATCGAAGGCTGGTTCGATGAGGCGCGTGCGTTCTACGCACCGTACCGTGATCGCCTGCTGACCCCGGCCCAGCGCGAGCAGTTGCAGCAGGCCGAACCCGGTGCGTTGGCCGAACAGGCACTCGGCGCGCTGTACGGCCCGATGGGCGCGCCGCGGTTGACCGAGTGGCGGCAGGATCCGCTGTCGCTGTGGCCGCAGTGGTGGCAGCAGCAGGCCCAGGGCTCCGGCCTGCGCCTGGGCGATGACGGCCTGCTCGAGGCCGAAGGCAAGCACTGGGCGGCGCTGCAGTTCGATACGCCGGGCTCGGCCTTCAGGCTCGATGGCGAGCGTCATCTCGATGGCCTGCTCGAACGCGCCGGACAGGCGGCCAAGGCCGCTGCGCCGGATCTGGAGATCCTGCATGCCGGCGTGCCGTTGCATGCCGAAGCGGCTGCCGTGCAGGCCAACCAGGAGATCAACACCATCGGCTGGGGCTCGCTGGCGGCGGTGCTGCTGCTGGTGTGGCTGGCGTTCCGCTCGCTGCGGCCGATCCTGCTGGTTGCCGCTTCGTTGCTGATCGGTTGTGGCGTGGCGCTGGCGGTGACCGTGCTGGTGTTCGACAAGGTGCATGTGCTGACCCTGGTGTTCGGTGCCTCGCTGGTTGGCGTGGCCGAGGACTACGGCATCCACTGGTTCGCTTCGCGCCAGGCCGAGCCGGCCGACCGTCGCTGGAAGCTGCTGCGGCATCTGCTGCCGGGCCTGTGGCTGGCGCTGCTGACCAGTGCGCTGGCGTACCTGGCGCTGGGCCTGGCGCCGTTCCCCGGCCTGCGGCAGATGGCGCTGTTCTCGGTGGTGGGGCTGGCCGCTGCCTTCCTCACGGTGATCTTCTGGTTCCCGTGGCTGGACGGTGGCGAGATCCGTACCACCCGCTTCGCGCAGTGGCTGGGCAACACGCTGGAGCGTTTCCCGCGCCTGCACGGGCGTCGCCCGGTGGCGATCTTCCTCGGCGTGGCCGCGCTGGTGTCGGCCATCGGCATCGCCCGCCTGCAGAGCAACGACGACCTGCGCAGCCTGCAGTCGTCGCCGCCGGCGCTGATGGCCCAGCAGATCCGTCTCAGCCAGTTGCTGGGCATGCCCAGCCCGGCGCAGTTCTACCTGGTGCAGGGCAGCGATGCCGCACAACTGCTGCAGCGCGAAGAAGCGCTGACCACGCGCCTGCGTGAACTGACCCACGACAAGCGCATCGGCGGTTACCGCGCAATCAGTGACTGGTTGCCATCGCCCGCACGGCAGCAGGCCGATGCGGCGTTGACCGCCAGGGTGGAACCCGGCGTGCTGGCCGCCGTGGGCGAAGCGGTGGGCGAGCCCCTGCAGCGCCCCGCATTCGCAGCGGCGCCGCTGAGCGCCGAGGCCTTCCTCGCCTCGCCGGCGTCGCAGCCGTTCCGCCACCTGTGGGTCGGCAATGTGGGCGGGCAGATGATCAGCGTGGTGATGGTCGATGACCTGTCGCGCGCCGATGCACTGGCCACCCTGCGCGGTGCTGCCGAAGGCCTGGACGGCGTGCGCTGGGTCGACCGTACGGCCGATTTCTCGCAGCTGCTGGGCCACTACCGCAAGCTGATGGGCGGCCTGCTGCTGGTCGGCATCGTGCTGGTGTTCGGCGCCCTGTGGCTGCGCTACCGGCGCCAGGCCTGGCGCGTATTCGCACCGACCCTGGTGGCCGGCGCGCTCACCCTTGGATTGCTCGGCCTGTTCGGCCAGCCGCTGCAGCTGTTCAACGTGCTGGCACTGATGCTGCTGCTGGGCATGGGCATCGACTACGGCATCTTCCTGATCGAGCACCGCGGCGATGCCAGCGCCTGGCTGGCGGTATGCGTGGGTGCGGCCAGCACCTGGCTGTCGTTCGGCCTGCTGGGTCTTTCGCAGACGCCGGCGCTGCGTGCGTTCGGGCTCACCCTGCTGTTCGGCATCGGCCTGGTGTGGCTGATCTCGCCGCTGTTCCGGCCGCCACCGCATGACGCTCCACCGGCCTGACCGGGCACGCTTCATTCCGATTCCTCCGCTTTTCCACCTGATCGAGCAACAAGGACGCACCGATGACTACTGCTGTGGATGCCGCTGATTCTTCCCGCCACGAAGACGTGGAACGTACCGAGATCCTGATCATCGGCGCCGGCCCGGCCGGTTCGGTGGCCGCGGCGATGCTGCGCCAGCAGGGCCGCAAGGTACTGATGCTGGAGCGCCAGCAGTTCCCGCGCTTCTCCATCGGCGAGAGCCTGCTGCCGCAGAGCATGGAATACATTGAAGCGGCGGGCCTGCTGCAGGACGTGGTCGAGGCGGGCTTCCAGTACAAGAACGGCGCGGCCTTCGTGCATGGGAAAGCGCGCACCGCGTTCGACTTCAGGAAGAAGTTCTCGCCGGGCTGGGGCACCACCTACCAGGTGCAGCGCGCCGACTTCGACAACGTGCTGGCGCGTGGCGCCGAGCGCATGGGCGCGACCCTGCGCTTCGGCGACGAAGTGCTGTCCGTCGAGCCGGGCGAGCAGCCGCTGGTAAGCGTGCGCCGCCCCGATGGCAGCGAGTACCGCATCGAAGCCGATTTCATCCTCGACGCCTCTGGCTTCGCGCGCCTGCTGCCACGCCTGCTGGACCTGGAATCACCGTCCAACTTCCCGGTGCGGGGCGCGATCTTCTGCCACGTGCGCGACAACATCCCGGCCGAAGCGGAATTCGACCGCAACAAGATCCTGATCACCACCCATCCCGAGCACATCGACGTCTGGTACTGGACGATTCCGTTCTCCAACGGCTGCTGCTCGCTGGGCGTGGTCGCCGAGCCATCGTTCTTCGAGCGCTACGAAGGCGACGACCTGCAGAAGCTGCAGGCCATCGTCGGCGAGGATCCGAACCTGACCTCGCTGCTGGCCAATGCCGAATGGGCGGTGCTGCCGGTGCGCCGCATCACCGGCTATTCGGCCAATGTCAGCTCGCTGTGGGGCCCGGGTTATGCGCTGCTGGGCAACGCCGGTGAGTTCCTCGACCCGGTGTTCTCCTCCGGCGTCACCATCGCGTTCAAGTCGGCGCAGCTGGCCAGCGAATGCCTGAAGCGCCGTTACGCGGGCGAGACCGTGGACTGGGAAAGCGAATTCTCGATTCCGCTGCGTGCTGGTGTGAAAACCTTCCGCCGCTTCGTCGAAAGCTGGTACCAGGGCGGCTTCCAGAAGATCATCTACCACCCCGACCAGCAGCCGCAGGTACGCGACATGATCAGCTCCATCCTGGCCGGCTACGCCTGGGACACCAACAATCCGTATGTGGCCGACGACAGTGGACGTCGCATGCGCGTGCTGGAGGAACTGTGCAGCGCCTGATCGTCCGCCTCTCCGCGGTCCTGCTGTGCCTGCTGCTGGCCGCCTGTGCCAGCCGCATGCCGCGGCCGCTGGTCGACCTGCCGCCGCTGCGGCTGGCACCGTCCAGCCTGCCGGCGCCGCTGGCCCTGCAGCAGCAACTGCACTTCCGCTTCGGCAGCCACGAGCGTGATCTGGATGCGCTGCTGGAAGCCGACGCGCAGCAGGTGCGGCTGGCCGTGCAGGCGATGGGCCAGACCGGCGTGCGCCTGCAGTGGGACGGCCAGCAGCTGACCCAGCAGCGTGCACCGTGGCTGCCGCCACAGGTACGTGCCGAACGCGTACTGGATGACCTGCAGTTCGCGCTGTGGCCGACGGACGCCATTGCCGCCGCGCTGCCGGCCGGCTGGCAGGTGAGCGACGACGGCCGCCAGCGCAGCCTGTCCCGCGACGGCACCGTGTGGCTGCAGCTGCAGCGCCTGGGCGATGGCAGCGTGCAGCTGGACAACCGCGCCGAGGGCTACACCCTGCGCATCGAATCGATCGACATGGCCGGCCAGGAATGAAGAGCGCTCCCATTTTCCTGAACGACCTCGGCGTGGTCTGCGCGTTGGGCGAGGGCCGCACCGCGGTGGCTGCTGCGCTGTTTGCCGATGCGCCCGGCGGCCTGAGCGACAACGCCAACCTGCTGCCGGGTCGCACGCTCGCGCTGGGCGAAGTGCACAGCCCGCTGCCGACGCTGGAAGAACTGCCGGTGTCCCTGCGTGGCCGCAACAATGCTCTGCTGGACGTGGCACTGGCGCAGATCGCGCCGGCCGTTGCCGATGCCATCAACCGTTACGGCGCCGAGCGTGTGGCGGTGGTGCTGGGCACCAGCACCTCGGGCATCGGTGAATCCGAGCAGGCGCTGCGTACCCGCGCCGAGCACGGTCATTGGCCCGAAGGCTTCGACTACGCACAGCAGGAAATGGGCACCGCCGCGCAGTTCGTGCGTGAGCGCAGCGGTGCCCTGGGCCCGGCCTGGACGCTGTCCACGGCCTGTTCGTCCAGCGCCAAGGCGTTGATGTCGGCCGCGCGCATGCTGCGTTCGGGCATCGTCGATGCGGTCATCGCCGGTGGTGCCGATTCCCTGTGCCGGTTCACCGTTGCCGGGTTCAGCGCGCTGGAATCGGTCTCCGCAGTGCGCTGCAATCCGTTCTCGCAGCATCGCTGCGGGATCAACATCGGCGAAGGCGCCGCGCTGTTCCTGCTGACCCGCGATGCAGGCCCGGTCAGCCTGGCGGGGTGGGGTGAGTCGGCCGACGCGCACCATATGTCGGCACCGGACCCGCAGGGTCTGGGTGCCATCGATGCCCTGCAGCAGGCGTTGCAGCGTGCTGGCTGGGCACCTTCGGAAGTGGATTACGTGAACCTGCATGGCACCGCGACAGGCCACAACGACGCCATGGAAAGCCACGCCGTGGCGCAGGTGCTGGGCACCGCCGTGCCGGCCAGTTCGACCAAGCCACTGACCGGCCACACGCTGGGTGCGTCCGGTGCGATCGAAGCGGCGCTGTGCTGGATCCTGCTGGCCGAGAATCCGCAGCAGCAGCTGCCACCGCACTGGTGGGACGGCGTGGCCGATCCGGCGCTGCCGGCGTTGCCGCTGGTAGCCCCGGCGACCTTCCTGCAGCAGCTGCCGCGGCGGGTGCTGAGCAATTCGTTCGCCTTCGGCGGCAGCAATGCCGTACTGGCACTGGAGCGCCGATGAACATGCCGCTGTATGCCATCGAAGAGGTGGTGCCGCACCGCCAGGACATGTGCCTGCTGGACCGCATCCTGCGCTGGGACCAGGACGGCATCGAGGCGGAACTGGTGGTGCCCGAGGCCGGCCTGTTCATCGAAGACGGTGCGGTCCCGGCATGGGTCGGCATCGAATACATGGCCCAGGCCATCGCTGCCTGGGCCGGCTGCCGCGCACGCACGGCCGGCAACCCGCCGCAGCTGGGCTTCCTGCTTGGCAGCCGGCGCTACACCAGCACGCGCAGCAGTTTCCCCAGTGGCACCCGCCTGCAGGTGCAGGCGCGTTGCGAGCTGTTGGGCGACAATGGATTAGGGATGTTCGCCTGCCGCATCCTGGCAGGCGAAGAAGAATGGGCGGTTGCCAACGTGTCGGTGTTCGAACCGGCCGACTCGATGGCCTATCTGGAGAGTGGACAGGCATGACAGGGAATCCAAGCGTGCTGGTGACCGGCGCGAGCCGGGGCATCGGCCGGGCCATTGCGCTGCGTATCGCGCGCGATGGCTTCGACGTGGTGGTGCATTGCCGCAGCCGTGTGGAAGAAGCACAGGCGGTGGCCGACGAGATCCAGGCGCTGGGCCGGCAGGCGCGCGTGCTGGCCTTCGACGTGGCCGACCGTGCTGCCGCGCGTGCTGCGCTGGAGGCTGACGTGGAGGCACATGGCGCCTATTACGGCGTGGTGTGCAATGCCGGCATCGCCCGTGACGGCGCGTTCCCGGCATTGTCCGAGGACGACTGGGACCAGGTGATCCACACCAACCTGGACGGTTTCTACAACGTGCTGCATCCGCTGATCATGCCGATGGTGCGGCGGCGCAAGCCGGGCCGCATCGTCACCCTATCCTCGGTGTCCGGCGTGGCCGGCAACCGTGGCCAGGTCAATTACAGTGCGGCCAAGGCCGGCATCATCGGTGCCAGCAAGGCACTGGCGCTGGAACTGGCCAGCCGCCAGATCACCGTCAACTGCGTGGCCCCGGGCCTGATCGAGACCGACATGCTCAACGAAGAAGTGGTCGATCACGCATTGAAGCTGATCCCGGCCGGCCGCGTCGGCCGTCCCGAGGAAGTGGCGGCCACGGTCGCGTTCCTGCTGTCCGAGCCGGCCGGCTACATCACCCGCCAGGTGATCTCGGTCAACGGAGGGATGATCTGATGGCCGCCGATCGTCGCGTGGTGGTCACCGGTGCTGCCGCCATCAGTCCGCTCGGCCACGACTGGCCGACCATCCAGGCCCATCTGCGCAGCTGCCGCAATGCTGTGCGTTCGATGCCGGAATGGGATGTGTATGCGGGCCTGAACACCAAGCTTGCCGCGCCGGCGCAGGACTACGAGCTGCCGCCGAACTACAACCGCAAGACCACCCGCTCGATGGGCAAGGTGGCGATCATGTCGGTGCGCGCCACCGAGGTCGCCCTGCGTGAGGCGGGCCTGTTCGAGCACCCGGTGCTGCGCAGTGGCCGTACCGGCGTGGCCTATGGCTCGTCGTCGGGCAGCCACGAAGCCACCGGCGAATTCGGCCGCATGCTGCATGAGTTCACCACCGACGGCATCAGCGCCACCACCTACCTGAAGATGATGAGCCACACCGCGCCGGTCAACATCGGTGTGTTCTTCGGCTTGTCCGGGCGTGTCTACACCACTTCCAGCGCCTGTACGTCGGGCAGCCAGGGCGTGGGCGCCGGCTATGAAGCGATCCGCAGCGGCAAGCAGACGGTGATGGTGGCCGGTGGGGCCGAACAGCTCGACGCCACGGCTGCGGCGGTGTTCGACACCCTGTTTGCCACCAGCACGCGCAACGATGCACCGCACACCACCCCGCGTCCGTTCGATGCCGGCCGCGATGGCCTGGTGCTGGGCGAGGGCGCCTGCACGCTGATCCTGGAGGATCTGGAACACGCGCAGGCACGCGGCGCGACCATCCTCGCCGAGATCGTCGGTTACGGCACCAACAGCGACGGCCAGCACGTCACCCAGCCCAGCGCCGATACCATGGCCCAGGCCATGCGCCTGGCGCTGGAAGACGCCGGTCTGCAGCCGGCACAGATCGACTACGTGAACGCCCATGGCACCGCCACCGACCACGGCGACATCGCCGAGACCCAGGCCACCGCCCAGGTGTTCGGCAGCCGCGTGCCGATCAGCTCGTTGAAGAGCTACGTCGGCCACATGCTGGGCGGTTGTGGCGCGTTCGAAGCCTGGATGAGCATCGAGATGATGCGCGCCGGCTGGTTCGCGCCCACCCTGAACCTGGTCGAGGTGGACCCGCGTTGCGGCCAGCTCGACTTCATCACCGGGCAAGGCCGCGAGCTGCAGGCCGAGTACGTGATGAGCAACAACTTCGCCTTCGGCGGCATCAACACCTCGCTGGTGTTCCGCCGCTGGAGCGCGTGACCCCGCCGTACCCGCACCCCAACAAGGAGACGTTCCGATGCGCCGCACCCTGCTGATCGCCACTGCCACCGCGCTGCTGGCCCTGACTTCCACCGCTTCGGCGCGCGATACCCGCGTCGAACAGTCCCTGCGCGAGCTGATCAGTTCGCAGGCCGCCAAAGATGCCGGCATCGACGGCAGCGTGCGCTTCTACCTGGCCGGCCAACCGGTCAGCGTGCAGCAGCGCCTGGGCGAAGACGTGACCAACAAGAAGACCAACGCCGCCAACAAGAGCGACGTCGAGGCCTGCAACTGGGTCGCGCTGTCGGCACTGCTGGCCCTGCAGGACGGTGCCAAGTCGCGCGGCGCCAACGCCGTGGTCGACATCGTCAGCTACTACAAGAAGAACGAGTTCAAGAGCGCGACCAACTACGAGTGCTGGGCCGGCACCTTCGTCGCCGGCGTGGCCCTGAAGGGCACCTACGCCAAGGTCAAGTAAGCGCTGCCGACCGGTGGCGCAGCCTGAACGGCGCCGCCACATTGCTGAACCTCAACGGGGAAACGCCGTCGATCGCGCCGCCATCGTCGCGTGACGGCTTTCCCCGGTGTCGGCTTTCCGACACAATCACGGCTCTTCCCGGGTTATCGTCCCGTGGACATGCACGCCTACGTCTATAAAAGCCAACTCAAGCCGGACACCTACGTCTATCTCGCCCGACGCGATGACTTCAGCGCTTTGCCTGCGCCGCTGTCGGCGTCGTTGGGTCCGCTCGTCTTCGTGCTGGACGTGACCCTGGACGCGGAGCGCCGGCTGGCCCAGGCCGACCCGGCCAAGGTGCGCAGCGAACTGACCGAGCGCGGGTTCTACCTGCAGGTGCCGCCGTCGGTGAGCAGCATGATGCTGCGCCACTATGACTGAGCTTTCCCGATCCCGCGCCCTGTCGCTGGCCTTCACCCTGGGTGCCTTGCTGGCCCTGGGTTCGGCGCTGGGCGGCCTGCCCGGTGCGGTGCTGGCGGCACTGGCACAACCGGCGTTCGCATTGGGAATCTCGTGGTGGCGGCGCAGCCGTGCGCTGCTGCCGCCGAAGGTGATCGTCCGCCAGGACCTGCCGGCGCTGCTGGCACTGTGGATCGCCGCGCCGTTGCTGCTGGCCCTGTTGCTGGCCTGGCCGCTGGCCGCGCTGCGCGACAGCGGTAGCCTGGCTGCGGTGCTGGGCCTGAGCGTGCTGGTCAGCGCTGGCCTGCTGGCGGCTTGGCGCACCTGGCCGCTGTGGAATGATGTCGAGCGTCTCGACGGTGGCCTGGCCCAGCATTGGCAGGCGCTGGCCGGCCGCGACCTCAGCGCCTGGCGTGGCCTTGGCGTGGCCGCACTGGTGATGGCCCTGGCCGCACTGGTGGTACTGCCGACCTGGCCGGGCCTGCTGCCGGAAAGCGCGCGTTGGCCGTCGGCACTGGCGGTGCTGCTGCTGTCGCCGCTGCTCCACCTGCTGCTGCAGCGCATCGCACCGGCGCCGCTGGTCTCGCTGCGCGGCCCGGTTGGCGCTGAACTGCCGGTTGATCGCGAAACGCTGTTCAGCGCTGCGGTGGACACCACACCGCTGGAAGCATTGGCGCCGCAGGAGCTGACCCCGGCCCTGTACGAAGCCGCACGCCACGGCCGCATCGACCGCGCGCTGCAGTTGCTGCAGGCCGGCGCCGATCCGCATTCATTGCCTGACCCCAACTGGCGCGACCAGCGCAGCCTGGCTGTACTGGCCGCGGTATTGCCGGACCTGCGCCTGCTGCGCGAGCTGATCGGCCGCGGCGTCGATGTGAACGCGCCGCACCGTGGCATGACCCCGCTGCTGGCCGCGACCCGCGACAGCTGGCATGGGCGTCCGGAAGCGGTGATGACCCTGCTGGCCAACGGTGCCGATTCGCGCGCCACCGACAGCGAGGGCAACACGCCCCTGCACCACGCCGCGCGCAGTTCCGACCCGGGCGTGGCCGCGCTGCTGCGTGATGCGGCGGCTGAAGTGGACGCACTGAACCGTGATGGCTGGTCGCCGCTGGCGGTGGCCTGCCAGGTCGGCAACTGGCGCCTGGCGCGCTTCCTGCTGGAGCGTGGCGCGCGCAGCGAACCGGCTGACGGCACCCCGGTGCTGCTGGCCGCGGCCGCCACCGAGGACGACGATCCGGCCGGCGTGCAGCTGCTGCTCAAGCACAAGGCACGTACCGACGCGCGCGACCGCCAGCGCCGCAGCGCGCTGCATGAAGCCGCACTGGCCGGCCACGTGGACATCATCGGCGTGCTGCTGGCCGCCGGTGCCAACCTGGAAGCGCGCGATGCGCTGGGCCGCACCCCGTGGCTGGAAGCCGCACGCGCCGGCCGCGCTGCCGTGGTCGAGCACCTGCTGCCGCACAAACCCGACCTGGTTGCGGTCGACACCGATGGCCGCAACGCGGTGCTGCTGGCCACGATGGCCGAGGACGTTTCGCCGTTGTTGATCAAGCGCCTGCTGGAACTGGGGATCGCCGCCGACGGCAGCGATCCGGCCGGCCGGCGCGCGGTGGACTATGCCGCCGAAGCCGGTCGCTGGGCGATCGTGGCCCTGCTGGACCCGTCCTACCCGCTGCCCGCCGCGGTCAGCGATGGCCTGGCCGAGCGCGGTGAGACGGCCAGCGCCAGCGGCCTGTTGCCCGACCGCCCGCCGTTGACCCTGCTGCGCGAGGCGCTGGGGTTCGGCAATACCGATGGCATGGCCGCACTGGCCAGGCTGTGCCAACCCGAAGAACTGGGTGGCCTGCTGCTCGATCCGGAGCTGGCGCTGGAGCCGCGTGCGGTCGACTGGCTGCTCGCCCATGGTGCCGATCCGTACGTGCGCGACGCCTGCGCAGATACGCCGATGTTCGCGCTGCTTTCGCGTGGCATCGATGCCGTGCCAGCCCTGCAGGTGATGCTGCAGCACGGCCTGTCGCCGGCCGGGCGTGGTGGCCTGGCGCGTTTCCTGGCCGCCTGTGCGCAGCACGACCAGGCGGCGCGTGGCCTTGAGCAGCTGGCGCTGGAACTGCTGGAGCGGGGCGCCGATCCGTTTGCCGCCTCGCCAGCCGGTGATCCGCCGTTGTCGCTGGCGGTGCGCCTGGGCTGGCTGCGCCTGCAGCAGGCCCTGCTCACCACCGGCGTGGACCGCGAAGCACGCGACAGCCATGGCATGACCGCGCTGCATCTGGCCACCGCACTGGCGCGCGAAAGCGCCTTGAAGCTGTTGGTGCAGCACGGCGCCTCGCCGGAAGCGCGTGCTGCCGATGGGCAGACACCGCTGGGCGTGGCGTTGTCGATCGGTCGTCGTGATCTGGCTGATTGGCTGGACTGGCGCGTCTGGCCGCTGCCGCGCCGGACCCTGCGCGAAGGCGATCTGCCGGCCGCCGCGATGGCCGGTGATGTCGACGCCGTGCGTCGTTTGAATGATCTTGGCTTTGCCGTCGACGCCGTCGATGCGCAGGGCTGCACCGCACTGCTGCGTGCTGCCGGCGGTGGCCACCTGGCCGTGGTCGACCTGCTGCTGGCGCGCGGCGCTGATCCGCAGCATGCCGCTGCCAGTGGTGCCACGCCGTTGTCAGCGGCGGTCAGCATGCGCCAGGTCGAGATCGTCTCGGCCCTGCTCGACGCCGGTGCGCAGCTCGAACACCGCCTGCCAGGCGGGGTCACCGTGCTGATGCTGGCCTCGGCGCTGGGCCTGCCGGACATCGTGGCGCGCCTGCTCACCGCCGGTGCCGATGTGCACGCCGGCGATGCCCAGCAGCTGGCGCCGCTGCACTGCGCAGCCCTGTATGGCTTCAGTGCGCGCGACCGTTCGCGCCTGCTGGCGCTGCTCGATACCCTGCTGCTGGCTGGTGCAGAGCCGGACCAGGCTGCCGCCGGTGCGGTCACGCCGTTGCTGCTGCTGCTGGGCGCGCGCGCCGAACCGGGCACTGCCTGCGACGAGCAGGTGGTGATGGCCGCCGTCGAGCGCCTGCTGGATGAAGACGTCAGCCTGGACGTGCGCGATCCGCGCGGCTTCGGTCCGCTGCACCTGGCTGCCCTGCACGGGTTGCCGCTGCTGGTGCAGCGCCTGCTGCGCGCCGGTGCCGACCCGGAAGCACGTGACGGCTTGAACCGCAGCCCGCGCGAGATCGCGGTGATGCGCGGCTTCATCGACGTCGCCGCCGAGTTCGAGCCGCGCGTGCCGGGTGTCTCTTCGATGGCCAGGTTCCTGCGCGACAACGGCTGACCCCTGGGCGCGGTAGTGCCGGCCGCTGGCCGGCAGCTTCGCAATCCTGGCGAGGTTCATGAGGTTGCCGGCCAGCGGCCGGCACTACCCAACCCCGTCGATCAGCGTTGCTTGTCGCCGTCGCTTTCCGCGTCCGAGCCGCGCGTGCCGGGCGTATCGTCGATGGCCAGGTTCCTGCGCGACAACGGCTGAAGGTCGCCTTCCATTGGGTGGGTGCCGACCGTTGGTCGGCACACCGGCCCGCGGTCAGCGCTCCTTGTCGCCGTCGCTTTCCGCGTCCGCTTCGAACAGGTGCATCAGGTCGTTGCGGGCATCGCGCGAGGTCTGGATCACGGCGGCCTCGTCGTCGTAGACCAGGTACTGGTCGCGCAGCAGCTTCTCGTCGTGCTCGCGGAACTGCTGCACATGGCGCTCGGCCACGTTCGGTGCCACGCCCAGCGCGGTCAGCACGCGCCCGCTCATTTCCAGGCTGGTACCGAATACTTCGCGGAACGGTTCGGCCGACATGTCCATCAACCGCCAGGCATGCTGGCGGTTGCGCGCACGCGCCAGCACCGTCGCGTCAGGGTACAGGCGGCGCACCATGCGCACCGCCCGCAGGTTGGTTTCCGGGTCGTCCACGGTGATCACGAACACGTCGATGTGCTCGCCACCGGCGGCGCGCAGCATCTCCGGCCGGGTCGGATCGCCGTAGTACAGCTGGTTGCCGAAGCGGCGCAGGTCGGCCACCGTGTCCGGGTTCGCCTCCAGTGCCACGAACGGCACCTTCTGCGCGGTGAGCAGGCGCGCGATCACCTGGCCGAAGCGGCCCATGCCGGCAATCAGCACCTTCGGGCGATTGTCCGGCGCCACCTTGTCGGCCTCCGCCGCTTGGCGGGGCGCGACCTTCTCCTCGCCGAGCAGGCGCATCAGGGCGATCATCAGCAACGGGGTGATCGCCATCGACAGGCCGACGATCGCCACCAGCCGGTCATGGTTGGCATTGCCCAGCAGATGCGCACGCTGGGCTTCGTTGAACACCACGAAGGCGAATTCGCCGCCCAGCCACAACACGCTGCCCAGCAGCAACGACTGCCGCGAGCTGAGTCTGGCGATGCGGCCGATGGCGTACAGCAGGCTGAACTTCACCACCAGCAGGATCGCCACGCCCGCAGCGATCATCCACGGTTCGGCGGCGATGCGGTCCAGGTCGATGCCCATGCCCACGGCAATGAAGAACAGGCCCAGCAGCAGGCCCTTGAACGGCTCGATCTGCGATTCCAGCTCATGCCGGAATTCCGAATCGGACAGCAGCACGCCGGCCAGGAATGCCCCCAGGCTGGGGCTCAGGCCGGCTTCCTGCATGAACCAGGCGGTGCCCAGCACCACCAGCAGTGCGGTGGCGGTGAACACCTCCGGGCTGCGGGTGCGGGCGATGATGCCGAACACCCGGCGCAGCACCGGCCGCCCGCACAGGATCACCACCGCCAGCGCGCCCAGCGCGACGGCCGCATCTTCCCAGCGCAGCGTCTCGTTCTTGACCCCGCCCAGCAGCGGAATCGCGGCCAGCAGCGGAATGGCGATCAGGTCCTGGAACAGCAGGATGGCAAATCCCAGCCGGCCATGGTCGCTGTTGATCGCCTTGTGTTCGGACAGCAGCTGCAGGCCGACCGCAGTCGACGACAGCGCCAGCGCCACGCCCACCACCAGCGCGCTCTTCCACTGGAAGTGATCGAGCAGCAGCAGGCCGCCCAGCACCAGCCCGGACAGCGCCACCTGCGCCGCGCCCGCACCGAACACCGAGCGCCGCATCACCTTCAGCCGGGCCGGGGACAGCTCCAGCCCGATCACGAACAGCAGCATGACCACGCCGATCTCGGCCGCGCCGAGGATGCGGTCGGCGTCCTGTACGAAGCCCAGACCGTCCGGACCCAGCACCACGCCGGCCGCCAGGTAGCCCAGCACCGCGCCGAAGCCGAACTTCTTGAACACCGGCACCGCGATCACCGCGGCCAGCAGCAGCACCAGTGCCAGTTCCAGACCACCGCTATGCATGGGAATACCTGGTCATCGGGAGGCCGGCTGTGCGTCCGTTCGGCGGGGAGGGGAAGCGCGGCGGATGCCACCTGGGCATTATGCGCGCGCCGCTGTGTACGCACGAGAACGGCAGCGGGCCCATTGTCCGGTCAGCGTGGCGGGTTGACCTGCACCGACCGCAGGTCCAGACTGCCCGCCGCTGCCGGCGTGTCCGGCAGTACACCCCTCCGGAGTCCCCAACCCATGTCCAGCGACAGTAGAAGTCGACCTCGGTCGACGCCAGCGATGGCCACCGCCTGACACCGGGACGGTTTGCCTGCGTTGGCGTTGCGCGAGGTCGCACCCCATGAAGGCGAATCACCATGAACCAGAAGCAATTGCTGCGTCCGGTGGCCGATGCCGCAGCATTGTCGGCACCGCTGGCGAACTACAACACCGCCGACGCGGTGGAATTCCTCAACACGCTCGAACTGCAGCGCGCCGCCGAGACGCTGGCCGCGCTGTCGTTGCCGCGTGCAGTGAAGATGCTCGAGGCGCCGGAGCTGCACCGCAGTGGCGAACTGGTTGCCGCACTGCCGCCGGCACGCGCGGCCGCGCTGCTGGGGTTGATGGCCGACGACCGTGCCACCGATATCGTCCACGAGCTGGATGAAGAAGAACGCGCGCGGCTGATTCCGCTGCTGGGCAACGAAGCCCGGCAGACCATCCAGAAGCTGCTGAGCTACCCGCCGAACACCGCCGGTGCGCTGATGACCACCGAGTTCGTCGCCGTGCCCGCCACCTGGACCGTGGCCCAGACCCTGCAGCACATCCGCCAGGTCGAACGCACGCGCGAGACCGTGTATGCGATCTACGTGCTCGACCCGGCCAACCAGCAGCTGCAGCAGGTGGTGACCATGCGCCGGCTGATCACCGGGCTGCCGGAGGAATCGATCCTGGATGTGGCCCAGGTCAATCCGCCGGTGATGGTGGATGCGCAGATGGACCAGGAAGACGTGGCGCGGCTGATCCGCCGCCACGATCTGCTGGCCATTCCAGTGGTGGACGCGCAGCAGCACATGCTCGGCATCGTCACCGTCGATGACATCCTCGATGCGCTGATCGAAGAGTCCACCGAAGACGCGCACAAGTTCGGCGGCATGGAGGCGCTGGACAAGCCGTACATGCAGATCGGCTTCTTCGAGATGCTGCGCAAGCGCGCCGGCTGGCTGAGCGTGCTGTTCGTCGGCGAGATGCTGACCGCCAGCGCGATGCAGCACTACGAGGACGAACTGGCGCGCGCGGTGGTGCTGACCCTGTTCATTCCGTTGATCATGAGCTCGGGTGGCAACTCCGGTTCGCAGGCGACCTCGCTGCTGATCCGCAGCCTGGCGCTGCGCGAACTGCGCCTGCGCGACTGGTGGAAGGTGGCACTACGCGAAGTGCCCACCGGCATGGTGCTCGGCGCCATCCTCGGTTGCCTGGCCATCGTACGCATCGTGATCTGGCAGCTCGGTGGCTTCCATGACTACGGCGAGCACTGGATTCTGCTGGCGATCACCATCGGTGCCGCGCTGGTGGGCATCGTCACGTTCGGCTCGCTGTCCGGGTCGATGCTGCCCTTCATCCTCAAGCGGCTGGGCTTCGACCCGGCCAGCGCCTCGGCCCCGTTCGTGGCCACCCTGGTGGATGTGACCGGCCTGGTCATCTACTTCAGCATCGCCGCGATGATCCTGCACGGGACGCTGCTGTAACGGGGGGGCGTCATCCACGCATGGCGTGGATCCACTGGTTCTGGCCGGCGCAGTAGATCCACGCCCTGCGTGGATGCGATGCCAGGTTCCTGCGCACGATCATGCCGCCGCAGCGCCGGTCCGTGTAACGTAGGCACATGAGTACCTACCACCTGCAGTCCGTGTTCCGTCCGCAGTCGGTCGCGGTGATCGGCGGCAGCCCGCGTGAGCGCTCGGCGGGCCGCGCGGTGATGCGCAACCTGCGCGGCACCGGCTTCCCCGGCAAAGTGGCATGGATCAACCCGCGCCATGCCGAGATCGATGGCATCCGCACGGTGAAGCGGCTGAAGGACCTGGACTGGGTGCCGGAACTGGTGGTGATCACCGCACCGGCCGCCATCGTGCCGCAGGTGGTACGCACCGCTGCCGAACGTGGCGTGCAGGCCGCGATCATCCTCACCGCGCACCTGGGAGAAGGCCCGGGCTCGCCATGGGCACAGGTGGAGGCCGCCGCGCGCGCGCATGGCCTGCGCATCCTCGGCCCGCACTGCCTGGGCGTGATCGCACCACATGCACGGCTCAATGCCAGCATCGCCGCGCATTTCCCACAGGCCGGCGACCTCGCGCTGATCTCCGAATCCTCGGCGATTGCCGCCGCCCTGGTGGAATGGGGCGTGGCGCGCTCGGTAGGGTTCTCCGCCGTGGTTTCGCTGGGCGACACCATGGACGTGGACTTCGGCGATCTGCTGGATTACTTCGCCACCGACTACCGTACCCGCGCCATCCTGCTCTATGTCGAGCAGATCAAGGACGCGCGCAAGTTCATGTCGGCCGCGCGCGCCGCTGCGCGTGCCAAACCCGTGGTGGTGGTGAAGTCCGGGCGCGCCGAACGGGTACAGCCGGGCAGCGCCGATACCCACGTGCAGGCACTGGCGCGCGCCGATGATGTGTACGGCGCGGCATTCAACCGTGCCGGCCTGCTGCGGGTGAGCGCACTGGACGAACTGTTCACCGCGGCCGAGTCGCTGGGCCGGCTTGGCACCTTCCCCGGTCGTCGCCTGGCCATCCTCAGCAACGGCGGTGGCGTCGGCCACCTGGCGGTGGACCAGCTGATCGCCCTGCAGGGCACGCTGGCGCAACTGTCCGACAGCACCGTGCAGAAGCTGGATGCGGTACTGCCGCAGGGCTGGACGCGCAGCAACCCGGTCGACATCGTGGTCGACGCCGATGGTGATCGCTATGCCACTGCCATCGAAGCGTTGCTGGCCGACAGCGAGAACGATGCGGTGCTGGTGGTCAACGTGCCTACCGCGTTCACCTCGTCGGCCGATGCGGCGCAGGCGCTGACCCGTACGCTCGGCCTGCGCCCGCGCCACCACCGCGACAAGCCGGTATTCGCGGTGTGGCTGGGCAACGACGACCAGGCCACTGCCACCCTCAATGCCGCACGCGTGCCGACCTATCCCACCGAAGCGGAGGCCGTGCGCGGCTTCCAGCATCTGGTGCGTTACCGGGAGGCACAGAGTGCGTTGATGGAAACGCCGCCGAGCCTGCCGCAGGATTTCAGCGTGGATACCGCGCGTGCGCGCGCGCTGGTCGAAGCCGCGCTGGCCAATGGCCAGGGCTGGCTGGACCCATTGGCCACCCATGAACTGCTGAAGGCCTACGGCATCCCCTCTGCACCGGTGATGCATGCGCGCGATGCGCACGAGGCGATGGACCTGGCGCAACCCTTGCTGGAGCGTGGTGCGACAGTCGCGCTGAAGATCCTGTCGCCCGATATTCCGCACAAATCCGAAGTGGATGGCGTGCGCCTGAATCTGGCGACGCTGCCGGCGGTGCAGAGCGCGGCCAAGGCGATCCTTGCCCGCGCACGGCAGTTGCGGCCGGACGCGCGCATCGACGGCCTGCTGGTGCAACCGACCATCGTCCGCCCGAAGGCGCGCGAGATCATCGTCGGCATCGCCGACGACGCCACGTTTGGACCGGTGATCGTGGTCGGGCGCGGTGGCACGGCGGTGGAAGTGATCAACGACAAGGCGCTGGCGCTGCCGCCGCTTGACCTGCGCCTGGCCCACGAGCTGATCGGCCAGACGCGGGCCTCGCGCATCCTCAAGGCCTATGGCGATGTGCCCGCCGCCGATGAGCGTGCACTGGCACTGGCGCTGGTAAAACTGGCGCAGCTGGCGGCGGACATTCCCGAAGTGCGCACGCTGGACATCAATCCCCTGCTGGTGGACAGCAAGGGCATCCTCGCACTGGACGCGCGCGTGGCGGTCGCGCCGTCGCGCATCCTGCACAAGGGCCGTGGCCATCCACGCTTCGCCGTGTTCCCGTATCCGAAGGAATGGGAGCGCACCATCGAGCTGTCCGATGGCGGTCGCGCGTTCGTGCGCCCGGTGCGGCCGGAAGATGACGCGCTGTTCCGTGCGTTCTTCGCGCGTGTCAGCGACGAGGATCTGCGTCTGCGTTTCTTCCAGTCGGTGAAGCATTTCAGCCACGAGTTCATCGCCCGCCTGACCCAGCTGGACTACGCGCGCTCGATCGCATTGGTGGCGCTCGAACCGCGCAGCGGCGAGATGCTCGGCGCGGTGCGACTGCATGCCGATGCGGATTACCACCGTGGCGAGTACGGCATCCTGATCCGTTCGGATCTGAAGGGCCACGGCATCGGCTGGCGCCTGATGGCGATCATGATCGAGTACGCCAAGTGGCTGGGCCTGGACGTGGTGGAAGGCCAGGTGCTGCGCGAGAACAGCACCATGCTGGCGATGTGCCAGAGCCTGGGCTTCAAGACCCGGCTGGACCCGGACGACCCGACGGTGATGATGGTGACGTTGCCGGTGCAGCAGGTGGAAGTGCCCGACGTCCCGCCGGTGGCGTGACCGTGACGGTAGCGCCGGGCCATGCCCGGCGGAACTTCGGATTCAACGCAGCGGCTCGACCACCACCGCCGTGCCATAGCACAGCACTTCGGTCAGGCCGGTCATCACATCGGTGGCGTCGTAGCGCATGCCGATGACCGCGTTTGCACCCAGCTGCCGCGCATGCTTGACCATGTCGCGATAGGTTTCCTCGCGCGCCTGCTCGCACAACTCGGTGTAGATGGTGATGTTGCCGCCGAAGATCGTCTGGATGCCGCCAAGGAAGTTGCCCACGATCGAGCGCGAGCGCACGGTGATACCGCGTACCACGCCCAGGTTGCGCGCGATGCGGTAGCCGGGCAGCTCGAAGGCGGTGGTCACCATCGAATCCTCGAAGCGCGCTGCTGACGTGGTCGGGGTACCGCTGTTGTAGGGGTCGGCCATGGGTGTCTGGTCGTGTTGTGGGTTTGAAGACGCCACAATACCCGCATGACCGACCGCATTCCCCTGCTGCTGCTCCCGGGCCTGCTCAACGACGCCGAACTCTGGCGCGCCCAGCTGGCCGACCTGGCCGATATCGCCGACTGCACCGTGGGCGACCAGACCCGCGGCGAGACCCTGCAGGCCGTTGCCGAGGAGGTACTGGCGCAGGCGCCGGAACGGTTTGCGCTGGCCGGTTTCTCACTGGGCGGCTTCGTCGCCCAGCAGATCCTGCGCACCGCGCCGGAGCGTGTGCTGCAGCTGGCCCTGATCGACACCTCGATCCATGCCGACTCCCCGGAACGTGCCGAACAGCGCCGCAGCCAGCGCGCCAGCGTGCGCCTGCCCGGTAAATTCCACGGCTTTGGTGACGCGCTGATGCGCAGCTATATCGACGCCTCGCGGCTGGACGACTACGTGCTGGTGCAGCGCGTGCGTGACATGACGGCACGGCTGGGTGCGGAGGTGTTCCTGCGCCAGAGCGCGCTGGAGCGCAGTGATGGCCACGATGTGCTGGCCGGCTACCGCGATCCGCTGCTGATCGTCTGTGGTGCGAACGACCGCATCACGCCGTTGGCGGTGAGCGAGGAGATGCACGCGCTGGTGCCGCATTCGCAGCTGGTGGTGGTGCCCGATTGTGGGCACCTGGCACCGATGGAGAAGCCGGACGAGGTGAGTGCGGCAATGCGCGGATGGTTGTTGCAGTACTGATGGATCCGCCGGGCATGGCCCGGCGCTACCCACCGTCATCCGGTAGCGCCGGGCCATGCCCGGCGGCCGTTCTTCAATCCCAGGCCGGTGCGATGCCTTCCGGATTGGCCAGGCGGTGGCCACGGTCCAGCTTGGCGATCTGCGCCATGTCGTCTTCGGTCAGGCGGATCGCGGCGGCTTCCAGGTTGCTGGCCAGGTTCTCGCGCTTGGTCGATGACGGAATGACCGCGTAATCCTGCTGCAGCGCCCATGCCAGCGCGATCTGTGCCGGGCTGGCCTGATGACGGCCGGCGATGGCCTGGATCACTGGGTCCTTGATCACCTCGCCGTAGGCCAGGCTCATGTAGGCAGTGACGCGGATCCCGTTGTCCTGCAGGAACTTCACCAGCAGGCGGTTCTGCAGGTAGGGGTGGATCTCGATCTGGTTGGTGGCGATGGCATCGGCGCCGAGGATCTCGATCGCCTTGCGGGTCTGGGCGATGGTGAAGTTGGAGATACCGATCTCCCGGGTCAGCCCCTGTGCCTTGGCCTCAGCCAGGGCAGGCAGGTATTCCTCCATCGGCGTATCGACCTTGTCGTTCGGTGACGGCCAGTGGATCAACGCCAGGTCGACATGGTCGGTGCGCAGCTTTTCCAGACTGGTGCGCAGGCTGGCCAGCAGCGCATCGCGCTTGAACTCGGTGATCCACACCTTGGTGGTCAGGTAGATCTCGTCACGCGGCACGCCCGACTCGGCGATGGCCTGGCCGACCTCGGCTTCGTTGCCGTAGATCTGCGCGGTGTCGATGGCGCGGTAGCCGACGTCCAGCGCGTTGCGCACCGAGTCGATCACGGTCTGGTCTTTCAGGCGGAAGGTGCCGAGGCCGAAAGCGGGGACAGTCATGGAGAACTCCAAAGCGGGGGAAGGAGGTGATCGCAAAGGGTAGGGCAGGGGCCGTGTGCATGCCGGCAACGGTGCATTGCATGCATCAGTGCGCGCTCACCGCAATGCCTTCGGCGCGATCGCCGATACCGTCGCGACGGTCCAGGCGGCCGCTGAGTGCCGTCAGTGCGAACGCACCGACCACCACCAGCGCACCCAGCCACGGCGTATGCATCAGGCCGATGTGCTCGACCACCAGGCCGCCCAGCGACGCACCCAGCGCGATGCCGATGTTGAAGGCGGCGATGTTCAGGCCCGAAGCCACATCGGTCGCCTGCGGTGCGTAGCGCTGTGCCTGCTTGACCACGTACACCTGCAGGCCGGGCACGTTGCCGAACGCAACCGCGCCCAGTGCCAGCACGGTCAGCAGCATCAGCCAGGTGTTGTGGGCGGTGAAGGTCATGACCAGCAGCACGATGGCCAGCAGCGCGAAGATGCGCTTCAGCGCGGGAATCGGGCCCATGCGGTCGGCCATGCGGCCGCCCCACAGGTTGCCGATCGCCACCGACACGCCATACACCAGCAGCACCAGGCTGACCGCGTTGGCCGAGAAGCCGGTGACGTCCTGCAGGATCGGCGCCAGGTAGGTGAAGGACAGGAAGGTGCCGCCGTAGCCAAGCGCGGTGATGGCATACACCATCAGCAGGCGCGGCTGCGCCAGCACGCCCAGCTGCTGGCGGAAGGTGGCCGGCGCGCTCTGTGCCAGGCCGCGCGGCACGAACAGCAGGCTGCCCAGCAGCGCGATCACGCCCAGGCCGGCCACGGCCAGGAAGGTCGCGCGCCAGCCCAGGTGCTGGCCGATGAAGGTGCCCAGCGGCACGCCGGTCACCAGCGCCACGGTCAGGCCGGTGAACATGATGGCGATCGCGCTGGCGGCCTTCTCTTTCGGCACCACGGCGGTGGCGATGATCGAGCCGATGGAGAAGAACACGCCGTGGGCCAGGCCGGTGAGGATGCGGGCGACGATCAGCGAGGTGTAGCCCGGTGCCATCCATGCGATGACGTTGCCGAGGGTGAACAGCACCATCAGCGCCACCAGCAGGGTCTTGCGCGGCACGCGGCCGGTGAGCGCGGTCAACACCGGCGCGCCGACGGCCACGCCCAGGGCATACAGGGAGACCAGCAGGCCGGCCGAGGGCAGGCTGACCTGCAGGTCGGCAGCGATGGTCGGGATCAGGCCGACGATGACGAATTCGGTGGTGCCGATGGCAAAGGCACCGAGGGTCAGCGCCAGCAGGGCGAGCGGAATGCCACGGATCATGACAGTATCCAGAGGGAAGGAAGGCGCGCAGTGTGCGCGGCCGACCTTTGCCGAAAAACCGGTCTTCACGCCAATCACTCTTGCCGCGTGGTCAATAATGGCGCCATGAAAACCACCCTCGACGAAATGCAGGCCTTCCTGGCGGTGATCGACAGCGGTTCGATCAGCGCGGCTGCCGAGCAGCTGGGGCAGACACCTTCGGGCGTGAGCCGCGCGCTGGGCCGTCTGGAGGACAAGCTGGGCACGACCCTGCTGACCCGTACCACCCGCCGCCTGCACCTGACCGCCGAGGGCGAGGCCTACCTGCGCCATGCGCGGGCGATCATCGATGCAGTGGAATCGGCCGAGGAACAGATGGCGGCGCGGCGCGAGCGTCCGGCCGGCCGGCTGCGGGTGGATGCAGCGATGCCGTTCGTGCTGCACGTGATCGCGCCGCTGGTGGCTGGCTACCGCGCGCGCTATCCGGACGTGCAGCTGGAGTTGAACAGTTCCGAGCGCTACATCGACCTGCTGGAACGGCGCACCGATCTGGCGATCCGTATCGGCCCGCTGGCCGATTCCACCCTGCATGCGCGGCCGCTGGGGCGCTGCCGGCTGCAGGTGCTGGCCAGCCCGGCCTATCTGGCCACGCACGGCCAGCCCGCCAGCGTGGTGGCATTGGG
The DNA here is from genome assembly GCF_040548715.1 of Stenotrophomonas sp. 2694. Taxonomy (NCBI): domain Bacteria; kingdom Pseudomonadati; phylum Pseudomonadota; class Gammaproteobacteria; order Lysobacterales; family Lysobacteraceae; genus Stenotrophomonas; species Stenotrophomonas sp. 2694. The sequence continues at coordinate 120,153 of NZ_JBEPSG010000005.1, forward strand.
TCAGCACACGCTGCTGGGGTTCAACGAGCCGGAGTCATTGAACCGTTGGCCGCTGCCGGGCGATGCCGAGGGGCAGCTGCTGGTGCGGCCGGACATCGCGGTGTCCAGCGGCGAGACCCTGCGCACGCTGGCGGTGGAGGGCGTGGGCATCACCTGCCTGTCCGACTTCGTGACCGAACGCGACCGCGCGGCCGGCAGCCTGGTGCCGGTGCTGGCCGCGCAGACGCTGGATGTGTACCAGCCGATCCATGCGGTGTACTACCGCAACACGGCCGTATCGGCACGGATCAGCTCGTTCCTGGATTACCTGGGCGAGGCGATGGCCGCCTCGGATTACCTGCGCTGATGGAGTGTCCGGGTTGCCGGCCAGCGGCCGGCATTACCGGGAATCGCACGCATGGTAGTGCCGGCCACTGGCCGGCAACCCCCACACTGCCCGGTGGATCCGTCAGGCCGCGCGCGCCAGCGCACCCTTGCTCGCCGTCGCGGTTCCCAGATCAAACACATCCACCGCTTCGATCAGGCGATCCGCCTGCTGTTCCAGGCTGCGTGCCGCGGCGCTGGCTTCTTCCACCAGCGCGGCATTCTGCTGGGTGGTGCCATCCATCTGGATGATGGTCTGGCTGACCTGCTCGATGCCGGCCGACTGCTCCTGTGACGCAGCGGAGATCTCGGCCATGATGTCGGTCACGCGCTGCACCGACGCGACGATCTCGGCCATGGTGTCGCCGGCCTGGCGCACACGCTGCGCACCGTGGCCAACCTGTTCCACCGACGCCTCGATCAGCGATTTGATTTCCTTGGCCGCCGCCGCCGACCGCTGCGCCAGCGTACGCACTTCACTGGCGACCACTGCGAACCCGCGGCCCTGCTCGCCGGCACGCGCCGCTTCCACCGCGGCATTCAGCGCCAGGATGTTGGTCTGGAACGCGATGCCGTCGATGACGCTGATGATGTCGGCGATCTGCCGCGACGAGCCTTCGATCGCATCCATCGTCGCCACGACCTGGCCGACCACTTCGCCGCCGTGCGAGGCCACGCTGTGCGCACCGATCGCCAGCTGGTTGGCCTGCCGCGCGTGCTCGGCGTTCTGGCGCACGGTGGAGGTCAGCTCCTCCATCGACGCGGCGGTTTCTTCCAGGTTCGCCGCCTGCTGTTCGGTGCGGCGCGACAGGTCGTTGTTGCCGGCGGAAATTTCCGCAGCAGCGGTATGGATGCTGCCGGAGGCGTGCTTGATGTCGCTGACGATCGTCGCCAGCTGTGCAGCGGTGGCGTTGGCATCCCCCGCAATGCGGGCGAACACGCCCTGGAAGTCGCCGTCCATACGCGCACCCAGTCGACCCTCGGCAATGGCACGCAGCATGGCCGAGACCTCGCCCAGGTTCTGTTCGGTGGTCTGCATCAATCGGTTCAGGCCATCGACCATCGCGCGGAAATCATGCTCGAAGCGCGCACTGTCGCCGCGCTGGCTGAAGTCGCCCGCTGCCGCAGCTTCGGCCAAGCGGCGGATCTCGCCGTTGATCGCGCCCAGGTTGGATTTCACCGCATCCAGCGCCTGGGTGATCACGGCCTTCTCGCCGGGCAGGCGCTCCATGTCCAGGCTGAGATCGCCCACTGCATAGCGGCCCATGATCGTGATCGCGCGCATCTTCACCTGGATGTGCGCATCGACCAGGGTGTTGGTGTCGGCCACCATCGTGCCGTAGGCGCCGGGGAAGGCGCTGCTGTCCATGCGGTGGCTGATCGTGCCGGCGTCGTGTGCCCTTGCCATCGCGGTCTGCGCATCAAGCACGCCACGCAGGGTGCTCTGCACGGCCTGCATCGCCTGTGCCAGGCGACCGATCTCGTCGCGGCTGCGCACCTGCACCACGTGGTCGAGGTCACCGGCGGCAACCGCACGCGCGGCCGCTTCCACCGCCAGCACCGGCTGCACCACGGCGCGCCGCAGCCACCAGCCAAGGGCGATCAGCAGCAGCACGGCGGCGCCGATGGTCAGCGCGGCGCATACCACCAGCACCTGTCGGGAATCCTGCGAACGCGCGGTCACTGCAGCCTCGGCTACCTCGGTGGCACGCACGCTCAGGGCATCCAGCGCACTGGCCACCGGACGGTCCTTGCCGCGCACCAGGGAATCGCCAACCGCCGGGTCGTAGCTGGCGTCAGCGAAGGCCTGCAGTGCGGCATGGTAGTCCTGCTGCAACTGTGCGTGCAGGCCGGAAAACGCCTGCGCCAGTTCGCGCGTGCGCGCATCGGGGCTGGCGGCCAGGCCCGTGGCCAGTTCGGCAACGACGCGGCCTTCGTTGTCGAAGGCCTGCAGGTGATGCTGGCGCAGCGCGTCATCGTGGCCGCGCAGCAGCACGTTCTTCCACTCCTGTACCTGTCCGCGGAATTCGCGTTGCAGGCGCTCGGCGTCACGGCTGTGGGCAACCTCCGGCGGTACGTCGGTGGACAGCTTCAACCAGGCCGACGCCAGGCCCGCCAGGGCGCATACCAGGACAACAGCCAGACCAACAGAAACGGCACCGAGCAGCTTCGACTGCAGCCGCGGCGCATGGGAAGAGGCTTTCATGGGACGAGATCTCGGAAGGGGTGCGATGCGGTATCGACCGTCCTTTAGCGCTCTGAAGTGCGATGCGTGTCACATTCCCGTTCTGTTTAGTGATGTGAAGAATGTGTTTCATTGGACAAATGTGTCCATATGGAACGAAAGAAGACCCTCGACAGGTGGTTTAAATGTAACTATTGTTGTTACATGAAATCCGCGAACCCGCTTTCCGACGCCCTGCACGTGATGGCCCATCTGGTCGGCCAGCACGGGCCGCGAACCTCCGAACAGCTGGCGACCTGCCTGCCGACCCATCCGGTGGTGATCCGCCGCCTGCTGGCGCAGATGCACAAGGCCGGCCTGGTACGCAGCACGCGCGGCCACGGTGGCGGCAGCCAGCTCGCCCGCGATGCGGCGACGATCACCCTGTACGACGTCTACCAGGCCATCGGCGCGCCGCCGATGGTCCAGGTCGGTACCCGCGAAGGCAGGGGCGGCTGCCCGATCCAGCAGCTGGTCAACCAGGCCCTGCTGGAGAGTGCCCGCGAAGCGCAGCGCCTGCTCGAGCAGCGGCTGCAGGCAACCACCCTCGACCAGCTTGGCGCCGACTTCGCCCGCCATCTTGCCCATCACCGTTCCCTGGAAGGTCACCATGAATCCTGATGTCCTCATCGTCGGCGGCAGCTACGCCGGCATCGCCGCCGCACTGATCCTGGCGCGTGCGCGCCGGCCGGTCACGATCATCGATGCGGGTTCGCCGCGAAACCGTTTCGCCAGCCATTCGCACGGCGTGCTGGGCCTGGACGGCATCAGTGGCGCCGAATTGTTGAAGAACGCGCGCCAGCAACTGTTGGACTACCCGAGCGTGCGTTGGCTGAATGCCGAAGCGGTGCAGGCCACGCTCCGCACCGAAGGTGTGGAGGTGCGTACCGCCGACGGCCAGGTACTGACCGCGCGCAAGCTGCTGCTGGCCACCGGTATCGCCGACCAGCTGCCCGATCTGCCCGGCCTGGCCGAGCGCTGGGGCAGCACCGTGCTGCACTGCCCGTACTGCCATGGTTATGAAGTGGGTGGCGGTTCGATCGGCCTGCTCGGCGGCCATCCGATGTCGGCCGGCAAGGCGCCGCTGTTCGCCGACTGGGGCAACGTCACCTTCTTCAGCCAGGGCCTGCCGATCAGCGAGGAGGAGCTGGCCGCCATGCAGCAGCGCGGCGTGCAGGTGGAAACCACGCCGGTGGTAGGTGTGCACGGCGAGCAGCCGACGTGGCTGGAAGTGGAACTTGCCGACGGTCGCCGTGTTGCCCAGCGTGCGCTGTTCGTGCCGGCCATGCAGCAGATGGCCACGCCGCTGGTGCAGCAGCTAGGTTGCGCGCTGGTGGAGAGTCCGCTGGGCGTGCTGGCCGAGGTGGACATGATGAAACAGACCTCGGTGCCGAACGTGTACGCCGCCGGTGATGCGACCACGGTCGGCAACATCACCCTGGCCATGGCAGAAGGCGTGCGCGCGGGCATCGGCATGCACCATGCGCTGGTGGCCGAAGACAGCCTGCCGCGCTGACGCAAAGCATCCACGCATGGTGCGGATCCGTTGAAGGGTGCCGACGTTGGCCGGCACCCTCCGCCTTCAACCTTCCACGCTGGCCGCATCCAGCTGTGCCACGTCATGCACGCTCAACGCCACGTTCGCCGCCGCCAGCAGGTCGTGCAGCTGCTCCACGCTGGTGGCACTGACGATCGGTGCGGTGATCGACGGCCGTGCGATCTGCCATGCCAGCGCGATCTGCGCGGCAGTGGCGTTGTGCTTGCTGGCCACGTCATCCAGTGCTTGCAGAATGCGCAGGCCGCGCGGGTTCAGGTAACGCTTGACCACGGTGGCGCCGCGCGCGGAACTCTTGCCGGCATCGTCCGGCGTGCGGTACTTGCCACTGAGGAAGCCGCTGGCCAGTGCGTAGTAGTTGATCACGCCGATCTGCTCGCGCTGCACCAGCGGTTCCAGTTCCTTCTCGTAGCCGGCGCGGTCGTACAGGTTGTACTCCGGCTGCAGGGTTTCATAGCGCGGCAGCCCGTAGTCGGTGGAGACCTTCAAGGCGTCGGCCAGACGCGTGGCGCTGTAGTTGGACGCGCCGATCGCGCGCACCTTGCCCGCCTCGATCAGGCGACCGAACGCGGCCAGGGTCGCTTCCAGCGGCGTGGATTCATCGTCCTCGTGAGCCTGGTACAGATCGATCACCTCGGTCTGCAGGCGACGCAGCGAATCCTCCACCGCCGCATTGATGTTGTCCGGGGTGAGGCCGGGGCGCTCGGCCCATTTGGCCACCTTGGTCGCCAGCACCACCTTGTCGCGCTTGCCGCTGCGCGCGAACCACTTGCCCAGCAGCGTCTCCGACTCGCCACCCTGGTTGCCCGGCACCCACGCCGAGTACACGTCGGCGGTGTCGACCAGGTTGAAGCCGGCATCGACGAAGGCATCCAGCAGGGCGAAGCTGGCCTTCTCATCAGCGCTCCAGCCGAACACGTTGCCACCGAAGGCGAGCGGAGCTACATGCAGGCCTGAACGGCCCAGTTCGCGGTTTGCCGTCATGGGCACGGACTCCTTGGGGGAAGTCCTTCAGGATAGAACGCGATGTGTGACCGCGCTGCGGCGCTGACCACAAAACTGTGTTCCGCACCGCGCACGCGGCTAACGTTTTGTGAACACCTGCGGCGCGGCGGCTGCTAGTCTCGCCGCATCTTCCGCTGGAGTCGCCCCGATGATTGCTGCCTCATCCCTGCGTGGTTGCCGCCTGCTGCTTGCTTCGGCGCTGCTGGTTGCCGTTCCCGCATTCGCCGCGCCGGCCACGGTCGCACCGGCAAAGATCCAGGTGTCGCCCGCGATCGATGCCGCGGTGAAGGCCTCGACCCGCGACCCCGCCAACGTCAAGCGCGACGGTTTCCGTCATCCTGCGCAGACCTTGGGCTTCTTTGGCGTCGCGCCGGAAAAGACCGTCATCGAGATCACCCCGGGCAATGGCTGGTACTCGGAGATCCTGGCGCCGCTGCTGCGCGACAAGGGTCATTACATTGCCGCGGTGGTCGATCCGCAGGCCGTGGCTGAAGGTCGCGGCCGCGACTACCAGCAGCGTAGCCGCGACAGCCTGGAAAAGAAGTACGCCGCCGCACCGGCACTGTTCGATAAAACCGCCGTGGTTGCCTACGACCCGGCCAAGCCGGTGTTCGGTGCAGCCAACTCGGCCGATGTGGTGCTGACCTTCCGCAACGTGCACAACTGGCGCAAGGCCGGCCAGGCGCAGGGCATGTTCCAGGGCTTCTTCAACGTGCTCAAGCCGGGCGGCGTGCTCGGCGTGGTCGAGCACCGCGCCAAGGCCGACGTGGCCGACGCTGACGACACCGGTTATGTGGGCCAGCAGCAGGTGATCGCGATGGCCGAGGCCGCCGGTTTCAAGCTCGACGCGCGCACCGAGGTCAATGCCAACCCGCGCGATACCAAGGACCATCCGAATGGCGTGTGGACCCTGCCGCCGACCAACCAGCATGACAAGGCGGATGACGCCAAGTACCAGGCCATCGGTGAAAGCGATCGCATGACCCTGCGTTTCGTGAAGCCGTGACCCGGTAGCGCCGGGCCATGCCCGGCGAGCACGCGGCGTGGCATGGGACAATGCCCTGCCCGCCGCCTGCCGTCCCCACGATGCTGATTGCCTTCAACAAGCCGTTCAACGTGCTCTGCCAGTTCACCGACCGCAGCGTGCCGCCGCGGCCGACATTGGCCGGCTTCGGTTTGCCGCCGCGCGTCTACGCTGCCGGCCGCCTCGACCATGACAGTGAAGGCCTGCTGCTGCTGACCGACAACGGTACGCTGGCGCACAAGTTGACCGACCCGAAGCACAAGGCGGACAAGCTCTACTGGGTGCAGGTGGAAGGCACGCCCAGCGATGGGCAGCTGCAGCTGCTGCGCGATGGCGTGGTGCTCAATGACGGGCCGACGCTGCCGGCGAAAATCGAGCGCCTCGATCCTGCGCCTGAACTGTGGCCGCGCGATCCGCCGGTGCGCTTCCGCAAGACGGTGCCCGACAGCTGGCTGGCGATCACGATCCGCGAGGGGCGTAACCGCCAGGTGCGGCGGATGACCGCTGCGGTGAACCTGCCGACGCTGCGGCTGGTACGCGCTGCAATGGGGCCATACCGGCTGGATGACCTGCAGCCCGGGCAGTGGCGGCAGATCGGCTGAAAAAAAGGCCGGAGGCCTTGCGGCGTCCGACCCTCGTGCAGCGTCATTGGGTCAGAGCCCTTCCTGCGGAAGGGTTCCGACCCCGGTCAATCAGGCGTCGCTGCCGATATCGCTGTGCTCGTCGACCACGGTGTCGTTGCGGCGATCGCGCGCATTGATGCGCTGGGCCTGGCCGTTGACCACATGGCCGTTGGCGGCCTTCTTCTTCTGCTGCTTGCGGTACAGCGCATAGCCCAGCAGGCCTACGCCCACGGCAGCTGCCGCGATGGTCACCGCCGGATTGCGGCGGGCGAACTTGGTGGCGACCTTGCCGCCGGTCTTCACCGCGCCAAGGGCGGCACCGGTCTTGATCCAGTCGCTGGCCTGCGGGCCGAGGTGACGCAGGCTGCCGCCCGCGCTCTTCAGGCCATCGCCTGCGGTATGGGCCAGGTCGAGGGCGCGCTCCAGGGCGCGGTCGGTGATTACGGTCAGCTTGCTCATGCGGGGGTGTCCTTGCCTCGGGTCGAAGTCCAGTGTCGCCTGTTGCCCGTAAACGGTATGTCAGTCAGGCGGGCGCGTGGTGTGACTCTACCGCAGCCATTCAGGAACGGGCGGGGTGTCGGCGCGCATTACGTCCCGCGCGGCTTGGCCCGGTGGGTCGCGGTAGCCGTCCAAGGGTCGTCCGGCCACGGGTGGCGCGGGTAACGGCCCTTCATCTCTTTCTTCACCTCGGCGTAGGTGTTTTCCCAGAAATTGCGCAGATCCTGGGTGACCTGCAACGGCCGGCCACCCGGCGACAGCAGGTGCAGGGTCAGCGGCACCCGGCCATCGGCGATGCGTGGCGTATCGGCCAGGCCGAACAACTCCTGCAGCTTCACCGCCAGCACCGGCGGCAACGGCTCGCCGCTTTCGCCGTCCAGCGCGTAGCTGATCGGCCGCTCCAGCCCTGACGGCACGGTGATCCGGGTGGGCGCGTGGCGCTCGACCAGCTGCCGTTGCGACCATTCCAGTGGCGACTTCAGCGCTTCGCCGAAACTGGCCTCGTCCAGTGCATCCAGCCGTGTCCTGCCCGCGAACGCCGGCTGCAGCCACTGCGCACGGTTGGCCAGCAATGCGGCATCACTGCAGTCGGGCAGGCCCAGCTCCGGCATCCAGCGCCGCAGCGATTCCACCCGTGCCTGCCACTGGCGCAGACCGTCGGTCCATGGCAATGCCTGCAGGCCAAGCTCGGCAACGGCGTCGGTCAGTGCCTGCGCCGCCAGCTGCGGATCAACCCGGCCAGCCGAACGGCTGTCCATCACGATGCGGTCGAAGCGTGTTTCGCGCAGCGCGACCAGGGCGCGGCGGGTGTCATCCCAGCGCACCGCGTCTTCGGTTACGAAGCGCTCGGGCCAGTGCCTGCGCAGATAGCCTTCATCCACCGGTGCGGCGCGCAGCAGCAGCGCGTCGCGCGCCTCGAAGCGCAGTTCGCTGGCCACCAGCCACGGTTCGCCCCGCAGGTCGCTCAGTTCATGCAGGCGGGCGCTGCGGCCGTTGGCCAGCAGGTAACGCAGCGGGTCGTTCGGATGCTGGAAGGCAATGCGATCGGGGAAGGCATGGGCCAGCAGGTCGCCCAGTTCGTGGGCCTCGATGCTGGCGGGCGGTGTAGCGTCACAACGCAGGCGACGGCGCCACTGTTTGGCAGCGGCATCGATGGCGGCCAGGCCACTGCGATTGGCGTCGGCCGGCGCACGGCCGTTGCGGAAGGCCGCCAGTGCGCGCCAGCGTGCGGCCAGTGCATCACCGCCCTGGCGCAATGGGTCACGAGCTTCCAGCAATGCCGCCAGATCGGCGGCCAACGCCTGCGCGCGGGCATCAGCTGCGGCCAGCAGCATCGCGGCCATCCGCGGGTGGGTGCCCAGCGCCAGTACGCGACGGCCGAGTGCAGTGATCGCGCCGCTGCTGGACAACGCGCCCAGGCGCTGCAGCAGTTCGCGTGCGGCGGCCATCGGCCCGGTCGGTGGCGGGTCAAGGAAGCGCAGGTCGCTGCTGCCCCAGGCGGCCAGTTCCAGCGCAAGGCCGGCCAGTTCAACCTGGTCGATCTCGGCGCGACGCTGCGGTTCCAGCCGCTGCGACTGCGGCCACAGCCGCCAGGCCACGCCCTCGGCCACGCGCCCGGCACGGCCGGCACGCTGGTCGGCCGAGGCCTGCGCAATGGCGACCACGTCCAAGCGGGTGAATCCACTGTTGGGGTCGTAGCGGGGCTCGCGCGCCTGGCCGCTGTCGATCACCACGCGCACGCCGGGCAGGGTCACCGAGGATTCGGCGACGTTGGTGGCCAGCACCACGCGGCGGCGGCCGTCGCTGGCGGCCTGCAGCACGCGCGCCTGCTGTTCCACCGGCAGTTCACCGTGCAGGGCCAGTACGTCCACCGCAGCGCCAGCAAGACTGTCCTGCAGGCCTGCCTGCACGCGTGCGATCTCACGTTGGCCGGGCAGGAACACCAGCAGGTCACCGGGGTGCTCGGCCAGCGCCTGCTGCACCGCGCGCCGCACCTGCAGTTCCAGCGCCTCGTCACGCCGGGCAGGGAAGTGGCTGATCGCCACCGGATAGCTGCGGCCTTCGCTGCTCAGTCGTGGTGCATCGAGGAAGCGCGCCAGGCGTTCACCATCGAGCGTCGCCGACATCACCAGCAACCGCAGGTCATCGCGCAGCTGCGACTGCACGTCCAGCGCCAGCGCCAGGCCCAGGTCGCCACTGAGGTGGCGCTCGTGGAATTCATCGAACAGGATCGCACCCACGGTTTCCAGCATTGGATCGTCCTGCAGCATCCGGGTCAGGATGCCCTCGGTGACGACCTCGATGCGCGTGCGCGCCGATACCTTGTTCTCGAAGCGGATGCGGTAGCCGACGATGCCGCCGACCTCCTCACCGAGCTGGCGCGCCATGAACATCGCGGCACTGCGCGCGGCCACCCGGCGTGGTTCCAGCAGGATGATCCTGCGGCCCTCCAGCCACGGCGCATCGAGCAGCGCCAACGGCACCTGGGTGGTCTTGCCCGCGCCAGGCGGGGCTTCCAGCACCAGCCGCGGGTGCACGGCCAGGTGCTGCTGGATCTGCGGCAGCAGCGGAGAGATGGGGAATTGCGGGGCGTTCATCTGCAAAGGATAAGGGGCCATGGCGGGCACGGGTACAATGCGCGGGTTTTCCTGCCTCTGCTGCCCCCATGCATCTGATCGATATCGGCGCCAACCTGACCCACGACTCCTTCGACCGCGACCGCGACGCCGTGCTGGACCGCGCACGCCAGGCCGGTGTGGTGCAGATGATCATCACCGGTGCCAGCCGCGAGCATTCGCCGCTGGCCCTGCAGCTGGCGCAGCAGCACCCGGGCTTCCTGTACGCCACCGCCGGCGTGCACCCGCACCACGCGGTGGAGTACACCGACGAGTGCGATGCGGAGATGCGCGCGCTGCACGCCCATGCCGAAGTGGTGGCGGTGGGAGAGTGCGGGCTGGATTACTTCCGCGATTTCTCGCCGCGCCCGGCGCAGCATCGCGCGTTCGAGCGCCAGCTGCAGCTGGCCGCAGACAATGGCAAGCCGCTGTTCCTGCACCAGCGCGACGCGCATGCCGATTTCATGGCGCAGATGAAGAACTTCGAAGGCCGCATCGGTCCGGCCGTGGTGCACTGCTTCACCGGCGAGCGCCAGGAGCTGTTCGATTATCTCGACCAGGACTGGTACATCGGCATCACCGGTTGGCTGTGCGACGAGCGGCGCGGTGGCCACCTGCGCGAGCTGGTGAAGAACATTCCGGCCAACCGGTTGATGATCGAGACCGACGCACCGTACCTGCTGCCGCGCACCTTGAAGCCGATGCCGAAGGACCGCCGCAACGAACCGGTGTTCCTGTCGCACATCGTGGAAGAGCTGGCGCGGGACCGTGGTGAGGATGTGCAGACCACGGCGGCAAACGCCACGGCTGCCACGCGTGCGTTCTTCCGGTTGCCGGACGCCGCCTGATCGGCAAACGGTAGTGCCGGCCGGGAGCGCCCGGATCCGGTAGCGCCGGGCCATGCCCGGCGAGCGAAGCGGTAATATCCGTCAGCGGGGAGCGTCCGGATCCGGTAGCGCCGGGCCATGCCCGGCGAGCGAAGCGGCAAGATCCGTCAGCCCTTCCCGATACGTTGGAAACCGCGGCGTCCAGCCCAGCGCGTCGCGCGTGCTGCGGCTGTCGATGCGCTTGCTGCTCTGGTAGAAGCGCCGCAATGTCGCGCTCACTGATGGATCGTCCCAGGCCACCGCGGGCGGCAGGGTAAATCCCCCCAGCTGCGCAGCGAAGGCCAGTACATCCTGCGGCGGCGCCGGTTCGTCATCGCTCGGCAGATACAGTGCGTTGGCCATGGGGCGTTGCATCGCGGCGATCACCACCGCAGCCAGGTCGTCCACGTGCAGGCGATTGAACACCAGCCCTGGCCGCACCACGTGCCGCGCGCGGCCCTGCGCCAGCTGCAGCAGCGCGTTGCGCCCGGGTCCGTAGAGGCCCGGCAGGCGGAACATCGCCGAGGCGATACCGCGCGCATCCGCCAGCGCACGCCATTGCGTTTCGGCGAGGCGACGCTGCATGCCTGCCGGCCCGGTGGCATCGGCCACGCTGTGCTCATTGATCCAGCCACCGTCGCGGTCGCCGTAGACCGAGGTCGACGACAGGTAACCGAGCCAACGCAGTGAACTGCTGTCGCGCAACGCGGCATGCAGCAGGCGCAGCGCCGGGTCGCCCTCGGCATCGGGAGGGACGCTGCACAGCACCGCGTCGGCATGGGCAATCGCAGCCAGCAGGCTCGGGGCAAGCGCGGCGTCGGCACGCAGCTGATGACGCGGCAGGCCATCGTCAGGTGCCGACGCCGGATCGCGCACCGTGCCTTCCACGTGTACGCCCTGGGCCTGAAGGCGCGCGGCCAACACGCGGCCACTCCAGCCCATGCCGAGGATCAGTACGCGCTTCGGCAACGGGCCAGGCATGTTCATCGGATCACACCGAGCGCTGGGCCTGGTAGGCCTGCAGGCTGCTGTAGGCGACCTGCAGCAGCAACGCTTCCTGGCCCGCGGCGCGCGCACGCGCCAGCATGTCGCCGACGATCTGGGCCGCTTCCACCTGCTGGCCTGCCTCCAGGTCGCGCAGCATCGACGCCTTCAACGCCGAACCGGCCTGGGTCAGGGTGCCACGCGCGGTGTCCTGCGCCGCCTGCGGCACCGGCTCACCCGCTGCTTCGGCCACCGCCAGGCATTCGTCATAGAGCCCACGCACGATGGCGTCGCCGTCGTCGGTGGCCACGATCGTGCCGATGTCCGCACGCAGCAGGCAGGTGGCCGCCGCCAGCGCGGTGAGGAACGTGTACTTGATCCACTGTTCCTGGTCGATGTGCTCACTGGCCAGATGATCGAGATTGGCCTGCGAGCAGGCTGCTGCGAACGCCTGCACGCGCGCGGAGATCGCACCGCCATCGCGTTCGCCGAAGGTCAGCTTGGCCGGCTTGCCCAGGTGCAGCACCGCCCCATCAGGCGCCTTGGTCGCACTGATGAAGCACAGACCGCCGAGCACGGCGTCGCGGCCGAAGCGCGCGTCGAGCGCGTTGTAGTGATGCAGGCCGTTGAGGATCGGCAGCACGGTGGTGCCCGCGCCCACCGCCGGGGCGATGGCATCGATCGAGCTGTCCAAGTCGTAGGCCTTGCAGCTGAGGATCACCAGATCGAACGGCTTGTCCGCGGCCAGCGCAGGCAGGGCATCTGCGGTGACGTGCTGCACCGGGAACGTGGCATCGCCCACCGGGCTGCGCAGCACCAGGCCATCACGATCCAGCTGCGCAGCGCGCGCGGGGCGCACGAGGAAGGTCACGTCCACGCCAGCCTGGGCCAGGCGACCACCGAAGTAACCGCCGGTACCGCCGGCGCCGAGGATCAGGATACGCATTGCACGCTCACTGCAGTTGGGGGATTCACTGCAGCGATTGTGCCGGAGTTTGCGGCCAACGGCTGAGCCCCTCGTGGTGGTTCGCGCAAAGCGCGGTCCATGAGGCTGGCCGGGTGGGTAGGTTGCGCAGGGGACGCCGTAAATACGTCCCTGTAGGCTCGGTCGCCGCATCCATGCGGCTCACGCCCCTGCACAACCTACCCACCCGGCCACGGACGTGTTCCGTGTGCGTCCACCACGGAAAACAAAGAAGAAAATCAAAAGCAACAGCGGGTCGCTTCGCTCGTTCCTCGCGATCATCTTTCCGATGGATCTATATCCATCAGCTCACAAACGAAAAGAGCCGAGCAGATGCTCGGCTCCATCGCGAATGCTTCATCCACGCATGGCGTGGATCTACTGTGTCGACCAGGGTCGACACCCACCAACAGCAGCACAGACGCCGTTCCGACAGCAGCGGAAAACTGTCGAAGGCGGGGTGGTGTCGGGTTGCGGGGTGTCCGCGCCATGGATGGCGCGGCCAAGCCTACAAGGACGTACTTGCGGCGTCCCCGCAACCCGACACCATCCCGCCATCCCACGGATATCTCGCTTTTGACGTTGACGTTGCTGTTGACGTTGCTGTTGCCGGCCAGCGGCCGGCACTACCAGCGCGGGTGCAGGGCCGCAGGCCCTGCAGAACAGCCTCAGCTGCGCATGCCCACGCCACGGCGCAACAACCACAGCGCCAGCGCCGTCAGCACCACCACGAAACCGATCATCAGCGCATACGCCACCACCACCGGCACATCGCTGCTGCCCAGCAGGCCATAGCGGAACGCGTTGACCATGTAGAAGATCGGGTTCGCGTGCGTGGCCGCCTCCGCCCATGGCGGCAGCAGCTCCACCGAATAGAACACGCCGCCCAGGTAGGTCAGCGGAGTCAGGATGAAGGTCGGCACGATCGCCACGTCATCGAACTTCTTCGCATACACCGCGTTGATGAAGCCGGCCAGCGAGAAGATCGTCGCGCCCAGGATCACCGTGGTCAGCGTCACCAGCGGATGCGGGATGCGCACCGGAGTGAAGAACATCGCGATGATCAGCACGATCACGCCCACCATCAGGCCGCGCAGCACCGCACCGGCCACGTAGCCCCACAGGATCACCCAGTTCGGCATCGGGCTGACCAGCAGCTCTTCCACGTGGCGGCCGAACTTGGCGCCGAAGAACGAGGAGCTGATGTTGCCGTAGCTGTTCTGGATCACGCTCATCATCACCAGGCCCGGCACGATGAACTGCATGTAGGTGTAGCCGCCCATGTCGCCCACGCGCGAACCGATCAGGCCGCCGAAGATCAGGAAGTACAGGGTCATGGTGATCGCCGGCGGTACCAGGGTCTGGCCCCAGATGCGCATGATGCGGGCGACTTCGCGGCGCACGATGGTCATCAGTGCGATGCGGTTGTGCTGGCCGTCGGTCAGGACCGGGGTCGGGGTGCTGCTCATGCGGACGTCTCCTGGTTGCCAGTGAGGCGCACGAACAGTTCCTCCAGGCGGTTGCTCTTGGTACGCATCGAGCGCACGCGGATGCCCGCCGCGTTCAGTGCCTCGAACACGCGGTTGAGGTCCATCGCACGTGGCATGTCGATGTCCAGCGTATGGCCGTCGGTGGCGGTCAGGGTTGCCCCCTCGATCACCGGCAACTGGGCGGGCAGGGTGCCGTCGATGTCCAGCAGGAAGCCTTCCACGTCAAGCTTGGCCAGCAGTTCGCGCATCGGGCCCTGGGTGACGATCTGGCCGTGGTCGATGATGGCCAGGTTGCGGCACAGGTGCTCGGCCTCTTCCAGGTAGTGGGTGGTGAGGATGATCGTGGTGCCGGCGGCGTTGATCTCCTTCAGCACCCGCCACATGTCGCGGCGGATCTCGATGTCCACGCCAGCGGTCGGTTCGTCCAGGATCAGCAGGCGCGGCCGGGTCATCATCGCGCGGGCGATCATCAGCCGGCGCTTCATGCCACCTGACAGGGTGCGGCTCATCACCTGCGCCTTCTCCCACAGGTGGGCGCGCTTGAGCTCGACTTCGGCCATCTGCTCGGCTTCGGCGCGCGGCACGCCGTAGAAGCCGGCGTAGTTCACCAGGATGTCGAAGGGCTTTTCAAACAGGTTGAAGTTGATCTCCTGCGGCACCAGCCCGATCAGGCGCATGGTGGCGCTGCGGTTGCGCACCAGGTCGCTGCCGAACACTTCCACCTGGCCCTCGCTGAGGTTGACCAGGGAACTGATGATGCCGATCAGGGTGGACTTGCCGGCACCGTTCGGGCCCAGCAGGGCGAAGAAGTCGCCCGGGGCCACTTCCAGCGAGACCCCTTTCAGGGCCTGGGTGCCGTTGTCATAGGTTTTACGCAGGTCGCGCACGCGCAGGGCGGGCGCCGTATCGTTCAGGGAAGCCAAGCTCGAAGCCTTCGCGCCCATGGGCTGGCGCTGGAGAGGGGCGGGGAAGGTCTATTATAGAAGACCCCGAGGGCTTGCCCCGGCTACACACTGTCCCGAAAAGTCGTGCCTGTCCAATTCCCCATCAAACTGGTCGACCGCCGCATGCTGGCGCCCTCCATCGGCCATTACCAGTTCGTGCGTGACGACGGCCAGCCGCTGGATTTCCAGCCCGGCCAGTTCATCCAGGTCCATTTCAGCTACGCCGATGGCACCGAAACCAAGCGCAGCTATTCGCTGGCGACCATCCATGACCACGCGCTGGGGCCAGGCGAGGCGGTGGATATCGCGGTCAGCTTCGTACCCGGTGGCGCCGCCACGGCGCTGTTCGAGGCGCTGGACATCGGCGGCCAGGTCAGCGCGTCCGGTCCCTACGGTCGGTTCTGCCTGAACCCCGGCGACCACAACGGCCGCTACCTGCTGATCGCCACCGGTACCGGCGTCACCCCGTACCGCTCGATGCTGCCGTTGCTGGCAACGGCGATGGCCGAGCGTGGCGTGCAGGTGGTCCTGCTGCAGGGCGCCCGCAGCCCGGGGGAACTGCTGTACAGCGAAGACTTCTACAGCTTCGCCGAAAAGCACCCGAACTTCCGTTATGTGCCTTGCCTGTCGCGGGAACTGCCGGCCGAGCCGCACCCGGAAGTACACCATGGCTATGTGCAGCAGGCGCTGGCGGCGTTCACGCCGGACCCGGCCACCGACATCGCCTACCTGTGCGGCAATCCGGACATGGTCGACGCCTGCGCCGAAGCGCTGAAGGCGGCGGGCCTGGGTAATCCGCAGATCCGCCGCGAGAAGTACGTCAGCAGCAAATAAGACCGCTGCCGCCGGGATCAGGCAGGTGGCAAGGGGCGCGGCAGCACCTGCACCGAGGCTTGGGTGCTGCCCGCCAGTCCGGCCATGTCTATGGTCAGATGCCATGGGCCCGAAGAGGGCACCGTGAGGTGGAAGGGTGACGTGCTGACCAGCCCGCCGTGGAACTGATGCCTTCGCCCATTCCGGTAACTGGCCAGATTGCTTGGTGTCATCAAGCGCACGTTGGCGGCGCGGGTCAGAGTGATTTCAATCACGTCACCCGCCTGCAGGATTCCAAGGTCCCATTTCAGGTAGTTCATCTGCTTCTGCCCTCCGGATGGCCGTTGCGAGTGCAGGCCGCGGTGATCAGTGGAGGCAGCCAGCGGCTGCCTCCGGCTCCTTCCCGGTCAGTACGGCACCCACGCATCGCGCCAGGCCGAACCCACGCCCGGCCGGTAGGCCTCGGCGTTGACGTTGCACCACGCGCCTTCCGGGAACGGGCGGCAGGCGTACAGCTTGCCGTCGGTGCCCTTCACCACGGTCTCGCCGGGCTTGTAGCTGCCAAGTCCGGCCGGATACACGAAGTCGTAGTCGCCACCCGGCGGTGGATCCACAGGATCGACCGGATCCGGAACGCGTGTGTCGAGCTGGAACCGATGACCCGGCTTCAGATAGACGCGGTTCTCGGTGGCCGAGGCGATCGGCCTGATCACACCATTGTTCATCACACCAACGCGCGCCTGCTGTGCACTGGCGTTGACCGCATGGGCCAGAGCCAGCGGCCACTGGTTCGCCGCAGTCTGGCCGGCGGCCAGGGTGATCTCCGGGCGCTCCAGATCGTTGCCTTGGGCGTTGAACACGCGCAGGGTCAGGGTGGTGCCCACTTCCAGCGCGCCGCGGGCGGTGACCGGACCGGCATCCTGCCATTGCGGTGGCGGCTCGACGCCACCGCCTCCCTCGAAACGCACGTCCATGCAGGTATAGAAGGCCTCGGCCGAATCCGAGCGCTGCCAGGTGTTGTAGATCAGGTGCTGGCCGCTGCGCTGGGGCAGTGGGCAGTCCAGCTTGTAGACACCGCCCGCGGACAACGGGACGTCGCCCAGCGTGCAGAACTCCTGCAGGTCGGCCCAGCGCAGCGGGCTGCCCGGCTGCCAGCCATCGCGGGTGACGTAGAACTTCCATTCGCGGGTGGCATGCGGGGCAGAGGCAAGAAATTCAAAGGTGTAACGGCCGTTGCCATCGGCGCGGATCGGCGTGGTCGACCAATCGGACCGGTCCAGATCCAGGCCGCGGTACTTGCTGTTGCCACCGCTGCACAGCTCGCCGTCGGGAACGACTGCCTGGTGGTTGCCATTGGCATTGGCCTGGTTGATGCCGGCCCAGTCGTAGAAGGGCTGTGCGCCGCCGATGTCCTTGGCCGCAGCACAGGCGGGGTTGGTCGGCTGCTCTGGATTGCCCTGGTAGCAGGCGTACACCCGGCTGGTGGGTTTGGACATGGTGCCGTGTGCCAGCGCGCTGGCAGAGGCGCCCAGGCTGGCGATGGCAGCCACCGCGAGAGCAAGTCGATTGAGCGGTTGCATGATGGGGTCCTGTGGACGGTGGAAGGTCCAGCGAGTCTCCACACGATGCACAGCGCCAACCATTCAACGATTCCGAAAAGCTGCAGGCTGCGACGGGATGTGCAGTGCCTGCGCGAACGGGTTAACACTTCAAGCCGGACCCGCAGGCCTGCCTCTGCCCCATTGCAGAAGCGGGGCGGCACGCGCGCGCCACCCCCGCTCAGTCACTCAGTCACTCAGTACGGCAGCCAGGCATCGCGCCAGGCCGAACCCACACCCGGCCGGTACGCCTCGGCATTGACGTTGCACCACGCGCCTTCCGGGAACGGGCGGCAGGCGTACAGCTTGCCGTCGCTGCTCTTCACCACGGTCTGCCCGGGCACGTAGCTGCCGATACCGGCCGGATACACATGGTCGAAATCACCGCCGGGTGACGGCGTACCCGGATCTGGCACCTTGGTGTCCAGCTGGAAGCGGTTGCCGTCCTTCAGGTACACGCGGTTGTCGGTGGCCGAGGCGGTCGGCGTGATCGCGCCGTTGCTGAGTACGCCAACGCGCGCGTGCTGGGCACTGGCGTTGACCTTGCGCGCAAGCGCCAACGGCCACTGCGCCGGCGTGGTCTGGCCTGCGGCCAGGGTGGCTTCCACGCGTTCCACGTCGTTGCCGTTGGCATTGAACACACGCAGCGCCAGGGTGGTGCCCACCGGCAGCTCGGTACGTGCAGTCACCGGCCCGGCATCCTGCCACTGCGGCACCGGCGTGGTACCGCCGCCGCCTTCAAAGCGCACGTCCATGCAGGTATAGAACGCTTCGGTGGAATCGGCGCGCTGCCAGGTGTTGTAGATCACATGCTGGCCGCTGCGCTGCGGCAGCGTGCACTGCAGCTTGTAGGTGCCATCGGCCGACAGCGGCGTGTTGCCCAGCGAGCAGAATTCCTGCAGGTCGGCCCAGCGCAGCGGGCTGCCCGGTTGCCAGCCGGCGCGGGTGACGTAGAACTTCCAGTCGCGCGTAGCGTGCGGGGCGGTCGCCTTGAACACGAAGGTGAACCTGCCGTTCGCATCGGGCTGGATCGGTGTGGTCTGCCAGTCGCTGCGCTCCAGGTCCAGGCCGCGGAAGGTCGGGTTGTTGCCGCTGCACAGCTTGCCGTCGGGCACCACGGCCTGGTGGTTGCCGTTGGCGTTGGCCTGGTTGATGCCGTTCCAGTCGTAGAACGCCTGCGAGCCGGCCACTGCCTTGGCGGCCGCGCAGGCCGGGTTGGTGGGGTTCTCCGGGTTGCCCTGGAAGCAGGCATAGACGCGGCTGACCGGGGTGATCATCGTGCCGTGTGCAGCGGCGTTGCCGGCAACGCCAACACCGGCGCCAACGAAGACGGTGGCCAACAGCAATGGGGTGTATCGCAGAGACATGGCGCATCCTTGTGGTCGTCGAAGGGAGCGGTGACCGCAGCACCCACGCCGTATCGGGCGACGGACGATGAGCGGTACCGCCGCGAGTATCGAGCTGCAACACGCAGTGGGAAACCACGTCAATGCCGATCCGTGACTACGTGTGTGAAGCCCTTCCCGCAGGCTTCACGCCACACTGAACGAACACGCTGGCGGTCACGCCTGCGGCGCGGCGACGATCACGTTCCCGTGCAACGTCATTGCCGCGGGGGGCCGACCCGATTCACCTGGCACGAAAAGCATCCATGTCCTGCGTTGTGCAGCTGCACGAAGGCCACCGTTGTATCGGCGAACAGCCGGTCCAGGTGCGTGGCAACCTCGGTGCCCTGGCAGACCAGGCCGCTCAGCATGAAGTCCGCGCTGTCATAGGCGCGCACCGAGATCAGCCGCCGCTGCACGTAGGCAGGTACCACGCCCGCTGGCAGCACGCAGCGGGTTGCACCGCGCTGCACGAAGATCGGGCCCGAGGAGCGGTATGGCGAATGCGTGGCCAGGTGTGTGTAGGGCAGCAGAAGCAGTTCTGCACCGGCAGGCGCGTCGGTCAGGCTGACCCTGCAGGGGTAGCCGCCGCTGTCGCCGGCGCGCCGGCGCACGATTCCCCGCGCGGCCAGCGCATCGTCGCTGGATTCGAAAAGCGCCTCGAACGGCTGGTGGTCGATGCCACTGAGTTGCCACGGATGCATGGAGTGTCTCCCGGTTCTGCGCGCATTCTGCCGGCGCCACGGGCCGCCTGCTCGCCATTTTCCGCCACCTCATCGCGCTGGCCGATACCCCCTGTAGCGGGCAAAGGACGAGGGTCGCAACCGTCTGGTGGCCGTACCGACGCCGGCCCAGGACATCCGCCTGTCGCCGCCAGCGCCCGGCGCGTGTAAGTTGGGCCACATTCGATTGGTCACATCTGCCGCGGCACACCGTCGTGGTGGACAGGAACATCCCCAGGGGAATCACGCACGATGCAAAGACACCATTTCGCGCGGGCCGGGTTGCTGGCCAGCATGCTGATTGCCGGCTGCAGTGCACCGCCGCAGGCAGGGTCCGACGGCGCGGGCGATACACCCAGCCGCCGCTACGGCCAGATCGATTTCCGCCCCTGCACGCTGGCCACCGAAGGTGCCAATGCCAACGTCGAGGCGCAGTGCGCGACGTTCCAGGTGCCCGAAGACCGGAGCAGGCCGGATGGCCGCAGGATCGATCTGCGCGTGGCCTGGCTGGAGTCGGGCAACAGCGGTTCGGGCCTGCCGGACCCGGTGTTCTTCCTGGCCGGCGGACCTGGCCAGGCGGCCAGCGAGGTGGCCGTCATCGTCGATACGGCACTGCGCCAGGTGCGCAAGCAGCGCGACATTTTCCTGATCGACCAGCGCGGTACCGGCGGCTCCAATCCGCTCAGCTGCCTGGGCGCGGACGGCAAGGAGCTGCCGATGGATGAAGACGCTGCGCCCAGCGAGGCACTGCTGCGCGAGTACGCGGAGCGCTGCGCTGCGTCGCTGAAGGACCGTGCCGACCCGCGCTTCTATACCACCGCCGAAGCCATCGCCGATCTGGACGCGGTACGCCAGGCGCTGGGCGCCAACACGCTGAACCTGGTCGGTGGCTCGTACGGCACCCGCGTTGCCCAGCGCTACGCGGCCGCGTACCCGCAGCACACCCGCAGCATCGTGATCGATGGCGTGGTACCGAACGAGCTGGTGGTCGGCGGCGATTTCGCCACGACCTTCGACAACGCGATCACCCTGCAGTCCGAGCAGTGCCGCAAGGATGCTGTCTGCAGCAAGCGCTTCCCGGTCGACACCCGTGCGCAGCTGCGCAGCGTGGTGGAAACCCTGCGCCGCGCGCCGGTCACGGTCGACTACCGCGACCCCGGCACCAACGCACCGCGGCAGGAGGTGCTGACCCCGGACAGCGTGGTCGGCCTGGCGTTCGCCTTCTCCTACGTACCGCAATACTCCTCGCTGTTGCCGCTGGTGCTGGATGAAGCGGCACAGGGTCGCTATGCACCACTGGCGTCGCTGGCGCGCGGTGCGACCCGCAGCATGGATTTCCAGATCAACCGCGGCATGCAGTGGTCCGTGATCTGCAGCGAAGACGCTCCGCGCTACCAGGCGCCGGTCGAAAGCAGCGACAGCCTGGTCGGCCCGGAAGTGGCGCGCGCGTTCTTCGCCGCCTGTCCGGTGTGGCCGCACCAACCGGCTGCGGCGGCTGCGGCAGTGCCGCTGCACAGCGACCTGCCAGTGCTGCTGCTGTCCGGCGAACTGGACCCGGTGACGCCGCCGCGTTACGCCGAGCAGGTGCTCAAGGGCCTGCCGAAGGGACGCGCGCTGGTTGCCCGCGGCCAAGGCCACGGCACCCTCACCGCCGGCTGCATGCCACGCCTGCTCGGCCAGTTCATCGACACCACCGATGCCAAGGCGCTGGATGCCAGCTGCCTGGACACGCTGAGCTACGTGCCGGCGTTCACCTCGTTCAACGGATGGGCCCCATGATCGTCGCCGACAACCTGCACAAGGCCTTCAATACCCGCACCGGTCGCATCCAGGCGGTGGCCGATGTCGGCTTCCGCGCCGAGGATGGCCGCATCACCGGCCTGCTCGGGCCGAACGGCGCCGGCAAGACCACCACCATGCGCATGCTCTACACGCTGATGACGCCCGATGAAGGCAGCATCACCGTCGATGGCATCGACGCGGCCCGCGATCCGGTGGAAGTGCGTCGCCACCTCGGCGTGCTGCCGGATGCACGTGGCGTCTACAAGCGGCTGACCGCACGCGAGAACATCGCCTACTTCGGCGAGCTGCATGGCCTGTCGGCGTCGCGCATCCGCGAACGCATCGAAGTGCTGTCGCATGCGCTGGACATGGCCGACATCCTCGATCGGCAGACCGATGGCTTCTCGCAGGGCCAGCGCACCAAGACCGCCATTGCCCGCGCGCTGGTGCACGACCCGCGCAACGTGATCCTTGATGAACCCACCAATGGCCTGGACGTGATGACCACCCGCGCGCTGCGCCGCTTCCTGCTGGGCCTGCGCGAGGAAGGGCGCTGCGTGATCCTGTCCAGCCACATCATGCAGGAGGTCGGCGCGCTGTGTGACCACATCGTGATCATCGCCAAGGGTACGGTGATGGCCGCCGGCAGTGCCGATGAACTGCGCGCGCAGTCCGGCGAGCCCAACCTGGAAGATGCGTTCGTGAAACTGATCGGCAGCGAAGAGGGCCTGCACGCATGAGCATGATGTCGACCCTGATGACGGTGATGCGCAAGGAACTGCGCGACCTCTCGCGTGACCGCCGCACACTGCTGCTGACCCTGCTGTTCGGCCCCGTGCTGTACCCGCTGCTGATCCTGGGCATGGGCAAGCTGGCGGAAAGCCGCGTGCGCATCCAGATCGAACAGCCGCTGCAGATCCCGACCATCGGTGCGGAGAATGCGCCGAACCTGGTGCGCTTCCTGGCGGCGCAGGGATTGAACGCCGCGCCGGCACCGAAGGATCTGGCCGAAGCGATCCGCTCGCAGGAGATCGACGTCGCCCTGCGCATCAGCCCTGAGTTCGGCAAGGACTGGGCCGATGGCAAGCCCGCGCTGGTGGAAGTGATCCGTGACAGCACCCGTCGTGCCGCCGAAGTGCCCAGTGCGCGGCTGCAGGCGGCCCTGGCAACCTACAACGGCCAGGTTGGTGCGCTGCGGCTGATGGCGCGTGGCGTAGACGCACAGGTTGCACGACCGCTGGATGTGGCCACCCAGGACATGGCCAGTGCCGAGGCCAAGCGCGGCATGATGCTGTCGATGCTGCTGCCGGTGCTGCTGACGCTGACCTCGTTCATCGGCGGCGCGTACCTGGTGATGGATGCCACCGCCGGCGAGCGCGAACGGCAATCGCTGGAGCCGTTGCTGGCGACCCCGGGATCGCGCAGTGCCATCGTCAGCGGCAAGATCGCCGCCGCCTGCGTGGTCGGCTTCGCCTCGTTGCTGCTGACCTTGATTGCGTTCAAGGCCAGCGCACAGATCGCGCCCGGCAACGTCGGCCGGCAGCTCAACATGAACATCGGCTCGATGCTGCAGATGCTGCTGGTGATGGTGCCGATGCTGCTGATCGGCACCTCGTTGCTGACCTTCCTCTCGGCTGCGGCCAAGAGCATGAAGGAAGCGCAGAGCCACATGACCTGGCTGGTGCTGCTGCCGATGCTGCCCGGCTACGCGCTGATGGCTTACCCGGTGAAGAGCGAGCTGTGGCAGTACGCGGTGCCGTTCCTGTCGCAGAACCAGATGCTGCTGAAGGTGATCCGCCACGAGGTGATCAGCCCGACCATCTGGGCGATCTACCTCGGCGCCAGCCTGGCGCTGGCCGCCGTGCTGTGGTTCGCCGCCGTGCGCCGCTACCACAACGAGCGGCTGGCGATTTCCGGCTGAGTGGAACCGGTAGCGCCGGGCCATGCCCGGCGGATGTGGCACGAGGCCCGGTCATGCCGGGCCTCGTGCATTTCAGCGCTGTGAAGCGTTTCCTTCTGCATACCGCGCCGGCGTCACTCCCATCTCGCGCTTGAATATCGCGATGAAAGCGCTGGGCGTGTCGTAGCCCAATGACAGCGCCACGGTAGTGACGGATTCACCGGCCAGCAATCGCGGCAGGGCCAGCAGCACGCGCAGGCGCTGCCGCCAGCGGGTCAGGGTCATGTTCGTTTCGGCCTGCCAGCGGCGGGCGAGGCTGCGACTGGACAGGCCGCTGGCGACTGCCCAGTCCTCGACGGTGCGGGTGTCATGTGGCGCACGTGCCAGGGCGGCGGCGATGCGGCGCAGGCGGCGGTCACCGGGTTGCTGCAGCGCAAGTGGCAACGGCGTGCCTGCAGCGATCTCATCGGCGATCACCCCGGCCAAGCGCTGTTGCCGCGCATCCAACGCCTGCCCGCACCAGTGCAGTGCCCGCGGCACCGCCACCTGCAGCAGGTCGCTGGGCTGGAAGATGCGCGGTGCATTGGGCAGTCCCGCGCAGGCCGCCTTGCTGAAGTACAGGCTCCAGCCATCGAAGCTGCCGATGCTGGAAAGCGCATGCGGGTGCTGTGGCGGAAGCCACGCCACGTGCCCGGCCGGAAGCAGCCAGTGGGTGTCGCCCACCTCGATCCGCAACAGGCCGGTGTGGGCACCCAGCAGTTGCCCGCGCGCGTGCTGGTGGCGGGCGGTGCGCCGTGAACCCGGCATCGCCAGCTGCGTGCCGAGCAGGGCCGGCCCCTCACTGCCATCGGCCAGTGCAGGATCGATCAGTGGTGTCTGGAATGTCTGTTCTGCCATATCGATTGGCAGTTATACGGCAGAACGGTCGATGGCGAGCGTCGACACTGGGCGCCCACCTCCCAGGAGCACGCCATGCAGCCGCACGACATCCTTCCCGACCACCAGAACGCTGTGCAGGTGAATGGCCTGACCGTGCGCAAGGGCAGCGTCGGTGCTTTTCTCGCCACCGTGCGGGAGTGGCAGGACCCGGCCCGTGATGCCGACCTCCGTGCCGCCGCCGAAGCCGATCTGCGCAGCCTGCTGCCCGGGCTGCACGCGCTGGGCCTGTTCCAGGTGCTGAGCGCGCGTGATCCTGCGCTGCAACGGTTGATCGACAGCGCAGCCTGAAACGCACAAGGCCCGGACATGCCGGGCCTTGCTCCAGAACCGCCGGGCGCGGCCCGGCGCTACCGCCTTGGGCATCAGCCGCCCGGTGCGAACACCAGCGTGCGGCGGGTCGTGACCGGGGCTGTGACCGGCTCGAAGCGCCAGCGCTTGACCGCGTTGAGGGCTTCGCGATCGAAGACACGCGATGGCGTGGCGCGCAGTACGCGCGCATTGGTCACCGAGCCGTCGGTGCCGACGGTGATCTCCACCAGGACTTCGCCGGAGGTACCCGAACGCAGTGCTTCGGCCGGGTAACGCGGGGCTGGCGTGCTGACCGGGCGCAGGCTTGGTGCAGCGGCGGTCGCGACCTGGCGGGCGGCGTTGGCCTGCTGCGCAGCGGCCTGCTGCTGCTTCTGCTCGGCATCGCGACGCGCGGCAGCCTGGCGCTCGGCTTCCTGGCGCTCGCTGTCACGGCGGGCAACGTCCTGCTGCGCAGCAATCTGCTTGGCCGCTTCGGCTTCCTTGGCACGCTGTTCGATCAGGCGCTGCTGCTCGGCCAGCTGCTTGGTGCGGTCTTCAGCGTCCTTCTTGACCTTCTCGGTCTCGTCTTCGGTGCGCTTGGCGGCAACCTGCACGCCCTTGGTCAGGCCTTCCTTCAGGCGCGGCAGGGCCGGGGCCGAGGCATCGACCTTTTCGATCAGGGCGACCAGCCGCTGCGCTTCAGTGAAATCCTCGCGGCCCAGATGCTGCTCGGCGGCGATCAGGGTGTAGGGCAGAAGATCGGTCAGCGCGCTCTTCACCGAGGCATCGTCCGGCGTCTTGTCGCGCAGTGCCAGGTAGTACTCGATGGCGTTGTCGCCGGCCGGGGCGTACATGCGGTTCTCGCGCAGTGCCTGGCTGGCCGATTCGCGCAGCTGCTCGGTACCCATCGACTGCACCTTGGCGGCCACTGCCGGTGCGGCTGGTGCTGCAGCGGCAGGGGCAGCGGCGCCCTGCGCGGCCGGAGCCGGTGTTTCATCCTTGCCCGAGCAGGCAGCCAGGGCCAAAGCCAGAGCGACCGGCAACCACCGGCGCGCGGCAGCGATCATTGCGACGTGCGACATCCTGCTCCCCTCTAAGAAGACGACGTTACGAAAAACGTAGATACGCATGGCCGGGACGCAAGGTCCGGGCGTGGCGGGGGACGTTTCCCAGCGTCACCGTCGCCTGTAGCGAGGGTGCAATCTAGCATCCCGGCCACCCTTGCGCACAAGGGCCGGGAGCGGAGCCGGCAACGGCAGTCGTGCCGCCGCCGGCGTTGATGTCAGTGCGCGACAGCCTTGCTGTGGCTGTTGGACATCAGCTTGTCGGTCCAGGCGATGCCGATGGCCGAGAGGATGAACACGCAGTGGATGATGGTCTGCCACAGCACGCCATCGGGGGTCAGGGTGGTGCAGGTATCGGCGCCGGCGTTGTAGAAGCTTGCCGATGCCGACGAAGCCGCCGCAGCCCATTGCTCCGGCTTGCACAGCGGCAGGCCGTTCAGCGGGCTGGCTGCGATGAACGTCTTCAACAGATGGATCGAGGAGATGCCGATGATCGCCATCGCCAGCTTCACCTTCAGCACGCTGGCGTTGACGTGGCTCAGCCATTCCGGCTGGTCCGGGTGGCCTTCCAGACGCAGGCGCGAGACGAAGGTTTCATAGCCGCCGACGATCACCATCACCAGCAGGTTGGAGATCATCACCACGTCGATCAGGCCCAGCACGATCAGCATGATCTGCTGCTCGCCCATCGACACCGAGTGCGAGATCAGGTGCCACAGTTCCTTGCCGAACAGGAACACATAGACGCACTGGGCAACGATCAAACCCAGGTACAGCGGCAGCTGCAGCCAGCGCGAGGCGAAGATCAGGGTGGACAGCGGGGAGAGCGGCGGACGGTTTGCACTCATGCGGAGGATGCTGCGTTTCGGGGGAGAGGCGAGGTTACCGGCCCGCCATGACGGTGCCAAGCCAACGCACGCACTAGACTTCAGGTTCCTTTCCGTACCCCAGAGCCGCCGCCATGATCGACCTGTATTACTGGCCTACCCCGAACGGCCACAAAGTGACCCTGCTGCTGGAAGAAGCCGGCCTGGAGTACCGCATCCATCCGGTCAACATCGGTTCGGGCGACCAGTTCAAGCCGGAGTTCCTGGCCATTTCGCCCAACAACAAGATGCCGGCCATCGTCGACCACGCCCCGGCCGACGGCGGTGCGCCGCAGAGCGTGTTCGAGTCCGGTGCGATCCTGCTGTACTTGGCCGAGAAGACCGGCCGCTTCCTGCCGGCCGACCCGCGTGGCCGCGTCACCACCCTGGAATGGCTGTTCTGGCAGATGGCCGGGCTGGGCCCGATGAGCGGGCAGATGGGCCACTTCAATGTATACGCGCCGGAGAAGATCCCGTACGCGATCGAGCGCTACGACAATGAAGTGCGCCGCCTGCACGGGGTGATGGACAAGCGCCTGGCCGAGCACGCCTTCCTGGCCGGCGAGGAGTACACCATCGCCGACATGGCCAGCTACCCGTGGGTTGGCGCCTACGACAAGCTGCCGGCGGACTTCGACGCGTTCCCGAACCTCAAGCGCTGGCACCAGGCCATCGCCGCCCGCCCGGCGACCCAGCGCGCCTATGCGCTGCGCCAGCAGGTCAACCCGGACGCGGGCAAGCCGCTCAGCGACGAAGAGCGCAGGCACCTGTTCGGCAAGCGCTGACCCGGGAAGGTGGGTGCCGACCGTTGGTCGGCACTCATTATGGGAAGACCTCATGGGCAGAAGGTCATGCTGTCTTCCTGCACCGCCTTGGTTAGGATGGACGCTGACCGTCCCGCGCCTGTCGCGGTGGCGGACCTGCCGTTTGCCGGGACCCTCCATGCGCCATCTGTTCGCCTCGCTCGCCCTCATGCTTGCCACCAGTACCGTCGCCCACGCTGAAAAACTCACCCTGGAAGCCATCACCGGCCCGCTGCCGTTGTCCGGCCCGACCCTGATGAAGCCGAAGGTGGCGCCGGATGGTTCGCGCGTGACCTTCCTGCGCGGCAAGGACAGCGACCGCAACCAGCTGGACCTGTGGAGCTATGACATCGGCAGCGGCCAGACCCGCCTGCTGGTGGATTCGAAGGTGGTGCTGCCCGGCACCGAAACCCTCAGCGACGAGGAAAAGGCCCGCCGCGAGCGCCAGCGCATCGCCGCCATGACCGGCATCGTCGACTACCAGTGGTCACCGGACGCGCAGCGCCTGCTGTTCCCGCTGGGCGGCGAGCTGTACCTGTACGACCTCAAGCAGGAAGGCAAGGCCGCGGTGCGCCAGCTGACCCACGGCGAAGGCTTTGCCACCGACGCCAAGCTGTCGCCCAAGGGCGGCTTCGTCAGCTTCATCCGCGGCCGCAACCTGTGGGTAATCGACCTGGCCAGCGGAAAGCAGATGCAGCTGACCGGGGATGGCAGCACGACCATCGGCAACGGTATCGCCGAATTCGTCGCCGACGAGGAGATGGATCGCCATACCGGTTACTGGTGGGCACCCGACGATTCGGCCATCGCCTACGCCCGCATCGATGAAAGCCCGGTGCCGGTGCAGAAGCGTTACGAGGTCTATGCCGACCGCACCGATGTGATCGAACAGCGCTACCCGGCCGCCGGCGATGCCAACGTGCAGGTGAAGCTGGGCGTGATCTCGCCGGCCGAACATGCGCAGACGCAGTGGATCGACCTTGGCAAGGAACAGGACATCTACCTGGCCCGCGTCGATTGGCGCGATCCGCAGCACCTGAGCTTCCAGCGCCAGTCGCGCGACCAGAAGAAGCTCGACCTGGTGGAAGTCACCCTGGCCTCGAACCAGCAGCGCGTGCTGGCCCACGAGACCAGCCCGACCTGGGTGCCGCTGCACAACAGCCTGCGTTTCCTCGATGACGGCAGCGTGCTGTGGTCGTCCGAGCGCACCGGCTTCCAGCATCTGTACCGCATCGACAGCAAGGGCAAGGCCACCGCGCTGACCCACGGCAACTGGTCGGTGGATGAACTGCTGGCGGTCGATGAAAAGGCCGGCCTGGCGTACTTCCGTGCCGGCATCGAATCGGCGCGCGAAAGCCAGATCTACGCCGTCCCGCTGCAGGGTGGCCAGCCGCAGCGCCTGTCGAAGGCGCCAGGCATGCACAGCGCCAGCTTCGCGCGCAACGCCAGCGTGTACGTGGACAGCTGGTCCAACAGCAGCACGCCGCCGCAGATCGAACTGTTCCGCGCCAATGGCGAGAAGATCGCCACCCTGGTCGAGAACGATCTGGCCGATCCCAAGCATCCGTATGCACGCTACCGCGACGCGCAGCGCCCGGTCGAATTCGGCACGCTCACCGCGGCCGACGGCAGGACGCCGCTGAACTACAGCGTGATCAAGCCGGCAGGCTTTGATCCGGCCAAGCGCTACCCGGTGGCGGTGTACGTGTATGGCGGCCCGGCCAGCCAGACCGTCACCGACAGCTGGCCTGGCCGTGGCGACCATCTGTTCAACCAGTACCTGGCCCAGCAGGGCTATGTGGTGTTTTCGCTGGACAACCGCGGTACCCCGCGCCGCGGCCGTGACTTCGGCGGCGCGCTGTATGGCAAGCAGGGCACGGTGGAAGTGGCCGACCAGCTGCGCGGCGTGGCGTGGCTGAAGCAGCAGCCGTGGGTGGACCCGGCGCGCATCGGCGTGCAGGGCTGGTCCAACGGCGGCTACATGACCCTGATGCTGCTGGCCAAGGCGTCGGACAGCTACGCCTGTGGCGTGGCCGGCGCACCGGTCACCGATTGGGGCCTGTACGACAGCCACTACACCGAGCGCTACATGGACCTGCCGTCGCGCAACGACGCCGGTTACCGCGAAGCACGCGTGCTGACCCACATCGAGGGCCTGCGCTCGCCGCTGCTGCTGATCCACGGCATGGCCGACGACAACGTGCTGTTCACCAATTCGACCAGCCTGATGAGCGCGCTGCAGAAGCGCGGCCAGCCGTTTGAACTGATGACCTACCCCGGTGCCAAGCACGGCCTGTCCGGTGCCGACGCACTGCATCGCTACCGCGTTGCCGAAGCTTTCCTGGGGCGTTGCCTGAAACCTTGATCATCATCCGGGAAGGAGCCCGCCCATGACCCTGCCGCCGCCGATTCCTGCGCCCTCCACCCTGGCTCCCGGCTGGTGGTGCCGGCATTGGCGCTGGGCGATGCCGTTGGCGGTGCTGCTGTTCCTGGCCGCACTGGGCGGCGCCATCGCCTGGAGCGTGCTGCGCTGGACCGAGGCCGCGCACGACAGTGCGCCGATGCGCGAGGCCATGCGCCGCGCCGGCTGCAGCGTCGAACTGGTGCAGGTATTCGGCGAACCGCTGCAGGCCGGCACGCTGCCGCTGGGCAGCATGCAGACCGCCATCAACGGCGAGCGCGACGTTGGCCTGACCGTGGCGCTGGAAGGACCGCATGCGCACGGCCGCCTGTTCGTGAAGGGCACCCGCAGCGACGACGTGTGGGATTACCCGGTGATGTACGTGCTGGCCGAAGACAAGCAGACCTTCGACCTGAGTGCGCTGGATGATGCCGAGGCGGCCGGCGAATGCGAACTGCAGGCCTGCCGCGATCGTGGCGAATGCGCGCTTACGCTGGCGCTGTGACTGTACGACGGCCGCGGAATCAGAGACTGTCGCGATCCGCCACAGTTGAATTTACTCTTCACGATCAAGCCTCGGCTCGGCTCAGTACGTCTCATGGAAGACCGCTCAATTCCGACACCGCACGACGCTGGTGAGCCGGTTCTCTATTGGCGCAGCCTTCAATCTTCACTGCTTCGATAGCGTGGATTGATAGTGCGAACGACGTCCCGGAATGCTGGCGCAGGCTCACTCCAATGATTGATCCGTTGCAGCGGAGATCTGGCTGCAACGCTTCACTTCATCCTGGAAGGAGCGTGCAATGCGAACGTATGCATTGTCCGCGACCCTTCCGAAACCCTGTTCGATAGCGTCCAGAGTGTGATCTAC
The DNA here is from genome assembly GCF_040548715.1 of Stenotrophomonas sp. 2694. Lineage (NCBI taxonomy): Bacteria > Pseudomonadati > Pseudomonadota > Gammaproteobacteria > Lysobacterales > Lysobacteraceae > Stenotrophomonas > Stenotrophomonas sp. 2694. Next base: position 150,740 of record NZ_JBEPSG010000005.1, read on the forward strand.
CGGCCTGCGGGTAGCGGAGGTGCGCAACGAGAGGAGCGCTCGATGCCAGACATGCAGTGGGTGGGCAGGGTGAAGTCCGTAGCGTTTGATGTTGAAGGGAAGCTAGGGCAGCCCCCGTACGTGAGAATCTGGTCGGACGCTTCAGGAACACATGCGAGATTCAGCCATGGGTTCTGGCATTACACGCTGGACGGCGATCGACTGGTAAAGCGTGATGTGCGCCGCGCTCTACGAATTAACGGGGCTATTTGTTATCGATCAAGCCCTATGTTTCCTGGCTATCGAAATTGCTCTATCAATCATTTCAGTAGTTATGTATGTCACAAAGCCAAGACGATCGCCCAGCTCAAAATTTCTCCGGTACGATTCAAGGCGATCCACCTCCCCGGCAATCGCCAAGGCCGCTAAGTGACGTAGCGGCATGGCGCCTTTAGCATCTGTTGGCAGATTTCTATAAGCAGCCAGTCCATCTTCAAGGCTTTGAGCATGCGCCCAGGAGATCGCTTTCTCTGACAATATAGACACATAATTAGCTGAGAGCTCGGCCAACTTCTCAGGGAGTTCATTACTCACAATTACAGGGGCATAATGTCTCCGCTTGTCCAGGATTAGTCCAACTGCTGTTGAAAATTCCTCTGATGAGATTGAGGGCATAAGTGAAACAAGAAAATGATCCGACCTTCTCCCTACATACGGAATAACCTGAACTTGGCGATGACCAGCATTCGCTATGCAGAAATAGTCGCCTGCCTCATCCCTCCCGCAGGCCCAACCTTGTTCTTTCAGGGCTGAAGCCACATCTTTTTCGTTCATCATTTAGCGCCTGGAAAATTCATAAATTCAACTGGAATACCAATTCGATAGCCTTGTTCTCTAAGCGTATCCCAGGCGTCATGCCGAAATCGTCTGCGATTTTCCCTCTGGGAATTGAACTGCCATCTCGAATTTGCGGAAAAATTTCAGACTGTTGAAGACTCAAGTCTGCACTTCCCGTTTTAACCTCAATAATTTTCATATTCCAATTCGACGCGGAAGAAGGGCCTGACTAGCGTGCCGTCATGGCCTTGGGTTGCGGTGACAGGACCTGCCCGCGGTTGAATGTATGGGCATCTCCGCTCATCCGGCATGAGGGCATGCCAACTGGATCCGTTGACCTTCACGACAACGCAAGAGTCCTGCGCGAAACGAAGGGCATTGTTGCCAGCTTTTATCCGGATCCGCCATCGCATGATTCCGATGTCCCAAATGCGGTCGCCGTGACCTCCAGCCGATTGTCGCCATCGTCGTGAGCGCGTAAGTTGCGGGCAACCCTTTGCTGGAGTGTCCCATGAAGCCGATCGCGTTGGCCGTTGCCCTGGCCCTGACCGCCGCCCCGCTGCTGTCGGCCCCACCGGCCCTGGCCGCACCGGCCGCCAAGGCCTCCACGCCGGCCAGCCCGGCCTGGGTCGCGCGCAGCAACGCGCTGGCGCAGATCCTGCTGGATGCCCAAGGCCCGTTCCAGCCCGAGGAGACCGGCTTCTTCGGCGTGCCCGGCTACGACGACAAGGTCGCCGACCTCGGCCCGGACAACGACCAGCGCTACCGCGCCGCGATGGCCAAGGCCCGCGACGAACTGAAGGCCAAGCTGGCCAGCGAGAAGGATCCCAACGTCCGCCAGGACCTGGAGATCATGATCGCCGCCGCCAACCAGAGCATCGAAGGCAGCGAGCTCAACCAGAAGTACCTGCTGCCGTGGCGTGATGCGCCGCAGAGCGTGTTCAGCGGCCTCAACCTGCTGCTGTCCGACCAGGTGCCGGCCGAGCGCCGGGCCAAGGCGGTCGATCGCCTCAAGGCGTATGCGGGCCAGCAGCCGGGCGGCACCGCGTTCACCACGCTGGCCCGCCAGCGTTACGAAGAGCGGTTGAAGGACAGCACACTGCTGCAGCCGACGAAGATCGAAGTGCAGCAGTCGCTGGACAACGTCGAGACCTACATCACCGGCATCGAGTCGTTGCTGAAGAAGTACCAGGTCACTGGTGCCGACGAGGCGATGAAGGCGCTTGCCGCACAGATGAAGGACTACGCCGCATGGACCCGCAAGGAGGTGCTGCCGAAGGCACGTGCCGATGCGCGCCTGCCGGCTCCGTTGTACGCCTACCAGCTCAAGCAGGTCGGCATTGATATCGACCCGAAGCTGCTGATGCAGCGTGCGCAGCTGGAGTTCATGGAAACCCGCTCGGCGATGCGCCAGCTGGCGCCGCTGGTGGTGAAAGAGAAGGGCCTGAAGGTCAGTGATCCGAGCGACCCGGTGGCGGTGATCCGCGCGCTGAAGAGCGAGAAGATTGCCGATGACCAGCTTGAAGGCCACTACCGCAAGGTGATCGATGCCATCGATCCGTTGATCCGCGAACACCGCATCGTCGACGTGCCGCAGCGCGCGATGCAGATGCGCTTGGGCTCGGCCGCCGAAAGCGCTGCCAGCCCGGCACCGCACTTCCTGCCTGCGCCGCTGGTCAACAACACCGGGCAGCAGGGCACCTTCGTGCTGCCGCTGGGCAACCCGGCCGCCGGTGCGGGTGCGCAGTACGACGACTTCAACTTCGGTTCGGCGGCCTGGACGCTGAGCGCGCATGAAGGCCGCCCGGGCCACGAGCTGCAGTTCACCGCGATGGTTGAGCGTGGCGTGTCGCTGGCGCGCACCATGTTCGCGTTCAATTCGGTGAACGTGGAAGGCTGGGCGCTGTATGCCGAGGCGGAGATGGTGCCGTACGAGCCGCTGGACGGGCAGATGATCGCGCTGCAGTTCCGCCTGTTGCGTGCCGCCCGCGCGATGCTGGACCCGATGCTCAATCTCGGCCTGACCGACCGTGCCAACGGCGAGCGCGTGCTGATCGAGCAGGTGGGTCTGTCCAAGGCGATGGCCACCCAGGAACTGGACCGTTACATGGTGCGCATGCCGGGCCAGGCGGGCAGCTACTTCTACGGCTACACCCGCATCCTCGAACTGCGCATGCAGACCGAGCTGGCACTGGGCGCGAAGTTCGACCGCCTGGCGTTCAACAACTTCCTGCTCGACCAGGGCCTGTTGCCGCCGGACCAGCTGGCCGAAGCCGTGCAGCAGCAGTTCGTTCCGAAGTACCGGTAACGCCGGGACACGCCCGGCGAGCGCAGCGGAAGAGACGCCGGGCATGGCCCGGCGCTACCCGCGGTGACGCTGCCGCTCAGCGCTGCGGGGTGATCGTCTGCGTCGGCAGGCGTGCCGGCGCCGGATCCGGTACCCAGATCGCCACGCCGGCGGCGCGCTTCTGCGTCGTCGGTATGCCGATGCCCACGCCGCCGCCCACGTGCGAACCGTAACTGCCGGCACCCACCGACATGCCGACCGGTGAGCCGCTGCTGCCCACGCCCATCAGGATCACGCCGTTGGCACCCAGTGCAGCCGCTTCGCGCTTGAGGCGAGCCACGGCGGCATCGGTCTGGCCCTGCGTGCCGAAGCCCACCGCCGAAGACGATTCCAGCTGGGCGATTTCCTGCGAACCGGCGGGCGGCGTCGAATAGATCTGCACCTGGGACGGATCGATCGGCGCGCGGGCGCGGCCCAGCATGACCTTGGAGGTACTGGCGCAACCGGCAACGGTCAGCAGCATGGCCGCCAAGGCGACCCAACGGATGTTCATGGCGTATACCCCTGTAGGACTGGTTCGGATCATCAGCCGGGCACTCTGAATCGGCGCCAACATCGGGGCTCGACCCATGGCCGCACGCTAGCACGGGGCCGGTGAGGCTGACGGCAACGGCGGTAGGCGGCGCTGCCGGGAACGGCTATGGTTGGCGCATGAACAACCACGGGAGGGCGCTATGGGTGTGATCAGTCTGTTGTGGGGCGTGCTGGCGCTGCTGTGGATGATCCTGGCGTTGATACCGCTGCTGGGCTGGGGCAACTGGTTCCTGATCCCGTTCGCCGCGGTCGGCGCGATCATCGCCGCGCTCGGCATCCTGTTCACCCACCCCAGCAAGCGCGGCCGGGCGTGGACCGGGCTGATCCTGAACGGCATCGTGGTGGTGGTCGGCATCCTGCGCTTGGGGCTGGGCGGCGGCGTGATCTGAGCCGGCCGGGCCGGTGCGACCGGGCGTCGCAGGGACACGGCCGCCGGCCGGGCAGGGAGTAGAATGGGCGGCTGCGCGAGCCCCCCGCGTGCCTGTCGAACCGCGCCCTGCGCGGCTGCTCCCATGATCATTCGTTCCCGTCCCCACGGCTGGCAACTGCTGTACATCCTGCGTGGCTCCATCGTTCCGGCCATCGCGCCGAAGGTGCTGGCCATCCTCATCCTGTCCATCGCGGTCGCCGCGGTGGTGGAACTGGCGCCGCCGATCGGCATCGAGCGTGTCTCGGTCACCCCGTTCACCCTGCTCGGCCTGGTCCTGTCGATTTTCCTCAGCTTCCGCAACAGCGCCTGCTACGACCGCTGGTGGGAGGGCCGCAAGCTGTGGGGCCAGCTGGTGTTCGAATCGCGCTCGCTGGCGCGGCAGGTACAGGTGCTGCTGGCCGACGACGCACCGCGCCGCCAGCGCCTCGGCTACCTGACCACCGCCTTCGCCTATGCACTGGCCGCGCGCCTGCGCGCCCGCGACGTCGCGCTGGCGGCGGTGCCATGGCTGGACGAGGAACAGCGCGGGCAGCTCGCCCAGCGCGAGAACGTGCCCGATGCGTTGCTGGCGATGATCGCCGCCGAACTGGCCCAGGCCCGTCGCGCCGGCACGCTCGATTCCATTCTTTACGTCCAGCTGGAAGAGCGCCTGCACGCGATGTCCTCGATCCAGGCTGGCTGCGAACGCATCCTGACCACCCCGCTGCCGTTCGCCTACACCCTGCTGCTGCACCGCTGCGCGTGGATGTTCTGCGTGCTGCTGCCGTTCGGCCTGGCCAGCTCGCTGGGCTGGGCCACGCCGGTGCTGTCGGCGGTGCTGGCCTACGCCTTCTTCGGCCTGGACCAGCTGGGTGAAGAAATGGAAGACCCGTTCGGCCTGGAGCCGAACGACCTGCCGCTGGACGCGCTGGTGCGCACCATCGAGATCGACCAGCTCGACGCCCTCGGCGAACGCCCGTTGCCCGCACCCCTGCTGCCGCAGGGCTACCTGTTGCAATAGCCACTCCCCGGAGCCTGCCATGCCTCATCCCCATTACCGCCCGCGGCGCATGCGCCATGACGAATTCTCGCGCCGCCTGATGCGCGAGAACACGCTGACCACCAACGACCTGATCTATCCGGTGTTCGTGCACGAACCGGCCGGTCGCGTGGCGGTGCCGTCGATGCCGGGCGTGGAGCGGCTGTCGATCGAAGAGCTGCTGAAGGTGGCCGAGGAAGCGCTGGAACTGGGCATCCCGGTGATCGACCTGTTCCCGGTGCTGGATGCCTCGCAGAAGTCGCTGGACGCCTCGGCGGCGTGGGCCGAGGACGGCCTGGCGCAGCGTGCGATCCGCGCGCTGAAGTCGCGCTTCCCGGAGCTGGGGGTGATGACCGACGTGGCCCTGGATCCGTACACCACGCACGGCCAGGACGGCATCATCGATGACAAGGGCTACGTGCTCAACGACATCACCGTCGAAGCGCTGGTCAAGCAGTCGCTGTCGCATGCCGAGGCAGGCGCGGACATCATTTCGCCGTCGGACATGATGGATGGCCGCATCGGTGCGATCCGTCGTGCGCTGGACGCCGACCACCACCTCAACGTGCGCATCATGGCCTACTCGGCCAAGTACGCGTCGGCGTTCTACGGTCCGTTCCGCGATGCGGTGGGCAGCGCGGCCAGCCTCGGCAAGGCCGACAAGAAGACCTACCAGATGGACCCGGCCAACGGTGACGAGGCGATGCGCGAGATCGCGCTGGACCTGGAGGAGGGCGCGGACATGGTGATGGTCAAGCCGGGCATGCCGTACCTGGACCTGGTGCGGCGGGTGAAGGAAACCTTCGGGGTTCCGACCTTCGCTTACCAGGTCAGTGGCGAGTACGCGATGATGAAGGCGGCGTTCGCCAACGGCTGGCTGGACGAGCGCGCCTGCGTGCTGGAATCGCTGCTGGGCTTCAAGCGTGCCGGCGCCGATGGCGTGCTGACCTATTTCGCGCCGCAGGTGGCGCGTTGGCTGCGCGAGCGCTGACAATAGCGCCCACGACGGACGGAGGAACACGCGATGGGACCTGAAATGGGTTGGATGCAATGGCTGATCTGGGGCACCGGTACGCTGGTGTTCGGGGCCATCATCGTCGGCGTGTTCGTTGCTGCCTGGCGCGCCGCGCGGCGCCCGCCCGAGCAGCTCTCCGCTGCGGCCCGGGTCGCCCGCGAGCAGGCCGTGCCGGAAAGCGTGCAGGCCGAACTGGCCGCCCTGAACCGGCGCAAGGACAACGGCCAGCTCAGCGAAGCGGAGTACGAACAGCAGCGCGCGAAGGTGCTGTCGCGCTGAGCGCCGTGGCCCGGGACCCGGGCCATCCACGCATGGCGTGGATCTACTGGTAGCCGCCAACCTTGGTTGGCGCTCCGTGCGCCGACCGAAGTCGGCACCAGCCAGAAGGCGTCATCCACGCATGGCGTGGATCTACTGGTAGTCGCCAACCTTGGTTGGCGCTCCGTGCGCCGGCCGATGTTGGCACCGGCCAGAAGGCGTCATCCACGCATGGCGTGGATCTACTGGTGGCGCCAACCTTGGTTGGCGGTTTTGTTTCTGTGCCGACCAAGGTCGGCACCTACCGGAGCGGGGGGGGGCGGTCGGTATCCACCGAACCATCATCCACGCATGGCGTGGATCTACTGCATGCACCCGGGCACTGCCGCCACCTTCGGCACGGCCAGCCGGTACACATCCACGCCACCGGCGCGGGGCGACTTCGCCGCGCTGCTGGCCACCATCATTTCGCCCGGCTTGGCGTTGTCGACCACCGGCGCGCCGGTCCAGCCGCTGGCCTGGTTGAACGACAGTCCGATCGGCTGCAGCGCAGCGCCCGTCCATGCACAACCGCTGGTCCAGACCTGCGCGGTGTCACCGCTGCCACGGCTGAAGGCCACCGCGCCAGCGCTGCCCAGCCAGTCGCCATCGGTTTCATCGGCGGGGCTGTTCAATGCCTGCAATGCCGTCGCCGGGCCTCGCACGCCCTGCGCGTCCAACGAGGCCACGAACAGGTCCCAGCCGGCACCACGGCCCTGCTGGCGGGCAAACAGCAGCTGTCGCCCGTCCGCGCTCAATGCCGGCCCGCGCTCTTCATGGCGGCCACCATCGCCTGCCAGCGCTTGCGGCGCCCCCACGCTGCCATCGGCGGCGATCGCCGCCCGGTACAGCCCCGACCGGCCCTCGCGGCCTGCGGCGAACAGCAGCCAGCGGCCATCGCGGCTGAAATACGGATCGCGCACCTCGCCAGACACCGCCAGCGGCAACGCCTGCGCCTGCTGCCAGCGGCCGTCGACCACGCGCGCCTGCCACAGCCCCCAGCCGGCCTCGCCACGGCGGGCGAAGACGATGCGCTGGCCATCGGCGCTGATCGTGGCCCGGCCTTCATCGGCACGGGTGGAGACCACGCCCATGCCTTCGATGCCGTACTCGTTCAACGCCATCGCCACCGGGGCAGAGAGTAGACTGGCGGCGAGCACCAGCAGGGTCGGGGCGATACGCATCATCCAGGTCCATGCACGAAAGAGCACCAGTCTAGCCAGCTTGAGGATTCCATGACCGATCGTTACGCCGTCTTCGGACACCCCGTCGCCCACTCGAAGTCGCCGCAGATCCATGCGGCGTTCGGTCGCCAGGAAGGCATCTCCCTCGACTACCGCAGCATCGATCTCGCCCCGGACGCATTCCTGGCCGGGCTGGAGGCGTTCGCCTCCGAAGGCGGGGTCGGTGCCAACGTCACTTCACCGCACAAGGAAGCGGCGTTCTCGGTGTGCACTACGCTGACCGCACGCGCGCGCCGCGCCGGCTCGGTCAATACCCTGCTGCGCAAGGGCGACCGCTGGCACGGTGACACCACCGATGGCATCGGCCTGGTGCGCGACCTCACCGACCGCCACAGCCTGGACCTGCGCGGCCGCCGCGTGCTGCTGCTGGGTGCCGGTGGTTCGGCGCGCAGCGTCGCTCCGGCGCTGCTGGATGCCGGCATCACCGAACTGGTGGTGGTCAACCGCACGCCGGAACGTGCCGATGAACTGATCGATGCCATGGGCGAGCCGGGCCGCGCGCTCAGCCGCTACTGGGACGATCTGCGCGACCTCGGTGATTTCGAACTGATCCTCAACGCCACCTCGGCCGGCCGCGATCGCGACGCCGAGTTCAAGCTGCCGCTGTCGCTGGTCAATTCGATGACCACGGCCGTCGACCTGAACTACGGCGAGGCCGCCATCGCCTTCCTGGCCTGGGCGCGCGCCGCGCAGTGCCGCAACACGGTCGATGGCCTGGGCATGCTGGTCGAGCAGGCGGCGGAGAGCTTCCTGCAGTGGCATGCCGTACGCCCGCAGACCGACGAGGTCTACCAGCAGCTGCGCGCCGGTGCAGGCGCCTTCGCCGGGCAGGACTGATCGATGGATACCCAGGCTCTGATGGTCTCCCTGCTGACCATGGTCGGCGTGCGCCTGCCGGTGCTGATTGCCCTGTGCGTCGGCCTGGTCTGGGTGATGGGCGCGCCGCGCGATCCGGCACGTACCGGCGCGCTGACCGGCCTGCTGCTGTTGCTGGCGTCCAGCATGGGCAGCCTGCTGGCCAACCTGGTGCCGATGTGGATGGTCAGCAACGGCGACTTCGGCGCGATCTCGCAGCTGAGCACCGTGCTGGGCGTGGTGCACTTCGGCCTGGCGATGCTGGATGCCGTCGGCACGGTCCTGCTGGTCTGGGCACTGGTACGGTTGCTGCGGCAGCGCGCCGCTACGCCCTGACTCCGATGGCGGCCTTGGCCGCGTCGGTAGCGTTGCGGGGCGCGCATCCAGCCATCGCGCGACGCGGCTGACCCTGTTCAGCGCCCGCGCCTCGGAGCCCGTGGCCGGCCATGCGACAATGGCCGGCCTGACCCCGCTACGGTAGTTCTGGCGTGACCGAAACCGTCGCCGCTCCACGCAAGCTCGATGACACCTTGAAGGACGCGATCCGCAAGGCGTACACGACGCTGCAGGCCAACACCCCCGGCTTCTCCACCCGCCGCTCGCAGAGCCAGATGATCGGCGTGGTGTCGCGTGCGCTGTCCACCAGCGGTGGCGTGGGCGTGGTCGAAGCGCCGACCGGCGTTGGCAAGAGCCTGGGCTACCTGACCGCCGGGGTGCCGATTGCCCTGGCCAGCAAGAAGAAGCTGGTGATCAGCACCGGTACCGTGGCGCTGCAGTCGCAGCTGGTCGAGCGCGATATTCCGAACTTCCTCAAGGCCACCGGCCTGGAGGCGACCGTTGCCCTAGCCAAGGGCCGCACCCGCTACCTGTGCACGCGCAACGCCGCCGAGGCGCACGGCGAGGGCGCGCAGAACGGCATGTTCGAGGACGAGCAGCCGCTGTTCGACCGCCCGCTGGCGCCGATCGAGATGGACATCGCCAAGCGCCTCACCGTGGCCTTCACCAGCGGCAGCTGGGACGGCGACATCGACAACGCACCGGAAACCATCAGTCCTGGCCTGCGTAGCCGCATCACCACCCCGGCCTCAGGCTGCGCGGGGCGACGCTGCGCGTACTCGGCGCAGTGCGCGGTGCTGCGCTCGCGCAACACCGTGCGCGATGCGCAGATCGTGGTCACCAACCACGCGCTGCTGCTGTCGGCGCTGTCCATTGGTGACAGCGACAACGGCCAGCCGATGATCGCCGCGCCGTCGGACATGCTGCTGGTGCTCGACGAAGGCCACCACGTGGGCAACGTGGCCATCGACCAGGGCGCGGCCAGCCTGGCATTGGATGAAATGGCCAAGCGCACCGGCCGCCTGCAGATTCTGATCGCCGGTGCCTACCGCGCGGTCGACAAGGATCGCCTCGGCAACCTGCTGCCGAACGAAGCCATCGACGCGGCCAGCAACGTGGCCAAGGGTCTGCGTGCGTTCCGCGACCACGTCGAGGCGGTATGGATGCCGGCGCCGGCCGACGAGGAGCCGATGTGGCGCGCGGCCAACGGACGCCTGCCCGAGGCCTGGCGCGAGCCGATCGAGGCGCTGGCCGACGATACCCGCAGCCTCTACAACTGGGCGCACGCGGCCACCGCGCAGGTCGCCAAGGGCAAGCCGGACGATCCGGCGCGCGAGCGCCTGCAGCGCAACCTCGGCATGGCCCTGGAGATGATCGAGCAGCAGTACAACCTGTGGCAGGTCTGGCGCCGCGAAGACAAGGAAGGCGCGCCACCGATGGCACGCTGGGTGACCGCCACCCGCGATGGCGACCTGGTGCTGCATGGCTCGCCGGTGTCGGCCGCGCACGTGCTGCGCAAGCTGTTGTGGGATGAAGTGGATTCGGTGGTGATGACCTCGGCGACGCTGACCGGTGGCGGCGACTTCCAGGCGCTGGCGATCGACAACGGCATCCCCGAAACCGCCGAGATGGTCTCGCTGTCCTCGCCGTTCGACCTGCCCAACCAGGCCGAGCTGATCGTGCCGCCGTTCCCGGTCACGCCCGATGACCGCGAAGGCCATCCGCGCGAAGTGGCGCGCTACATCGGCAAGGAACTGGACTGGACGAAGGGCTCGATGGTGCTGTTCACCTCGCGCTGGAAGATGGAGAAGGTGGCGGGCCTGATGCCGGCCGCCAAGCGCAAGCAGGTGCTGGTGCAGGGCGAGATGTCGAAGACGCGCATGATCGACGAACACCTGCGCCGTGTCGCCGCCGGCGAGGGTTCGGTGCTGTTCGGGCTGAACTCGTTCGGCGAAGGCCTGGATCTTCCCGGTGAGGCCTGCACCACGGTGGTGATCACCCAGGTGCCGTTCGCGGTGCCGACCGATCCGCAGACCGCCACCCTGAGCGAATGGGTGGAAGCGCGTGGGCTCAATGCGTTCAACCTGATCGCGATCCCGCATGCGCTGCGCACGCTGACCCAGTTCGCCGGCCGCCTGATCCGCACCTCCACCGACACCGGGCGGGTGATCATCCTCGACTCGCGCCTGCTGACCCGCCGTTACGGCAAGCGCATCATCGACGCGCTGCCGCCGTTCAAGCGCACCATCGGCTGAGCCCGCACTGGTAGCGCCGGGCCATGCCCGGCGGAGAGCCTCAACCGCCTTCCGGCTTCCGGCAGGCCGGGTTGCCCATCGCATTGTGGTAATCGCGGTCGAAGCAGCGCAGGAAGGCATCGAGCACATCGAGATTCGGCGGCCAAGGGGCATCCACCTGCTGCCCGCCTTTGGTAGTGAAGTGGAAACGACCGCTCCTGATGTTCTCCGCCATCGTGGGTGGCGTCGGTATCGCGACCAGCGCGGCACGTGCCTTTTCCAGTCCGCTGCGATCACGCCGCAGGAACGCGATCGTGCCGTCCACGTAGGCGTTCCAGTAGCCGGGGTCGGTGTCCTTCGGCTTGTAGGTGCGCTGCATCAGCGCAATCGCCTGCGCGGTTTGCCCAAGCTCCGCGCGCAGCTGCCCTTCGTGCCAGACGAGGGTGGTGTTGCCCGTCGCCTTGGGCAATGCCGCATACGCGGCCAGCAGGTCCGCGGCTTCCTGGGTGCAGCCGCGATCGGCCAGCGGGCGCCAGCCCCCGTCCATGTCCTGGTCGAACATGCCCGGTTCCATCGCCAGCATCGCCGCGCGGTCGTAGCTGCAGTCAGGGGCCTGCGGCGGTTCGGCGCTCGCGCCCATGGCCACGGCCAGTGCGAGGAAAAGTGACGTCATCACAACCTCCGTGTCGGTGATGTTGGGATACCTTAGCGGACTACGAGGGAGGCTGCCGGCCAGCGGCCGGCACTACCGGTCTTCAGTCGCCCAGCAGGGCGGTGTTGCGCACGGCGCCCTTGTCGGCGCTGGTGGCCAGCAGGGCATAGGCCTTCAGCGCGCTGGTGACCTTGCGTGGGCGCGGTGCGCGCGGCTTCCAGCCCCGTGCATCGGCGTCGGCGCGGCGCTGGACCAGCGTCGCCTCCTCCACCAGCAGGTCGATGCGCCGCGCCGGGATGTCGATGCGGATGCGGTCACCATCCTCCACCAGTCCGATCACACCGCCGCTGGCCGCTTCCGGCGAAACGTGGCCGATCGACAGGCCCGAGGTGCCACCGGAGAATCGGCCGTCGGTCAGCAATGCGCACTGCTTGCCCAGGCCTTTCGATTTCAGGTAGCTGGTCGGGTACAGCATCTCCTGCATGCCCGGGCCGCCCTTCGGGCCTTCGTAGCGGATCACCACCACGTCGCCGGGCTTCACTTCATCGGCAAGAATGCCGGCCACGGCGGCGTCCTGGCTTTCGAACACGCGCGCATTGCCTTCGAACACGTGGATCGATTCGTCCACCCCTGCCGTCTTCACCACGCAGCCGTCGACGGCGAGGTTGCCGCGCAGCACGGCCAGCCCGCCTTCCTGCGAATAGGCATGTTCCAGCGCACGGATGCAGCCTTCGGCGCGATCCTGGTCCAGCGACGGCCAGCGCGTGGCCTGGCTGAAGGCCTCCTGGGTGGGAATGCCGGCGGGACCCGCCTTGAAGAAGGTGTGCAGGGTGTCGTTGTCGCTGCGCATCACGTCCCAGCGATCCAGTGCTTCACCGAGCGTGGCGCTGTGCACGGTCGGCACCGAGGTATCCAGCAGGCCGGCGCGATCCAGTTCACCGAGGATGCCGAACACACCACCGGCGCGGTGCACGTCCTCGATGTGGTACTTCGGCGTGTTCGGTGCCACCTTGCACAGCTGCGGCACGCGCCGCGACAGTGCATCGATGTGGGTCAGGTCGAAGTCGACCTCGCCTTCCTGCGCGGCGGCCAGCAGGTGCAGGATGGTATTGGTCGAGCCGCCCATGGCGATGTCCAGGGTCATGGCGTTGGCGAACGCGGCCTGGGTGGCGATGCCGCGCGGCAGCGCACGCGGGTCTTCGCCGCCATACCAGCGGTGGCAGAGTTCGACGATCAGGCGGCCGGCGCGACGGAACAACGCTTCGCGGTCGGCATGCGTGGCCAGGGTGGTGCCGTTGCCCGGCAGCGACAGGCCCAGTGCTTCGGTCAGGCAGTTCATCGAGTTGGCGGTGAACATGCCCGAGCACGAGCCACACGTCGGGCAGGCGCTGCGCTCGTAGTCGGCGACCTTCTCGTCCGAAGCGCTGTCATCGGCAGCGACGACCATCGCGTCGACCAGGTCCAGCTTGTGCTCGGACAGCTTGGTCTTGCCGGCTTCCATCGGTCCGCCGGAGACGAACACCACCGGGATGTCCAGGCGCAGCGCCGCCATCAGCATGCCGGGGGTGATCTTGTCGCAGTTGCTGATGCACACCAGCGCATCGGCGCAGTGGGCATTGACCATGTATTCGACGGCGTCGGCGATGATCTCGCGGCTGGGCAGCGAGTACAGCATGCCGTCGTGGCCCATGGCGATGCCGTCGTCCACGGCGATGGTGTTGAATTCCTTGGCGACGCCGCCAACCTGTTCGATTTCGCGCGCGACCAGCTGGCCAAGGTCCTTCAGGTGCACGTGGCCGGGCACGAACTGGGTGAAGGAGTTGGCGATGGCGATGATCGGCTTGTGGAAGTCGCCATCCTTCATGCCGGTGGCACGCCACAGGGCGCGGGCACCGGCCATGTTGCGGCCGGCGGTGGAGGTGCGGGAGCGGTATTCGGGCATGGCTGGCGGAACGGGCGGGCCGTACGACGTGGGGGTCGGTTGATCATGGCCAATTTTTTCGGTTGCTGCTGCAACCACCGGAGGCGGTCCGGCCGGGCTGCGCCCTGCACCTGCCGAATCAACGTCAACGTCAAAATCAAAAGCGGGCTATCCGCGGGATGGCGGGGTGGGTCCGGTGGCGGGGGACGCCGTAAATACGTCCATGTAGGCTCGGTCGCGCCTTGCTCGTGTGCGCTGTCCTGCGCACACGGCAAGACCGGGGTTGGGCGTCCTGCCCAACCCGCCCGAGGCATGCCTCGGGCCCATGGCGCTCACGCCCCCGCCACCGGACCCACCCCGCCTCCGACAGGTGGCCGTGGGCCAGTAGATCCACGCCATGCGTGGATCAAGCTCGGATGACAACGAAAATGAAATTCCGTTCATCTTTCCTACTTTGCCGATTCCGGTTGTTGGCCCGGATTTGGCATGATGGGGCATTGTTCCGACTTGAAGGCATGAGGCCATGAAACGTTCCCGCACCACCGCGCTGCTGCTGATGAGCGCTGCGCCGCTGCTGTTCACTGCCTGCCAGAAGGAAGAGCAGGTGCAGGTGCAGGAAGGCCTGTATACCTCGGTGGAGGCCTGCACCACGGCTACCGCTGATCCTTCGGCGTGCCGCAATGCGTTTGCCGAGGCGCAGAAGAAGTCTGCCGACGCAGCGCCGAAGTACGCGACCAAGGAAGCCTGCGAACAGGATTACAAGCCTGAGCAGTGCGTGCAGCAGCACACCTCGGCCGGCACCTCGTTCATCGGGCCGATGATGATGGGCTTCTTCATGTCGCAGATGCTGAGCAACCGCGGTGGCCTGGCCCCGCAGGCGCCGGCTTCGGCGCCGGCCTACCAGGACAAGAGCGCCGGTTGGGCGCGTCCTGCCCCGGGCGGCAGCGGCGGCCTGAACACCGCCAGCGGCATCGGCGCGGGCAAGGCCGGGCTGGCCCCGGTCAGCAGCGAACCGAACCGTGCGGTGACCGCCAGCCGCAGCGGCTTCGGCAGCACCAGTGCGCGCCGCAGCGGCAGCAGCGTCGGCGGCTGATCGACCCATGCAACGTATCCGTATTGCCGAGCGCGCCCAGTGGCGGGCGCGCGCGGAGGAAGCCGGTTTCCGCTTCCACACCATCGACGGCCAGCCGTACTGGGATGAAAGCGCGTATTACGCGTTCACCCTGCGCCAGATCGAGCAGGACATCGAAGACCCCAGCGCCGAACTGCACCAGATGGCGATGGACCTGGTCGGCGATGTCATCGCCAGCGAGCGCCTGATGGACCAGCTGGCGATCCCCGCGCATTACCGCGACTGGATCGCCGACAGCTGGCGCCAGCGCCAGCCGCACCTGTACGGGCGCCTGGACCTGGCCTACGACGGCACCGGCCCGGCCAAGCTGTACGAACTGAACTACGACACGCCGACCTCGCTGTTCGAAGCCAGCTTCTTCCAGTGGCAGTGGCTGGAGGACCAGCGCAACGCCGGCCGCCTGCCGCAGCACGCCGACCAGTTCAACGCGATCCATGAAGCCCTGGTCGAACGCTTCGGCGAACTGGCCACGCAGCTGCCGCCGCCGCTGTATTTCAGTGCGGTGGGCGGCTCGGACGAAGACCGCGGTACGGTCGAGTATCTGCGCGACTGCGCTTCGCAGACGGGCCTGCACGGGCAGGCGATCGCCATCGAGGACATCGGCCTGTCCGAAGACGGGCGCTTCACCGCGCTGGACGATACGGTCATCGGCACGCTGTTCAAGCTGTACCCGCTGGAAGACCTGATGGCCGAGGAATTCGGTCGTGCGCTGCCGGGCTCGGGCGTGCAGCTGCTGGAACCGGCATGGAAGGCGGTGTTGAGCAACAAGGGCATTCTGCCGTTGCTGTGGCAGCGCAACGTCGGTCACCCGAACCTGCTGGAAGCACATTTCGATGACGGCAGCGCGCTGGCATCGGGCTGGGTGCGCAAACCGCTGTTCTCGCGCGAAGGTGCCAACATCGAGATGCACCTGGCCGACGGCAGCACGCAGCGTAGTGATGGCCCCTACGACGGTCCGGCGATTCTCCAGCGCGCGCATCCGCTCACCCGCTTCGAAGGCGGTTACCCGCTGATCGGCAGCTGGGTGATCGGCGACCACGCCTGCGGCATCGGCATCCGCGAGGACGACAGCGCGATCACCCGCGACAGCGCGCGCTTCGTGCCGCACGCGATCGTCGACGAGGCGCCGACGCGGATCTACGTCTGATGGCGGTGCAACGCCCGCCCGGTCGGCGCGGGCGTCCTGCTCCCGTGCCGGGCCGTCATTTCGACGATGGTCGCGGCCTGAATGCGTTCGCCGACCGCATCGCGGTGCGCTGCCACCGCTGCGATACGCCGGGCTGGGTGCTGGCGAGCTGGCAGCCCTACCGTTGGACGGTGCGTTTCCGCTGCACCGGCTGCAGCGTTGCGCTGGACAGTGGCGACTGGGTGGGCGCGGTGTGCATGCAGGGGCGTCGGCCGTGCGGGTACTGCGGGCACCAATGGCTGTACGTGCATCGCCGGATAGCGTCGGGCGTTCGTTCGCCGGCCACCTTTCCCGCGCGATGTGGGCAATGTGGGCGCAGCAGCGATGTCGACGTGTCGGCCACCCCGCTGCGCGATGCCGAGCCGGCTGATCCACATTTCGGCCTTCCGCTGCATCTGGTCGAGCCGACCCGCGCAGGTCTGCTTTGGGCCTACAACGCCGAGCATCTGCAGGCGCTTCATGAGTACGCTGTCGCGACACTGCGTGAAACCAAAGGGCATCATCGCTCGATGTTCTCGCGGCTGCCGCAGTGGATGAAACTGGCGCGGCATCGCGTGCTGCTGCAGCGCGCGGTGGAGCGGTTGCAGAAGCGCTTGCTGCAGGGGTAGTGCCGGCCGCTGGCCGGCAACCGCTGTGGGTAGAGGCCGGCCTTGGTCGGCGCCGTTGATGGTGTGCCAACCAAGGTTGGCATCTACCAAGGCGGAGCGTCGGTAGCGCCGGGCCACGCCCGGCGGTTGTGGTGATCCGCCGGCCAGCGGCCGGCATTACCGGTTACAGCAGCCCTTCGCGCTTCACCGCCAGATAGCGCTCCACCAGCGCGGCGGGCAGGGCATCGGCCGTGACGTCCAGCACCATCACCCGTTCGGCACGCAGCGCGTCATGCGCCTGCGCGCGCTGTTGCAGGTACAGCGCGGCGGCACCGGCCTGCGCGGCATCTTCCACCGTGTGCACCTCACCTTCCAGCGCAGCATCCAGCTCGCGCTCGCGCAGGCTGGCTACGCACACCAGATGACGGCGCTGCAGCAGGCGCACCGCCGCAAGCAGGTCTTCGATGTCCTCGTCGCGCACGTTGCTGACCAGCATCACCAGCGCGCGCCGGGGCTGGCGCAGTGAGACTTCGGTGGCGGCAGCCAGGTAATCGGTGGCCACGGCCTGCGGCTGCAGGTCGTAGCTGGCGCGCAACAGATGCTGCACCGTGTCCATGCCGCGCTGCGGCGCCACCCAGCGACGCTCGCCGCCTACCGCGAACAGGCCGGCAGCATCGCCCTGGCGCAATGCCAGGTAGGCCACCACCAGCGAGGCGTTCAAGGCATGGTCGAAATGCGAGAGTCCGCCTTCACTGGCCAGCATGCGCCGGCCGCTGTCGAGCATCAGCAGCAGCTGCTGGTTCTTCTCGTCCTGGTACTCGCGCGAGATCAGCTTGCGGGCGCGGGCGGTGGCCTTCCAGTCGAGCTGGCGCAGGCTGTCGCCGATGCGGTACTCGCGCATCTGGTGGAAGTCGGTGCCTTCGCCACGGCGGCGCTTCACATGTGCACCGACCAGTCGCGAGGCCTGGTCGGCACTGAACAGCGCAAATCGGGTGAGTGGCACGAAGTTGGGATAGACCCGCACCTCCAGCGCCGGTGGCAGCGTGCGTTGCTGCCACCACAACCGCCATGGCGAGCGGATGCGCAGCTGCACGCCTTCGAAGGCAAAGCGACCGCGCTGCTGCGGCTGCACGTGGTAATGCAGCGAACTGGCATGGCCCGCCCGCAACTGCACGCGTTGCGGCAGTGATTCCAGTGGCCAACCGCCTGGCACCAGATCGAATACCTGTACCTGCATGGCCTGCCCGGACTGCAGGCGCAGGCCGATCTCGCGGCGCACGCCCAGTGCCAGGGCTTCGGGCACGTCGCGCTCGACGCTGGGCGATGGTCGTCGTCGCTGCCGCCACAGATCAACCAGTGCCAGCACCGCAACCAGTGCGCCGGCCAGCGCCCAGCTCCAGCGTGGCAGCAGCCCGGCCAGCACCACGCCGCCCAGCGCAGCCCAGGCCAACAGCAACGCCAGCAGCAGCGGCGCAGGCCTCATCGGCGCGGCGCTTCCACCTTGGCCAGCAGCGCACCCAGCACGTCGTCGGCACCCTGGCCTTCGATCTGCAGCTCCGGTGCCAATGCAATGCGGTGGCGCAGGGCGGGTCGGGCGATGTCGCGCACATCGTCGGGGGTGACGAAGTCACGACCGGCCAGCACCGCCTGCGCGCGCGAGGCACGCACCAGGGCGATGCTGCCGCGCGGGCCGGCGCCGACGGCGATGCCCGGCCACTGCCGGGTGGCGGCGACGATGCGCACCGCGTAGTCGATCACTTCGTCATCCACGGTGATTGCCGCGGTGGCCTGCTGCAGCGCCAGCAGTTCGCCGGCACCGAGCACGCGCGGCACCTGGCTCAGGTCGAAATCACTGGCGGCACGGCCGCTGGTGATCGCCGCGACCATGCGCTTCTCGTCCTCCAGCTGCGGATAGTCGATCAGCACCTTCAGCAGGAAACGGTCCAGCTGCGCTTCCGGCAGCGGATAGGTGCCTTCCTGTTCCAGCGGGTTCTGCGTGGCCAGCGCCATGAACGGCGGTGCCAGGGTGAAGGCCTTGCCTTCGATGGTGACCTGGCCTTCCTGCATCACTTCCAGCAGCGCGGACTGGGTCTTGGCCGGGGCCCGGTTGATCTCGTCGGCCAGCAGCAGGTTGGTGAACACCGGGCCGCGACGGATCTTGAAGCTCTCGCTCTTCGGGTCGTACACCGCATGGCCGCTGACGTCGCTGGGCATCAGGTCGGGGGTGAATTGCACGCGGCCATAGTCCAGCTCCAGTGCCTGTGCCAGCGCGCGCACCAGCAGGGTCTTGCCGAGGCCGGGCACGCCTTCGATCAGCACGTGGCCACCGGCCAGCAGGGCGACCAGGATCTGGTCGAGCACATCGGCCTGGCCGATGAAGGCATGGCCGACGGCCTGGCGGATGGCGTCGACGCGTTCGATCAGGCGGGCGGTGGCGGCCGCCGGAAGTTCAGGGGCATCGGTCATAGCAGGGATCTCATCTGGAGCAGCAAGCGGATGCGCTCGCGCAGGGCGGAGGAATCATGCGGCGAAGGCGGAGTGAGGGCACTGGCGACTCGACTGACGGGCCATTGCAACACTGCGGCGATGGCCTGGTCGCGCGCAGCACCGTCGAGTGCCGCAGCGACGGGCGCGCGCAGGCGCAGGCGGTGCAGGAACAGCGCCTGCACGGCCAGGTACAGGCGCGTGCCATGGCCGAAGCGCAGCAGCAGTTCGCCACTGGCGCGGACGTGTTCCAGCAACGAACGGCGTTCGACCACCGGCGCGGGCAGGGCACTGCCGAAGCGTTGCGCGCGTGACCACAGCCAGCCGAGGATCGCCAGCAGCAGCGGCACCCACAGCGGCCAGCCCTGGTAGAAGATGCGCGCGCCCAGCGAGGGCGGGCGGCTGCCGTATACCAGCCACATCGTGCCGCGCCCATAGTTGGGATCGAGCAGGTAGCGCGTCAGGTCGCGGTGCGAGAGGTCATGCAGGCCATCGCGGGCAACGGCATCGGCGTCGACAGTGCGGCGGCGTGTTGATGCGGACGGGCCTTCACCGCGCATGACGTCCATGTCCGCCAGCACGTCGATGCGGCCCTTGCCGTGCGGCAGGCGCGCGAACACCAGTCCTTCCTGGCCACCCCAGCGGCGCTCGGCCGTGGCGTTGGCCTGGAAGCCCAGGCTGAAGCGCCGACCGCCGCAGAACTCGACGTGGCTGGGATCATCCACCACGTGGAAGGGTTGGCAGTCGCTGCCATGGAACAGGCTGTCCACGCCGATCCTGTCCAGCAGGGGGCCCTGCGTGCTGCTGGCATCGTCCTCGGCCGGTGGCTGCGTGCGCAGCAGCAGATGGCCACCCGTGCCGACCCAGTCCAGCAGGGCCTGCGCAGTGCGCGGCGGCATGTCGGCGGTATCCTGCAGCAGCACCACCGTATCGGTGGCGGCCAGTGGCATCTGTGCCAGGTCCAGCCGCTGCCGGGACTGCACCTCGATGCCGTCGGCGCGCAGCGCCTGGCCCAGCACATACAGCGGGTTGTAGCTGGCTTCGCCCTGTGGCGGCAGCACGACGGTCTCGGTCACCTTTTCATGCGTGCGCAGGAACAGGATGGTCAGCGGCACCCCGAGCAGGACCAGCGCGCCGAGCAGCAACGACCAGAACAGGCGCGGGCTCATGCCTGCCACCCGTACTGCTGGCGCAGCGTGCTGGCCAACGCGTCGAAATCGCTGCGGGTAGGCAGGCGCCCGCCGTAGGCGGCGTACTGCCACATGCGCACGATGCGCGCGAACAGTTCACGGTCGGTGCTGTCGGACATGCGCCGCGAGGCACGCAGGCACTGTGCTTCAGTGGCACCGGGCGGCAACGCGATGCCGGTGCGCTCCACCAGCGTGCGCACGCTGGCGCGATACAGCAGCGCCAGCGCCTGCCGTGGCCGTCCCTGGTCCCACAGCAGCCCAGCCTGGGTCGCCACATCCGGCGGCAGCACCACCGGCATTTCCACCTGCTCTTCGGTGATCTGCGGTGCCTTCTTTTCCTTGCGGCGGCCGGAACCGCGCAACCACGGCAGCCACAGCCGCGCGGTCAACAGCAGCACCAGCAGCAGGACCCCCAACAGCCCCCACAGGCCCCATTCGGCGAGCCGGGCCAGCCACAACTGGCGGCTCTTGCGCGACGTACGGTCCGCGTTGCTGCTGCTGTCCTTCTGCAGCTCTTTCTTGTCTTTCTGCTTCTCGGCGGCGTCTTCGATCGGCTTCCATCGGCTGACCTGCCGCGTCGGCCGCTGCAACGGATCTTCGTAGGCGCGGTTCACGGCCTGGCGGAAGCCAGCGGTATCCACCGGCGTGTCGCCGAAGATCAGCGCCGGTGTATTGGCCGGATCGTTTTCCGCAGTGGCCGCTTCTTCGGCTTCTTCAGCGTCTTCCGCTTCTGCGTCTTCATCGGCGCTGGCCGTGGTGGTCTGCGCGGCGTCCGGCGTGTCGGCGACCTGTGCGTGCACGGGCGCCAACGGCAGCGCCAGGCACAACAGCAGCAGCAACGAAGAGGCGACCGGCAGCAGGCGTTCGCGCAGGCGGCGCAGGGCGATTTCCACGTCCCAGGCTTCCATCTGCGTGCGTCGGTTCAAGTACAGGCCGAAGCCGGCGCCCACGTAGAACGGCCCGATCAGCGCCGCCGCCAGCCAGCACAACAGGTTGAGGCCAAGCTTGGCCCACGCAGGCGCCTCTACGCTGACCATCGCCCACGCTGCGCGCCAGGATTCGGGCAGCAGTTCCAGCGGGATGAAGATGAAGATAGTGGCGATCGCGCCCACCACCAGCACCAGCTCGAATGCCAGGCAGATCACCGCCAGCACCAGCGCAGGGCCCGCAGCGCCGGCGGCGACTGCACGCCTGCGTGGGCCACGCTGGGCGGGCGCATTGCCCTCCAGCAGATTGACCGGCAGGCACAGGCTGCGCAGGCCGCTGAAACGGCGCCAGCCCAGATAGCCCCAGAAGCCGCTGCCGCCCCACTGCCGCTGTGCGCGCAGCGCATCGCGCGGGCCGACCCGTTCGCCGAAGATGCCGCGCGAGAGCACGTACAGCGGTGCGCGTTCGAACAACGGTTTGCACCACCACATCGCCAGCCACGCCCAGCCGAAGGCATCCAGCCACCAGGCCAGTGCATTGAACAGCACGAACAACGGCGCACTGGCCAGCAGCCAGCTGCCCCACACACCGCGTGCGTGGCGGCGGGCCAGCGCGCTGCCCAACTCCATCGCTTCCCAGCTGCTGCGCGCGCGCAGCACCACGTCCAGATGGTCAATCCGCATGGCCACCTCCGCGTCCACCGCGCCACAGCCACAGCAGCACGCCGGCCCACAGCACCCCGGCCACGCTGAACTTCACTGCGGCCGGAATGTCGGCGATGGAAGACCAGAACGCTTCCACGAACGCGGCCAGCAGCAGCATGAAGGCCACGCCCAGGCACAGCCGCGCGCCGATGCGCCCGCCTTCGACCAGCGCATCCAGGCGGCGCCGCCGCCCGGGAGCCAGAAGTTTCATGCCCAACTGCAGGCCGGCGCCGCCGGCAATCACGATCGCGGTCAGCTCGAACGCACCGTGGCCGGCCACAAAGCGCCAGAACGGGCCGCCATGGCCGATGTGCTGCAGGTGGCCGGCGACCGCGCCGATGGTGATGCCGTTGAACAGCAGCACCAGCAGCGTGCCCAACCCCGCCAGCAGGCCGCTGGCGAAGGTGCGCAGGGCGATGCTGATGTTGTTCATGATGTAGTAGCCGAACATCATCCAGTCGGTGCCGCTGTCGCGGCCCAGGCGCTCGGCGGATGGATCGTACATGCGCTCCATCTCGGCGATCTGGCCGTTGTCCATCAGCAGGTGGATGCTGTCCGGGTACACCTGCACCAGCACGAAGCAGGCCAGCGCCGGCACTGCGAACATCGCCAGCGCTGCCCACATGCTGCGCGCCTGGCTGCGCACCAGCAGCGGAAAATCAGCAACCAGGAATTCCAGCGCGCGCCGCCAGCGGGTCGGCGGCGTGCGGTACAGCACGCCATGGCCGTGCTGCATCAACTGCTGCAGGCGTTGCACCAGCTGCGGGCTGTAGCCGCGTTCGCGGGCCAGCGCCAGCTGCTGGCACAGCCGTCGGTAACGCTGCGGGAAGCTGACATCGCCGGCTTCTTCCGCGCCCGGCCTGCGCCGACGCCGACGCGAGGCACCGGCGCGATGCTGCAGCCACTGCTCCAGGTCATGCCATTCCTGTTGATGGCGGGCGACGAACTGCTCTTGCTTCATCGTCGTCCCAGCAACCAGTTGGCCATTGCATACAGGCGCAGCACACCGACCTGGCCGGACGCGCTGGTCAACGGCTCGGCGATGCCGGCCAGTTCCTGCTGGCGTGCGGGTGACAGGCGTGGCGCGCGCTCGGCGAAGGCCATCACCGCCGCCTGTTCCTCCGGCCGCAGCGGTTGCGGCGGCGCCAGCGCGCTGTCGATGGTGGCCGGCGGCGGCAGGTAATGCGGCGGTGCATGTACCACCATCGTGCCGGCAACCAGATCGCCCAGGCGGCGGCCATGCGGATCGAACAGGCTGCTGATCAGGCCCAGTGCGTAGCCGAAAGGCAGCATGTCCACGGTGCGCAGCAGGTTGCGGGTGATCGAGGCCATCCAGCCCACCGGCGCGCCATCCTGCGCGAGCACCCGCAGGCCCAGCACGCGCTTGCCGAGGGTACGGCCCCACAGCGCTTCGCAGACGATGGGGTAGGCCCACATCAGCAGGAACATCAGCGCCATGTACAGGCCGCGGCCGAACTCATCGAGCAGGGCCAGCGGAATGGACAGCGCGGTGAGCGCGCCGAAGCGGACGGCCAGGTCGATCAGCCAGGCCAGCGCACGCGGCATCGGGCCGGCCGCAGGCAACTGCAGCGGCACGCCTTCCGGCGTTACCACCTCGCGGTAGGTATCGAGCATCGGCGCGGCCATCAGCGCGATGGCCGCCGAAGTGGGCGCTGGAGTCCTCTCCGGCGTGCAGCCACGGGCATGGGGGTCTCGACGGTTCCTGGTCGGGCCCAGACTTTAGCAGAGCCCGGCCATCGGCGAGGCGGCCTCAGCCCAGGTATTCGTCCTTCAGCCGCACGTAGTGGTCGGCCGAATAGTGCAGCGACTCGATCTCCTTGTCGCTGAGCGTGCGCGCCGGACGGGCAGGGTTGCCCACCCACAGTTCGCCTTCGCCCACCACCTTGCCGGGGCCGACCACCGCACCGGCACCGACGAAGCCATGGCGCTCGACCCGGGCACCGTCGAGGATGCACGCGCCCATGCCGATCAGGGTGTAATCGCCAATGCTGCAGGCGTGGATGATGCAGCCATGGCCGACGGTGACGCCTTCGCCGATCAGGGTCGGGTAGCCGGCCTTGTTGTACGGGCTGTGGTGGCTGACGTGGATGATGGTGCCGTCCTGCACATTGGTGCGTGCACCGATCCGCACGAAATTGACGTCGCCACGGATGACCGTGCCCGGCCAGATCGATACGTCATCGGCCAGTTCGACATCGCCGATGATCGTGCAGGCCGGATCGACATACACGCGCTGGCCGAGCACCGGCATCTTGTCGCGGAAGGGGCGCAGCGGGGTCATCGGCATCTCCGGCAGATCAGGGCAATCGCGATGATGATACCGCGTGCAGCACGCAGCCCTGTCGGTAGTGCCGGCCGCTGGCCGGCACCCGCAGAGGTTCTGTCGAAGGTGTATCGGGTTGCCGGCCAGCGGCCGGCACTACCGTTTTTTCATGCCACGCGTCCGCGCCGTGCGCGCTCCAGGTGCACCAGCAGCAGCGAGATCGCCGCCGGGGTCATGCCCGGAATGCGCTGGGCCTGGCCGATGGTCTGCGGACGCACACGCTCGAGCTTCTGCAGCGCTTCGGCCGACAGCCCGCGCACGATGGCGTAGTCGAAATCGCCGGCAATCGGCGTTGCTTCATGGCGCTGCTGGCGCTCGATCTCCTCGCGCTGGCGATCCAGGTAACCGGCGTACTTCACCCCGATCTCCACCTGTTCGGCCACCTTGCCATCGGCCACGGCCGGGCCGAGCGAGGGCACCCGCATCAGTTGCGCGTAATCCAGTTCCGGGCGCTTGATCAGGTCCAGCACGTTGGTTTCGCGGCTGACCGCCACGCCCAGCGTTTCCTGCACTTCTCGGCCCAGCGCATTGGCCGGCGTGGCCCACAGCGCACCCAGGCGCGTGCGCTCGGCGG
Source organism: Stenotrophomonas sp. 2694 (assembly GCF_040548715.1). Lineage (NCBI taxonomy): Bacteria > Pseudomonadati > Pseudomonadota > Gammaproteobacteria > Lysobacterales > Lysobacteraceae > Stenotrophomonas > Stenotrophomonas sp. 2694. The sequence continues at coordinate 175,567 of NZ_JBEPSG010000005.1, forward strand.
CCACGGCAGCCTGCTTGGTTTCGAAGGCACGCCAGCGACGATCATCGACCAGGCCCATGTCTCGGCCGGCCGGGGTCAGGCGCTGGTCGGCGTTGTCTTCGCGCAGCTGCAGGCGGTACTCGGCGCGGCTGGTGAACATGCGGTACGGCTCGTTGGTGCCGTGGGTGATCAGGTCATCCACCAGCACGCCGAGGTAGGCTTCGTCGCGACGCGGGCACCAGCCCTCGAGGCCACGCACCTGGCGAGCGGCGTTGAGGCCGGCCAGCAGGCCCTGTGCGGCAGCTTCTTCATAACCGGTGGTGCCGTTGATCTGGCCGGCGAAGAACAGGCCGTTGACCAGCTTGGTTTCCAGCGAGGCCTTCAGCCCGCGTGGATCGAAGAAGTCGTACTCGATGGCATAGCCGGGGCGGGTGATGTGCGCGTTCTGGAAACCACGGATGCTGCGCACCATCTCCAGCTGCACGTCGAACGGCAGCGAGGTGGAAATGCCGTTGGGATAGATCTCGACGATGCCCAGGCCTTCGGGCTCGACGAAGATCTGGTGGCTGGCCTTCTCGGCAAAGCGCACCACCTTGTCCTCGATGGAGGGGCAGTAGCGCGGGCCGATGCCTTCGATCTGGCCGCTGTACAGCGGCGAACGGTGCAGGGCGTCGCGGATGATCTGGTGGGTCTGCTCGCTGGTGTGGGTGATCCAGCAGCTGACCTGCTGCGGATGCTCATCCACCGAGCCGAGGAAGGACATCACCGGGCGCGGCGTGTCGCCGGGCTGCTCGTCCATCACGCTGTAGTCCAGCGAACGACCGTCGATGCGCGGTGGCGTGCCGGTCTTCAGGCGGTCCACCTGGAACGGCCGCTCGCGCAGGCGTGCAGCCAGCGTGGTGGCGGGCGGATCGCCCATGCGGCCGGCTGCGTACTGGGTCGGGCCGACGTGGATCTTGCCGGCCAGGAAGGTGCCGGCGGTCAGCACCACGGCCTCGGCATCGAAACGCAGGCCGGTCTGGGTGATGACCCCGCGCACGTGGTCGCCCTCGATGACCAGGTCATCCACCGCCGCCTGGAACACGGTCAGGTTGGCCTGGCCCTCGACGATGGCGCGGATCGCCATGCGGTACAGGTTGCGGTCGGCCTGGCAGCGGGTGGCGCGCACGGCCGGGCCCTTGGAGGCGTTGAGGGTGCGCCACTGGATGCCGGCGCGGTCGGCGGCATGCGCCATCGCACCGCCGAGGGCGTCGATTTCCTTGACCAGATGGCCCTTGCCGATGCCACCGATGGCCGGGTTGCAGCTCATCGCTCCCACCGTTTCGATGTTGTGGGTCAGCAACAGGGTGCGCACGCCGGTACGGGCCGCAGCCAGCGCGGCCTCGGTGCCGGCGTGGCCACCGCCGATGACGATGACGTCGTAACGATGGAAGGAGTCGATCATGGGGGCTGTTCAGCAAGGGGCAGGCGCAGCCGGAGACGGCGCCGGGGTGGCGATTTTAGCGCCAATCGGGGCAGGGACGTTGGCGCCGGCCGGCCGGCGTCGAAATCAACCCTAAAGTTGGCAGGATTTTTGCAGATAACCCAATAGCACCCACCGTGGCTGGCGCCGCAGGCGCTGGTGACCGGAATTGGAACAGGGGCCGGTACAGGCGCACGGTGGGGAAGCAGAGGGGCCGGCAGTCGGGGGACTGTCCGGCCCTGTTTTTTGGGGCGGCTGGGAACGCGGCATCCACGCATGGCGTGGATCTACTGCCCGCGCGCCCTGGTGTCCCAAACAACAAACGGCCCCGCAGTGCGGGGCCGTTCGTCTTTAAAGGTGCCGACATCCGACAGGGCCGGAACAGGGGGGATCCAGATGTTCCTGTCGGATATCGACGTAGAGCTGTTTGGGACGGGCCCTTAACGCTTTTGTCACTTTGTGACGCTGGCCGTCACCACCTGCGTAGATTGAGGCTTGGACCGTGTGAAATGCAAGATGGAACAAGCGTCAACTGTGCGCTATCTCTCACGATCCATGGCACGCCAAGGGGAACTGTTCATCCTCGGCGCACGCGGAGCCGGAGCCGGACGCGCCTGCGGCGGCGGCGAGGGGCGCTCGACCCGCTGTGCAGGCTGCGGCGGTCGACGCATCGAATCCATGTTGCGCCAGGGCGAGCCGCCATTGTTCTGACGCGGCGGCGGTGGCGGGCGGTTTTCGCCGCCGTTGCCGGGACGCGGTGGCGGGCGGTGGTTGTGGTGCGGCGGGCGATAGATCGGCCGCTGGTAGTACGGGCCGCCATAGCCGTAATAGCCACCGCCGCCGTAATACGGATAGCCGTAGTCGGCCGGGTAGCCATAGGGGTAGCGGTACTCCACCGACGGCGCACCGTGGTAGTAGCCACCGCCGCGGCCACCGACATAGTCATAGGTGGTGCAACCGGTCAGGGCCAGCAGCAGGCCACCGGCAAGCATCAGGCGCGTTTTCATGATGGGTCCCCCCAGAGGACGGGTATGCAGGCAGCTTCAGCCGCCGGCGTTGAATCAGCCCTTAATTCCGCCGGCCAGGATGAATGGCGGTGTAGGCATGCATGCTGGCATGACCGATGGCGCCCTCGCCAGCGCGGGGCCATACGTTAATCTTGCGTCATGAGCGATTCACTGTTGCCCCGCGCTGATGACGTCCTCGCCGCCGCCGCGCGGATCGCGCCCCATGCCAGCGTGACCCCGGTGCTGCGCTCGCGCACGCTGGATGCGTTGGCCGGTGCGCAACTGGCGTTCAAGGCCGAGCACCTGCAGCGCGGCGGCGCGTTCAAGTTCCGCGGTGCGTGCAATGCGGTGTGGTCGCTGGACGCCGACCACGCCGGTGCCGGTGTGGTGACCCATTCCTCCGGCAATCACGGTGCCGCTTTGGCGCTGGCTGCCCGCACACGGGGCATTCCCTGCCATGTGGTGGTGCCGGAAGGGGCCGTGGCCGCCAAGCTGGCCAATATCGCCCGGCATGGCGCCACCCTCTGGCGCTGCCCGGCCACCATTGCCGACCGTGAGGCCACCTGCGCCAAGGTGCAGGCCGATACCGGCGCCACTCTGGTCCATCCGTACACCAACCCCGCGGTGATCGCCGGGCAGGGCACGGCCGCGCTGGAGCTGCTGCACAGCGAGGGGCCGTTCGACGTGCTGGTGGTGCCGGTGGGCGGTGGTGGCCTGGCCAGTGGCACTGCGTTGGCCCTGCGGCACGCCAGCCCGGGCACGCGGCTGGTGCTGGCCGAGCCGGCCGGTGCCGACGACACCGCCCGTTCGCTGGCGACCGGCAAGCGCCAGGAGGCATTTACCCCGGACACGATCTGCGACGGACTGCGCACGCTGATCGGCGCACCCAACTTCGCGCTGCTGCAGGCCGCGGGCGCCGAGGTCATCGTGGTTGACGATGCCGCCACCGTGGCGGCGATGCGCCTGCTGTGGGACGTGCTCAAGCAGGTGGTCGAGCCGTCCTCGGCGATCGTGCTGGCAGCGGTGCTTGCGCAGCCTGCGCGCTTCGCCGGCCTGCGCGTTGGACTGGTGCTGTCCGGCGGCAATGTCGATCTGCCTGCCCTGCGTTGGGGAGCGCCATGAGCCGCGGCCGCCATCGCGAACGTACCGGCCTGCTCGGTTGGGTGTGGCGGTTGTTCGTACTGCTGGTGATCTGGCTGCTGGGCGTGACCGCCTGGATCGTCTGGGTCGGCGAGCGCGACCAGGCGGCCAAGGCGGACGCGATCATCGTGCTGGGTGCGGCGGCCTACGATGCCAAGCCCTCGCCGGTGTTTGAAGAGCGCATCCGCCACGGCCTGGATCTGTACGACGCCGGCTACGCGCCACTGCTGATCTTTACCGGAGGCTACGGCGGCACCGGTGCGCGCTTCTCGGAATCGCAGGTGGCCCGGCGCTATGCGCTCAAGCACGGCATTCCCGATGAGGCGATCCTCATCGAGACCGCCTCGCGCAATACCGTGCAGAACCTGGTCGAGGCCAAGCGGCTGATGGACCAGCGCAAGCTGCATTCGGTGATCATCGTCAGCGACCCGCTGCACATGGCGCGCGCGCTGCGCCTGAGCAAGGCGCTGGGCATCCAGGCGTTGGCCTCGTCCACGCCGAGCACGCGCTTCCGCAGCTTCCATACCAGCTGGCGCTTCCTGGTGCAGGAGATCTACTTCTTCCACCGCGACCTGGTACGGCCGCCGTTGAGTTCACCGGCCAATACCTGAGCGGCTGCCGCTGCGCTCGCCGGGCATGGCCCGGCGCTACCCATAACGCGCGCCTGGCCGGGACCTGCTTTTGGTAGTTGCCGACCTTGGTCGGCACGGGAAGCACAGCGCCGATCAAGGTCGGCTGGTAGCGCCGGGCCATGCCCGGCGGCGCCTTCGAATCAGGTCTGCTTGCGCCGGATCGGGATCGCCGACACCGGCACGGAAGCAATGTCATGCCCACCTTCGCGGATCGGCGCGCCCGGATCCGGCGCCCAGGCATGGGCGTAGATCACTTCCCAGCTGCTGGGCAGCTTGCCATCGGCACGGCGCATCGGTTCGTACGCCGCCGCTGCCGCCGCGAACCGCCCCCGGCCGGTCAACGTATGGCGGCGATCGACCCGTGCGTTGGTCGCGCCCATCGCGCGCAGCTCGCGCATCAACGAGGGCAGGTCGTCGTAGGTCAGGGTGAACAGGTCGCGGTCCAGAACCGGATCACGGAAGCCGGCCATCATCAGCGCATCGCCGAACTGGGCGATCTGCGCGAAGCGGCTCACGTGCGGGCGGTCGTCGGCGGCGGCGAAGGCCTCGTTGAGCTCGACCAGCGTTTCCGGCCCGAACGTCGAACACACCAGCAACCCACCGGGCTTGAGCACGCGGCGGAAACCGGCGAACACCGCCGGCAGGTCGTCCACCCACTGCAGGCACAGGTTGCTGAAGATCACATCGACGCTGTTGTCGGCCAACGGCAGCGCCGTGGCATCGGCGGCCAGGCGCTGGAACGGCTTCCACCAGCCGGCCTGGCGCTTGGCCTGGTCGAGCATCGGCAGTGCCACGTCCAGCGCGATCACCTGCGCCTTCGGCCAGCGCTTCTTCATCAGCGCACTGGCATGGCCGGTGCCGGCACCGATATCCAGCACCACCTCCGGCTTGCGTGCCTCCAGGTAGTCCAGCGATTCCAGCAGCCGCGACTGCACCTCGCGCTGCAGGGCGGCGGCAGCGTCGTAGCTGGTGGCGGCGCGGGCGAAGGCGCGGCGGACATGGCGGGCATCGAAGTGGGACGGCATTGCAGAAGTCTCTTAGAACGTACCGGGGTAGGCGCCGCCGTCGATCAGCAGGTTCTGCCCGGTGAGGTAACCGGCCTGTGCACTGCACAGGAAGGCGCAGGCGGCGCCGAATTCGTCCGGCGTGCCGAAACGGCCGGCGGGAATCTGCTGGCGGCGGCGTTCGGCCACCGCCTGCACGTCCCCGCCCTGGCCGGCGGCGTGGGCGAAGTTGGCGCGCAGGCGGTCGGTATCGAACTGGCCGGGCAGCAGATTGTTGATCGTGACGTTGTGGACGACGGTGCGCCGCGCCAGCCCGGCGACGAAGCCGGTCAGGCCGCTGCGCGCGCCGTTGGACAGCGCCAGCGCGTCGATGGGTGCCTTCACCGATGACGAGGTGATGTTGACGATGCGGCCGAAGCCACGCTCGATCATCGCGTCCACGGTGGCGCGGATCAGCGCGATCGGCGCCAGCATGTTGGCGTCCAGCGCGGCGATCCAGTCGTCGCGCTCGAACGTGCGGAAGTCGCCCGGCGGCGGGCCGCCGGCGTTGGTCACCAGGATGTCGACCTGCGGGCAGGCGGCCAGCGCCTGAGCGCGGCCCGCCTCGGTGGTGACGTCGGCGGCGATCGCCCGCACTTCAGCGGCACCGGGCAGCGTACGCAGTTCTTCAGCCGTGGCCTGCAGCGCAGCGTCACCGCGGGCGACGATGACCACGTTCACGCCTTCGCGCACCAATGCGCGCGCGCAGCCAAGGCCAAGCCCCTTGCTGGCGCCGCAGACCAGTGCCCAGCGGCCGGAAATGGCCAGATCCATGCGTCAGTCCTGCACAAGCTTAGGAAGGCTCATTGTCCGCCATCGGCCGGTGACAGGCCGGCAACGAAGTGTTGCAGGGCGGCTGCAACGTCATCGGCGTGGCCGAGGAAGGGGGCGTGGCCGCCATGACCCACGGTCAACGACTGCCCCCCGGGCGCCAGCGCCGCAGCGGCCTGCATCGCCGCCGGCGAGACCAGACGGTCACGCTGGCCGGCAATCCACAGGCTGGGCTTGCCCAGTGCGGGCAGGGCACCGCGCAGATCGGTGTTCTCCAGCAGCTGCAGGCCCTCGTGCAGTGCGCGTTCGGTGGGCGCTCCGCGTTCGACCAGGCGCTGCCGCAGGGTGCGCAGTTCCTCGCGGGCATGCGCCGAACCCATCACGTCCAGTGCCAGGAAACGTTCCAGGGTGCCACTGAAGTCCTGCGCAAGGTCACGACCGAACTGCTCGAATACCGATGGCTCCACCGCATGCGGCCAGTCATCACCGCGCACGAAGCGCGGCGTGGCGGCGATCATCGCCAGACCACGCACCTTCGGCAGCGTGGCCGCCGCGTGCAGCGCGAACAGGCCGCCCAGTGACCAGCCGCACCACACCGCCGGCGGCGTGGCCGCGGCAATGGCGTTGACCACGAACGGCAGGCGCAGCGGGGTGCTGTCATCGCGGCTGTGGCCATGGCCGGGCAGGTCGACCAGATGCAGCGTGAATCGATCGGCCAAGCGCTGCACCAGCGGCGCAAACACGCCGCCCTGCAGGGCCCAGCCGTGGATCAGTACCAGGTCCGGCCCATGGCCGGTCACTTCAATATGCATGGGGAACTACACGATCACTCAGGCCAGCGCCGGCAACGACGGCGGCAGCACTTCACGCGCGGCAAAGGCCACGCGGTCGCGTGCAACGGCGATGGCTTCGACCAGGCCGCGTACCTGCTCAGTGGTGTGCAGCGCGGACAAGGTGACGCGCAGGCGCGCCTTGCCTTCCGGCACGGTCGGTGGGCGGATCGCGCCGACCAGCCAGCCGGCCTGCTCCAGCGCCTGCGACATCGCCATGGCAGTGTGGTCGTCGCCACACAACAGCGGCTGGATCGGCGTTTCCGATGCCATCAGATCCAGCCCATGACGTCGCGCTTCGCTGCGGAACAGGGCAATCAGATCGGCCAGCTTCGCCCGCCGCCAATGATCGCGGCGGGCCAGGCGCACCGCTTCCAATGCGGATGCCGCCAGCGCCGGCGCCATGGCGGTGGTGTAGATGTAGGGGCGTGCGGTTTCGGCCAGGTGCTCGATCAGGTCTTCGCGGCCGAGCACCAGCGCGCCGGAACCGCCGAGCGCCTTGCCCAGGGTGACCAGCTGCAGCGGCACATCGTCCACGCCCAGGCCGGCGGTGGCGACCGCGCCACGACCATCGCCGAGCACGCCCACGCCATGCGCATCGTCCACGTAGAACAGCGCCTGCTGCAGGCGCGCGACCAGCGACAGCGCACGCAGCGGCGCGACATCGCCATCCATGCTGAAGACACCGTCGGTAGCCAGCATCGCTGCGCCATCGGGCGCATGCTTGAGTTGGCGCATCGCACCTTCCGCGTCCAGGTGCGGGTAGCGGCGCAGGCGCGCGCCGGCCAGCCGGGTGGCATCGAGCAGACTGGCGTGGTTGAGCTTGTCCTGCACGCAGACATCGTTCTCTTCGCCCAGCAGCGCCTGCTGCACGGCCAGGTTGGCGGTGAAGCCACTGCCGAACAGCAAGGCACGCGGGTAACCGAGCCACTCGGCCACTTCGCGTTCCAATGCGTCGTGCAGCGCGTGGTGGCCGCAGACCAGATGCGAGGCCCCGGCACCGGCGCCTTCGCGCGCAGCGGCATCCTGCAGTGCGTTGACCACGCTGAACTGCTGGGCCAGGCCCAGGTAATCGTTGCTGCAGAAGCCGGTCAGCCAGCGCCCATCGACTTCCAGGCGCACACCATCGCGACGGGTGACCGTGCGCCGCGGGCGGCGACGGCCTTGTGCATCGCGCAACGCGCGCTGGGCTTGGAGGCGGGCGGTCAGGTCGGGGCGTGCCATGGCGGCTGGATGCGGCGACGGGGCGGCTAGGGTAGCGCGTTGCCGCGACGCCTGCTTGGCCGCCGGCTCAGGCCGCGTGGGCGCAGCCGCAGCCGGGGCCATCGGCGCTGATATCGGCATGCACGGTGCCGCCATGGTCATGACCGTCGGCGTCCACCTGCACCGCCATCGGCTGCAGGCCCAGGCGTGCGAACAGGGCCATGTCGCGCTCGCTCTCCGGGTTGCCGGTGGTCAGCAGCTTGTCGCCATGGAAGATGGAGTTGGCGCCGGCCAGGAAGCACAGCGCCTGCAGCTCATCACTCATCGCCTCGCGGCCGGCCGACAGCCGCACCATCGAACGCGGCATGGCGATGCGGGCCACGGCGATCATGCGCACGAACTCGAACGGGTCCAGCTCGGCACTGCCATGCAGCGGCGTGCCGGCCACCTGCACCAGCTTGTTGATCGGCACCGAATCGGGATGCGCCGGCAAGGTGGCCAGCGCCAGCAGCAGGCCGACCCGCTGCGCGCGTGTTTCACCCATGCCAACGATGCCGCCGCAGCAGGTCTTCAACCCCGCATCGCGCACATGGCCCAGCGTATCCAGGCGATCCTGGTACTGCCGGGTGTGGATGATCGACTCGTAGTAGTCCGGCGCGGTATCGAGGTTGTGGTTGTAGTAGTCCAGGCCGGCGTCCTTCAACGCGCGCGCCTGCTCGCCACCGAGCATGCCCAGCGTGGCGCAGGTTTCCAGGCCCAGCGCTTTCACCCCGGCGATCATTGCCGCCACCTTGGGGATGTCGCGGTCCTTCGGCGAACGCCACGCTGCACCCATGCAGAAACGCGAGGCACCGGCCGCTTTGGCTTGGCGGGCCTTGGCCAGCACCGCATCGGTGTCCATCAGCTTCTGTGCGTTGACCCCGGTGCTGTAGCGCTGCGCCTGCGGGCAGTACGCGCAGTCTTCCGGGCAGCCACCGGTCTTCACCGACAACAGCGTGGAGACCTGCACCTGGGCCGGGTCGAAGTGCTCGCGGTGGACGGCGGCGGCGCGGAACAGCAGTTCCGGGAAAGGCAGGTCGAACAGCGCCTGCAGTTCGTCGTGGTGCCAGTCGTGGCGGATGGCGGTTGCCATGGCGGGACCTTGGAAGGGCTGGAGCGAGGGCGCAGTCTGGGTGGGGTTGGGAACGCTGTCAACTATTAATATAAAATAGTGGTTTACAGGAAGTCGTCGCCCGGGTCAGTTGCAGCGGTGCTAAGTTCGCCGCTACGCATGGAACGTGAGAATCGGCATGGACACGCACAAGAACGCCGCAACCCTTCGCAACGCTGTGCTGTGCAGCCTGGCTGATCTGCCCGATGGAGGCTTGCGCGTGGTAATGGATGACCTGCGGAAATCGGACACCGCCGGTATGTGGCAGCACCGCACGTTCGTTACGTTCAAGGACTATCCACCAGGCATGCTTGCCGACCCGGTAGGCCTGTCCGAAGCGGAGTTGGCAGACTTTGGCTTCTTCGTGCTGGTCCGCCTGCTGGCTGTAAATGGCCGGCTGGCTGACACTGACGACGCGCCGGACTGCGATGCGCACCTCACCAACGAACAGCGGCACCGCATCGCAGCGCTGACCGAGGAGGACGTCGCGCGGATCGATCAGCAGCTGCTTTCCCACTGTGACGGTCAGTTCCGCAAAGTCGCCTATATCGTGGGCACGGCGATGTCGTTGGATCCCGAACGTCCGCCGGGAATTCCAGATGTGTTCTACGCAGGGCGTGTGCGCAAGCTGGTCGAGCGTGGCGCGCTGCAGGCTGCCGGCGACCTGTCGCGCATGCGCTACAGCGAAGTGCGCCGGCTCAGCTCTGCTTGAAGACGGTTCTCTGCCCGATCGCGCTGGACTTTCGAACGTCGGACCGGCCCAGCCCGGGAATCAGGAAATCGGCAGGGCTGCGGCCATGCTTGGTCTTCTCGGCAAGCCAGCGCGGCATCCGGCCGCGGCCCGACCACGTATTGCGCTTGTTGTCCGGGTCGCGGTACTTGGCCGCCACCTTGCCTGCCTTGCGCCGTGTGGCAGGTTTGCGGACCGGTGCAGCGGCCTCGGCGGGCGCAGCCCCGAGCAGCTCTTCAATCGTGTAGCCGCACTGCGCGGCGAAGGCGATCAGCTTGCGACGGACAACGGCCACGGGGCGGCGGCTGGCAACCAGCGCCCTCCGCTGCTCGGCAGCAGTCACAAGGGCGTTCAGTTCGCGCAGGCTCAGGTGTTCGACGTCGATTGTCATGCCGCGAAGGGTCCGGACATCCCGGCAGCCTGTCAAGCAGCGGACGGGTATCTCAGCCTAGGCAACCAGTCCCCCAGCCGGGCTGCCACCAGGCATCTCGCCACCAGTGTGGGAAGGCCCAGGGCGTCCAGCATGCAGCTGACGCTGTGGGGTATGTTGTTGAAAGGCGGCGGACCCAGCCGCTACCTTGTCGAGTACTTTTACTTTATCGATGCCGCTGAGCGTGGAACGAGACCAGACCGGAAACATGCCCACAGCTGACCGAAAGCTCCTGGTGCTCGATCTCGATGAAACGCTGGTTCATGCCAGTGCGCGTCAGTTGCACCGTCCTGCTGACACTCAAGTGGTGGGCTATCACGTCTACAAGCGTCCCTACGTTGACGACTTCCTGGATTTCGCATTCGCGCACTTCAACGTAGGGGTGTGGACATCTTCCGGCAGTCTGTATGCCGAGCCACTGGTGGCATGGTTGATGCCAGGGCGCACGCTGGAGTTCCTGTGGTCGTCCCAGCGTTGCAGTACTGCGCGTGATTGGGACACCGGTGGCTACACCAGCCAGAAGCGCTTGGCCAAACTGAAACGTCTAGGCTTCGCGCTGGAGCAGATGATCGGCATTGACGACACTCCCAGCAAGTACGCCAAGAACTACGGAAATCTGATACAGGTGCGGGAGTTCACTGGTGATGGTTGCGACGATGAATTGCTTCATCTTTCTCGATATCTGGATGTACTGCGCGCGCAGCCCAACATCCGGACCGTGGAGAAGCGCCGTTGGCGAGAGCGCATGATGGAGTGAATCGGCAGGATCATTGATTCACCCGCTTCCAGTGTCGTTTGCGGAAGTGTCACGCTGCGCACACCACCGCACTCCTGTGCGCGGTGCCCGCAGCCGGCCCCCTTTCTGGTTTCACCAACGTCTCTGCGCTTTCGTATGAAGCGGACGACCAGCAATGTTGAAGGGACGAGTGGGCGGGTTCTTCGCCGATTCAATGGTGCTGGCCGACGTTCCTTCCAGTACGATTCCGCGAACGTTCGCAAGCGCAAGGATGCCTTCGATGTCGACCGCTCAGCACTCTCGAATGATCAACGCTGCAGCCAGAACGGTGCTGCGCCCTCTGGGCTGCGTGCAGAAGGGACGCTCCAGAATCTGGATCGACGACCAGGTATGGTGGATCGGCGTGGTTGAATTCCAGCCCTCTTCGGGACGGAAGGGAAGCTGTCTGAATGTTGGAGCGTGCTGGCTCTGGCATGAGAAGGACTTCCTTTCATTCGACGCCGGGCACAGAGTGGGAACCTTCCACGAATTCATCGACGAGGAGCAGTTCTCGGCGGAGGCCACGCTGCTGGCCAGGCGTGCAGCGCAGGAAGTCCTTGCGCTGCGCGATCGCTTCCCCTCGATCGCCCACGCGCTGGCGTGGACTACTGCCAATGCATCGCCCACGCTATGGAACACGTACCACTCGGCGGTGTTGGCGGGGTTGGCGGGTGAGGTCGAACGCAGTGGGTTGCTGTTTACAGAAGTGATCGCCGATCCAAATGACGTGCCATGGGCCGTTGAGCTGAAGCAGAGGGTTGTCGGGCTGCTGCATTGCCTGGAGTCAGGGGCTGGCTTTGAACAGGAGATCGCGGCCACGGTCGGGCGAACGCGTATCGCGCTGGGACTGCCTGCCTGCCAGCGTGCAGCCAACGGGATCGAGTTTTGAGGGGAATTCACGGTGGTCGATCCGCTGCGTGCGGCTGACCCCCGGTGAGCCCAAGCCAGCCACGTCCAGCCTTGGGCTGCCGCCGCCAGGAGCAGGGCAAGCCCTTGCGTGGTTGCACCGTCCTATTGGCCATCCTGGCGCGGGCGAGTGCTGACCGGGGAGCTGGGGGGCTCCCCATCGTCATATCGCCCTGATCAGGAACAAGCGGAAGTCTGTTCCTTCTGACCCGGCTGGGATGCTGCACGCCATGCCCATCCTTGCAAGATTCCGTTCCCAGAATGCGTGCGCCACATGATCCTTGCGGAATGTGGCCAGCAGCCATTCTCCCGCCGTTGGCCGCACAAGCTCTGCGACCACTGCGGACGCGATGCCTTTGCCCCGATGCCTTGGAAGGATGAACAGATCGGCCAACTCTGGCAGGCGCCGCCCCTGGAACTCGACTTCATCCACCTGGACGAATCCGCACAGCTGGCCATCGAGCCAGAGCAGACGGGTCCACTCCGGCTCTTCCTGCAGGCGGGCCCGGACATCGGCAAGTGCGCAGTCGTAGAGACCATCGGCAAGGATCTCCTCACCACTCCAGGCAGAGGCTTCGAAGTAGTACAGCTGCATCAATCTGAAGACCACATCTGCGTCCTGCGCAGTTGCCTTGACCAGCGTCAGTCCGTCCATGCAGTAGAGGTCCATCCAGGGCGACTGCGCCCATCCTGATGATAGCTGGCGCAGGATCGGCCAGTACTGGTTCTGCAGTTCCGGCCGTATGTGGATGGAAGCGCGCGGTAGCAGGTGCGATGCAGGTCTACGGCCTGGCAAGGTGCAGCCCCCATCGGCCAACGCTCCCTGTACTGACATGCAGGCAGCCCCTTCACCGATGGGCAGCCTGCGCTTGCAGGGCGATGCTGCGGCATGCGCCTCCCACTGCCTTCTGTCCTTGGTGAACCGTTGCAGGCCGCCTTTCGCCTGTTGCTGCCCCTGCGCTGCCTGGTCTGCAGCGAGCGCGGTCACGACACCCTCGACCTCTGCGTCGCCTGCCTCGCCGACCTGCCGTGGGCGGGTCGCGCCTGCCTTCGCTGCGCGCTGCCGCTACCGGACGACGCCCTGCCCATCTGCGGCACCTGCCGTGACGAGCCGCCGCCGCAGACCGCTACCCACGCCAGCCTGCTGTACCTGCCGCCGATCGATCAACTGCTGGTCCGCTACAAATTCCACCAGGACCTGGCTGCCGGACGCCTGCTTGCGCAGTTGATGCTGCGCAACCCGCCACCATGGTCGTGCGCGCCGCTGGTACCCGTGCCACTGCACCGCAAGCGACTGCGTCAGCGTGGCTATGACCAGGCAGCCGAGCTGTGCCGGCTGCTGCGGACGCCGAAATGGCGCGGGCTGTACCGTCGCCGCCATACCGCGCCGCAGTCCGAACGCAGCGCCGAGCAGCGCCGCGACAACCTGTTCGACGCCTTCGATGTGCGCGGTGCCGTCCCTGCGCGGCTGACCATCGTCGACGACGTGATGACCACCGGCAGCACCGTGCTGGAAGTCGCCGAGACGCTGCGGCTGGTGGGGGCTGAAGATGTGCGGGCATGGGTCTGTGCGCGGGTGCCGTGATCGCACCTTTCATTCCGTAGGTCTAGGATGTTCGCGAACCCGGATCGAAGGAGTGGTCATGAATTCCCCTCTGTCTCCCTTGTTGTCGGCCGTTGGACGCAGCTGGTGGATCCTGCTGCTGTACGGTCTGGTCGCGCTGGGCTTCGGCATCATCGCGATCGGCTGGCCGATGTCAGCGGCCATCGCGCTGGCGTGGACGCTGGGTGTGATGGCGATCGTGGAAGGCGTCATCAGCCTGTTGGCGTTGATTACCGGTGGTAGTGGCGCCTCGCGTGGCTGGCTGCTGCTGTATGTGGTCGCCTCGCTGGGCTTCGGCATCCTGGCGGTGATCAATCCACTGGCCACCGCCAGCGTGCTGGTGCTGTTCCTGGCGGCATGGCTGCTGGTGGCAGGCATCTATCGCATCGTCTTCGCCATCCGCGTGCGCAGGCAGATCCAGGGTGAGTGGTTGCTGATTCTCAGCGGTGTGCTGGCCATCGTGCTGGGCCTGCTGTTCGCGGCCAATCCGTATGCCGGCGTAGCGGTAACCACGTTGTGGATCGGCATCGGCAGCCTGCTGTACGGCGTGCTGCAGGTGCTGGTGGCGTTCAAGCTGAGGAAGCTGCGCTGATGCGGGCCTGGAACAGAGGGGCGCTGCTCGGCGGCGGCCTCGCGGTGTTGCTGCTGGCGGGCTGCAACCGAGTGCTTCCGGCGGAGACCCGGCATCCGCCGCGGGAGGGGGTGCAGGTGCAGATGCGTGAGGTCGATCCCGATGGTCGCGCTACCCTGCAGTGGCAAGGGCGCAGCATCGCCGTGAAAGCGCCGCCGATGCTCACCAGTGCCGATATCGTCGACGTGCGAGCGGCGTTGGACGCCGCGCACCAGCCCGTACTGGAACTGACGTTCCGCAAGGAGTCCGCCGGCCGGTTGCTGCACGCGACCGAGGCCCTGGTGGGCAAGCAGGTGGCGCTTACCGTCGATGACCACGTGCTGTCCGTGGCCACCATAGCGGGCCCTTTTGGCGAGTCCATGCAGGTGGCCGGTACCAACATGAGCGTGGCCGAAGTGCACGACATGGCGCGCTACATCGTGCACGGCGGCCCTGCGCCGCCACAGCAGCGCTGAATCAGCGCTGCTTTCCTGCAAACCCGGCTTCGATCTCTTCCAGCGAGCGCCCCTTGGTTTCCGGCAGCCAGAATGCGGCCACCAGGAAGAACACGAACGTGCAGCCCGCCCAGAACAGGAACATGCTGGCGTAGCCGTAGTGTCCCACCGTCGGCAGGAAGATGGCGGCAATGGTGGTGGACACGAACTGGTTGATCAGCAGCGCGATGCTCATGCCGTTGGAGCGGATGCGGTTGGGCATCAGCTCGGACAGCGCCAGCCACACGCACACGCCTGGGCCAACTGCGAAGAACGCCACGAATACCAGGATGCAGGCAGCGACGGCCCAGCCATGCGCGGGCGGCGGAATCGGGCCGATACGGGCTTGCTCGATGCGCAGCGGTGCCTGCGCGGCACTGGCCGGGTCGGCGAACGGATTGAGGTGCAACGTGCGGAAGAACGCGCCGATGACGCTGTCCGACTGCACGGTGCCGGCGCGCTCGATGCGCAGCTCGCGGTCGGTCAGGTTGTCGCTGCGCAGCGCGCGCACGTTGGTGAAGTCGCCATAGGCGTAGGACACGGTCAGCTGCAGCGGCCGGCCTTCGCGGTCGATGCCACCGGCAAACCGCTGCCACTGCGCGTCATCCAGTACCAGTTGCAGGCCATCGCCACTCACTGCGGCCTGCAGGTGCGGCTGCACGTCGGCGCGGCCCCGTTCGGCCTGGAAGAACAGCGTTGCTGCGGCCAGCAGGGCCACGCAGATGCCACCGCTGCCCAGCATCAGCAGGAACTTGCGACCCTTGCGGTCGACCAGCAGCAGCGCGGCGACGGTCATCACCGCGTTGAGCAGTTTGATCGCCACGTCGGCGCCGTTGGCCACCGAGCCGGACAGGCCTGCCTGGTTGAGGATGTTGACCGCATAGGCCAGCACCGAGTTGATGCCGGTGGCCTGGGTGCAGGCCAGCACCACGCAGGCCAACACGAACGGCACCACGTAGCGGCGGCTGAGCAGCGGGTCACGCTTGCCGCTGCTGCTGCTCGATTCCGGAGCCTGGATCTGCGCCAGGGTGGGCTCGACGTCGGCAGCGGGCAGCACGCGCTGCAGGCTGCGGCGCGCATCATCGATGCGGCCACGACGCACCAGCCAGCGCGGTGATTCGGACAGCCAGAAGATGCCGGCGCAGAACAGCAGGCCCGGTGCCAGGCAGGTCCAGAAGATGGTGCGCCAGGCGTGGTCCTTCACCGTGAACAGCTCCTGCGCCTGCTGCGCGACCGGCAGCGAGCGCACCGACTCTGCGGCAGCGTCCACGGCATGGGCGTGGTACAGGCCGATCAACGCGGCCAGCACCAGGCCGACGGTCAGCAGCAGCTGGAACATCGCCGCGCCGCGGCCGCGTCGTTCCGGGCTGAGCACTTCGGCCAGGTACAGGGGAATGACCACGCCGATCAGGCCGCCGCTGACACCCTGCAGCAGGCGCCCCAGCAGCAGCGGGGTGTAACCCGACGCCAGCGCCATGATCGGGATGCTGGCAGTGAACAGCACGCCGGCCAGCAGCATCGCGCCACGGCGGCCGATGAGGTCGGCGATCATGCCGGCGAACAGCGAGGACAGCACGCTGCCCAGCAGCACCGCAGCGACGACGAAACCGAGCTGCTGGCTGCTGAGCTGCCAGGCGTGGCTGGCAGTCGCTTCGAGGTAGGGCAGGGCACCGGCGATGATGCCGATGTCGATGCCGTACAGCAGGCCACCGAGGCCGCCGATGAAGAGCAGGTAACGTACGGGCCAGCGCGGGGCGGTGGAAGCGGGTACGGCAGGTGCAGTGGCTGCGGTCATCGGCTCGTTCCTGGACTAACGGGATGGTGCGTGGCTGATGCAATGCGCTTGCGCGCCTTGTGTGCGGCATCCGGGCCGCATGGCGTGTGTCAGTCCAGATCGATCAATCGACCGCCCACCACGACCTGCTGCAGGCGCAGTTCCGCATCCAGCACCACCAGGTCGGCGCGGGCGTCGGGCGCAATGCGGCCGCGATCGCTCAAGCCCAGGTAATCGGCCGGGAAGGTGGACACGCGCTGCGATGCGTCAGCCAGATCCAGACCCACCTGCACCAGGTTGCGCAGCGCCTGGTCCATGGTCAGCGCGCTGCCGGCCAGCGAGCCGGTGGCCAGGCGCACGCAGCCGCCGCACTTGTGTACGCGCTGCTCGCCCAGCGCGTACTCGCCATCGGGCATGCCGGTGGCGGCGGTCGCGTCGGTTACCGCATACAGGCGCGGAATCGCGCGTGCGGCCAGACGGATCACGCCGGGATGGATGTGCTGCAGGTCGGGAATGATCTCGGCGTACTGCGCATGCGCCAGGGCAGCGGCGGCGATGCCCGGCCGGTAGTGGTCGACGCCGGTCATGCCGTTGAACAGATGGGTGAAACCGGAAGCGCCGGCCTGCAATGCGGCCACGCCTTCCTCGTAGGTGCCGGCACTGTGGCCGAGCTGCACGCGGATGCCGAGTGCGGACAGCGCGGGGATCAGTGCGGTGTGCTCGCCGATCTCCGGCGCCAGCGTCATCACCCGGATCGGTGCCAGCGCGTGCAGCTGCCGCACCAGCGCCATCGTCGCCTCGATCGTACGATTGGGTTGTGCGCCCAGCCGCTGCGGGCTGATGAAGGGGCCTTCCAGGTGCACACCGGCGATGCAGGCGGCATCGGCATCGGGCGCTGCCATCGTTGCCGCAACGCCCTGCAGCGCGTATTCGATCTCGTCCAGGCCAGCGGTCATGGTGGTCGCCAGCAGCGTGGTGGTACCAAAGCGCGCATGGGTGCGGGCGATGGTGCGGGCCACGTCGCCGCCCTGCATCAGGTCGACGCCGGCCGCGCCATGCACGTGCAGGTCGATGAAGCCGGGCAGGATCACCGACTGTTGCGGGTCATCGCCGCCGCTGTGGTCATCTACCTGCAGCTGGCGCACGTGTGAATCGAACTGGACCTGGCCGCGACGCCAGCCCAACGGGGTGAGGATGCGGCCGTGCAGGGAGCGGGTGTCGGTCATGCGGGCGGCTCGGCGATGATCACTTCGATGCCCAGCCGCTGCAGCCCCTCGCGGGTCGCGTCGTCGATGCCGGCATCGGTGATGATGGCGTGGATCTGATCGAGGCGGGCGATGCGGTGCAGGCTGACGCGTCCGAATTTGGAGGCGTCGGTGAGCACCACGATGCGCCGCGCGCGTTCGACCATGCGGTGGTTGAGGCGGGCTTCGGCTTCGTCGTGGGTGGTCAGGCCGAACTGCAGGTCCAGGCCATCCACACCCAGGAACAGCGTGTCGAAACTGTAGGAGTTGAGGCTGGCTTCAGCTTGGCTGCCCTGCAGCGACAGCGATTGCTGGCGCAGCAGTCCGCCGGTCAGCAGCACGGTGATGCCGGCGGCGTTGGCCAGTTCCCAGGCGATGTTCAGGCCGTTGGTCATCACCGTCACATCGCGGTGTTCGCGCAGGTGGCGGGCCAGGGTCATCGTGGTGGAGCCGGAGTCGATGATGATGTTGTCACCGGCCTGCACCAGGCGCGCGGCCGCCGTACCGATGGAATCCTTCAGCGGCAGGTTCAGCGCATCCTTTTCGTGGATGTCCTGTTCCTGCGGCGGTGTACGCACCAGGGTGGCACCGCCGTGGGTACGCGTGGCCAGCCCCTGCGATTCGAAGTGGGTCAGGTCGGCACGGATGGTCACCGCCGACACGCCGAAGCGCTCGACCAGATCGGCCACCTGCACCGAGCCGTGCTCGATCAGCAGCTGCAGGATCTGTTGCCGACGGGAGCGGGTGTTGCGCATGGCCATTCTCGGTTTCGCAGGGAAAGGTAGAGATTAGCCGTTCGCAAGATCGGCGGCAGCCGGACTTGCGTTGTGCTTGCGGGTTCCAGCCTGGTTGGCGCTGCAGGCGCGGGCGTATTCGCCCAGGCACAGGCCGATGCGATGCTGCACCAGGGCGGTAGGCGTATTGGCCAGGGTGCCCTCGCGCACGGCGCGGTACTGCTCCGGCAGGTACTGGCTGAGCAGCACCAGCGGCGGCGCGTGCTGTTCCAGGTTGGCGAACAGGGTCTGCACGGCCTGCACCAGCGCCGGCTCGCCCCAGTAGTAGCGGCAGCGGTCACTGAAGGAATAGCTGCGCAGCAGGCGCAGGGTCGCTTCGTCGCCCTGGTAATAGGACTGCCAGGACTTCGGCTGCGCCACCATCACCTCGTCCAGCACCTGCGGCAGGCGCGAGCACTGCGCGGCCGGCAGCAGCTCGGCTTCGATGGCAGCGAGTGCGAACAACGCTTCGCGGTAGGCGAAGGTGGCCGCGGGGCCGACCTTGAGGATGGCGAAATGGTCGCGCACCAGGGCATGCAGGCCGCTTTCGCGCTGGTAGTCGGTCGAATGCGCTTCGAACACGATGCGCGGCTGCTGTTCGAGGAAGTCGGCCAGCTCGCTGGCGGCGGCCGCATCGTACTCGTGCACGCTGCTGTGGTCGAAGTCCACGCCCGGCTGCACCACCATGGCCAGCACACGCTGCCATGCATCGCGCAGCAGCGGGGTATCGAAGGCCTGCCGGTGGATGGCCAGGGTCTGCGCAGCGGCGGCCGGGGTGGTCACCTGCAGGCCACCGGCCAGCGAGGCTTCGCCACCGGGAATCGGCACTTCGGTACCGATGACATAGACCGGCGGCGGCAGGCCGTGCTCGGCGGCGGTGCGCTCGGCGATCTCGGCCAACTCGGCCGAACGTGCAGCAACGATGGCATCGGGCAGCGGCACCGGGTCATCGGCGCAGGACATGCTGCAGTCCAGGTGGATCTTGTGGAAACCCGCGGCGACGTAGGCCTCGATCAGCACGCGCGCATGGGTCATCGCTTCGGCGGCCGGGCGCTTCTGCCACGCGTTCGGGCCAAGGTGGTCACCGCCGAGGATCAAGCGCTCGCGCGGGAAGCCTTCCTCATCGGCCAGGGTGCCGACGTAGTCGCGGTACTGCGGCGGGGTCATGCCGGTGTAGCCGCCGAACTGGTCGACCTGGTTGGAGGTGGCTTCGATCAGCAGCACGGTATCGTGCGCCAACGCCACGTGCATGGCCGCGCGCAGCACCTGTTCGTTGCTGCAGCAGACGCTGTACAGGCCGACGTTGTGGCCGGCGCGGTGGGAGGCAAGCAGGGTCTGCAACGGGGACATGGTCAAGCTCCGGACATCAGGAAAACGAGGGTTGGCAGGCCAGCAGGGCGGCACCGCGTGCACCACCGGCATCGCCGAAGCGCGGCGGCACGATGGGCGGCACCTGCACGCCGTTGAACAGATGCGCGGCGATGGCTGCCGGCAACTGCTGGTACAGCGGTGCGTACTGGGACAGGCCGCCACCGAGCACGATCACGTGCGGGTCCAGCGCCAGCACCAGGGCGGCCAGGCTGTGGCCGAGCAGGTCGCGATGGATGTCCAGTGCCTGCCGTGCACGCGCATCGCCGGCCTCGGCCAGGGCGACCACCACGCTGGCATCGGCAGCGCTGCCACCGAGGTGGCGCTCGATCATCGCCAGGCCACTCCCGGATACGTAGCGCTCCACGCAGCCTTGCAGGCCACAGGCGCAATCGATGAGCGGCAGGCCATGGCGCTGCAGCAGGTGACCCGGCACGCTCCAGTGGCCCCATTCGCCGGCCAGGCCGTTGAAGCCGGACAGCAGGCGCCCCTGCAGGCAGAAGCCGCCACCGGCACCGGTGCCGAGGATGGCGCCGAACATGCTGGGGTAGCCATCGGCGGCGCCACCGTGCGCTTCAGAGAGCGCAAAACACTGCAGGTCGTTGCCGAAATGCAGCGGGCGCTGCAGGCGTGCCTGCAGATCAGCCGCCACGCATTGACCGGTCAGCGCAGGCACATTGGCGCTGAGCTGGCGGCCGTTGCGACGATCACGCACGCCGGGCAGGGCGATGCCGATGGCCGCATCGCTGCGACCCAGCGCAGCATCGGCTTCAGCAACCAATGTCACCACCGCTTGCAGGAAGCCGTCGTAGTCGCCCTGCGGGGTAGCCACGCGGCGGCGCCAGGTGACCTGCATCGCCGCATCGCACACCACCAGCTCGATCTTGGTGCCGCCGATGTCGATGCCGTAGCAGGCGTTGGCGATCAGCTCAGCCATGGTGGATGGTGACACCCTTGACCACGCGGTTGACGGTGCCGTCCGGGAACGGATTGTCGGGGGTCAGGCCGAGTGCGGCCGAACGCTGCAGCGCGTACAGCTGCGCAAAGCCCAACCACACCGGCGCCAGCCACGGGTCATCCAGGGCAGGCACGGTGAGGGTGTAGTCATCGTCGGCGCCGATATCCGAATGCGGGCCGATCGACAGTACCTGGCCAGCCACGCCGTCGCGGCGCAGTTCTTCCAGCAGGTCCTGCTCATAGCGGCGCGCCAGCGGCTGCACGCTGCGCAGCACGACCACCAGGGTGCTGCCGTCCAGCGTGGACTTCGGTCCATGGCGGAAGCCGAGCGGAGTGTTGGCCAGCGCCAGCACGCGGCCGGCGGTGAGCTCCAGCACCTTCAGCGCAGCCTCGCGCGCCAGGGCTTCCAGCGGACCGCTGCCAAGGTAGATGACCCGGTTGAACGGGCGCTGCGCCAGCGCGGCCACAGCTGCATCCCACTGCGCCTGGCCTTCGCGGGCCAGACCGGCAATCTGCTGCAGGCGCGCGATGCGCGCATCCCACGGCGAACGGTCGAACACGGTCAATGCCGCCAGCAGCATGCAGGTCAGGCTGCTGGTCATGGCGAATGCACGGTCGCAGCTGGCCGACGGCATCAGCAGGGTGCAGGTGTCGGCACGGCCAGCGCCACGGCGGGCCAGCTCGCCCTCGGCATTGCAGGTGATGTCCAGGAAGCGCGCATCGTCCACGTCACTGCGCACGCGGTCGACGGCGGCAACGCTTTCGGGGCTGGAGCCGCTGCGGCCGAACGACACCAGCAGGGTCGGACGGTCGCGCTGCAGGTACAGCGCAGGATGGGTGAGCAGGCTGGTGGTATGCACCACGCGCACCTCGGCCGGCCACTGCGCGTTGATGGCATCGGCCACCATTTCAGCGATGAAGCCGGAACTGCCGGCGCCGGTGAACAGCACGCGCTGGTTCGGGTCGTTGAGGCTGTCGCCGAGGAAGGCCTGCAGGCGGTCGCGGGCACGCGACAGATCCTGTGCAAGGGCTTCCCACAGCGCCGGCTGCTGGGCGATTTCGGTAGCGGTATCGGCTCCGCCGCGGCGCTGCCAGGCGGACACATCGGAAAGCAGGGTGACGTCCATTCGGAGGTTCCAGTTGGGCCAGCGCACCATCTGCGTTTTCTTTCGAAATGTCAAATACCGAAAGTAAAAAGAAAGATATCGCGGTGATGACTTTCCTCGGGTGGCATCACTCTGGAAACGAAAGAAACCGCCGGATGCCGTATCGCACAATGCTTAACAGGCGCCTGCAAGCGGTTACACAAAGTATTGCGCCGCAACAACTTTCGTTTCATGTAAATATATCTTCCTTTTTCCTTTCAATTTGTTGACATCTTTCGAATCGCTGCCCTAGAGTCGGCCCAACCGCTTTCGAAACGCCCGGTGAACGGGTTGGGAGTCCGTGTGGAAATCTGCGTTCGTCGTTCGCCACTGCTGCTGGCCCTGTTGCCGGCACTGCTGTCGGCGTCCCTGTCGGCCCAGGCCGCACCGGTCGGCAACCTGCGCTCGGTCAGCGCCAGTGCCAGCACCGACGGTGTAAATGGCTGGGACCTGCAGACCGACAACGGCACGCGCATCCGCATTGAACTGCCGGCCACCGACATCATCCGCGTACAGGCCGGCCGCAACGGCAAGCTGACCGGTGCCGGCGACAAGGCCGCGCCGATCGTGCTGCCGCAGCCCAAGGCCAACGTGCAGGCACAGCTGGAAGAAGACGCGCAGGAGATCCGCGTGCGTACCGCTGCACTCGTGCTGCATGTGCAGCGGCAGCCGTTGCGCCTGCGCCTGGAGCGCCTGGACAACGGCCAGCCCACCGCGCTGTGGCAGGAACTGCAGCCGCTGGACCTGGATGCCGCGCAGAGCGTGCAGGTGCTGTCCTCGCAGGCCGATGAAGGCTATTACGGCGGTGGCCAGCAGAACGGCCGCTACCAGTTCAAGGGCCGCGAACTGGACGTCTCGTACTCCGGTGGCTGGGAAGAGGGGGATCGCCCGAGCCCGGCACCGATGCTGCTGAGCAGCCGTGGCTGGGGCATGCTGCGCAATACGTGGAGCGATGGCAGCTACGACCTGCGGCAGAGCGACCAGGCCACCCTGCTGCATCGCGAAGACCGCTTCGATGCGTACTACTTCGTTGGCGCCGACCTGCCGAAGCTGATCGAGCGCTACACCCAGCTGACCGGCCGCCCGAACATGGTCGCGCGCTGGGCGCTGTCCTACGGCGATGCCGATTGCTACAACGACGGCGACAACAGCAAGAAGCCCGGCACCGTGCCCGAGGGCTGGAGCGACGGCCCGACCGGCACCACGCCGGATGTGATCAACAGCGTGGCCAAGCAGTACCGGGCCAACGACATGCCCGGCGGCTGGATCCTGCCCAACGATGGCTATGGCTGCGGCTACAAGCAGTTGCCGGAGACGGTGAAGGGCTTGGCCGGGTACGGTTTCCGCACCGGCCTGTGGACCGAAAACGGCGTCGACAAGATCGCCTGGGAAGTGGGCAAGGCCGGCAGCCGCGTGCAGAAGCTGGACGTGGCCTGGACCGGCAAGGGCTACCAGTTCGCGATGGATGCCAACCGCCAGGCGTTCAACGGCATCCTCGACAATTCCGATTCGCGCCCGTTCCTGTGGACGGTGATGGGCTGGGCCGGCATCCAGCGCTATGCCGTGGCCTGGACCGGCGACCAGAGCAGCAGCTGGGACTACATCCGCTGGCATGTGCCGACCCTGGTGGGTTCGGGCCTGTCCGGCATGGCCTACGCCAGCGGCGATGTGGACGCGATCTTCGGCGGCAGCGCCGAGACCTTCACCCGCGACCTGCAGTGGAAGGCGTTCACCCCGGTGCTGATGGGCATGAGCGGCTGGTCGTCGAATGCGCGCAAGCACCCGTGGTGGTACGACGAGCCCTACCGCAGCATCAACCGCGATTACCTGAAGTTGAAGATGCGCCTGACCCCGTACATGTATGGGCTGGTGCATGAGGCTGCGCAGACCGGTGCACCGCCGGTGCGTGGCCTGATGTGGGACAACCCGCGCGATCCGCACGCGCAGGATGAAACCTACAAGTACCAGTTCCTGCTCGGCCGCGACCTGCTGGTTGCACCGGTGTACCGCAGCCAGGCCGCCAGCCGTGGTTGGCGCCGCGACATCCACCTGCCCGCCGGCGGCTGGATCGACTACTGGGATGGCCGCCGCGTGCAGGCCGCCGCCGATGGCCGCCAGCTGGACCGCCAGGTGGACCTGGCCACGCTGCCGGTGTTCGTGCGTGCCGGTGCGATCCTGCCGATGTACCCGTCGATGCTGTTCGACGGCGAGAAACCGCTCGATGAAGTGACCTTCGACCTGTACCCGCAGGGTGATTCGCAGTACACGCTGTACGAAGATGACGGCAACACCCGCCGCTACCAGCAGGGCGAATCGAGCACGCAGCGGATCAGTGTGCAGGCGCCGGCACAGGGCAGTGGCCCGGTACAGGTGCAGATCGATGCGGTACAGGGCCAGTACAACGGCCAGCTGGCACAGCGCCGCTATGGCCTGCGCGTGCTCAGCCGGCAGGCGCCGCGTGCGGTGCAGGCCGCTGGCCGCGCGCTGCCGGCGCTGGCCGACGCGACCGCATTCTACAGCGCCAGCGAGGGTTGGTACTTCGATGCCAAGGAGCGTCGCGGCACCCTGCATGTACGCACCGCGGCGCAGGACATCCGCCAGCCGCTGCAGCTGCAGCTGGACTTCGCCGTCGCCGCAGCGGCCGCCGACGATGCCTATCCGGCTGCACCGGTGCTGGGCCGCGAACTGCCGGCCGACAGCCTGCTGGTGGTCAACCGCCCGGCCGAAGAACCCGGCCATGCGCTGGAAAATGCCTTCGATGATGATCCGGCCACCTGGTTCCGCAGCGTGCGCAACCAGGCCGTGCGCACCGGTGCCCATGAGTGGGTGATCGGTTTCGGCGAACGGAAGATGATCGATGGCATCGACATCGCGCCGCGCAACGACAAGAACTGGAAGCACGGCCAGGTGCGCGACTACGAGGTGTACCTGGGCGACAGCAACGGCGAGTGGGGTGAACCGATTGCCCGCGGCCACCTGCAGCTGAAGGAAGGCACGCAGCGCATCGACTTCCCGGCCCACGCCGGCCGCCTGCTGCGCTTCCGCGTGTTGAGCGTGCAGAACCCCGAAGGTGACGGTGCCTCCAGCACCGATCCGATGGTGACCGCTGCACAGGGCAGTGCGCGTGCCTTCGACGCGCTGCAACCGCGCGACGTCGGCCCGATTGCGCTGTCCACCTTCCACATCCTCGAACACCAGGAACCGGAGCGACCGGCCCGGCAGCGCTATCTCTCCGAGCTGCCGGTGCCGGCCGCGCTGGCCAGCCAGGTGCACGCCGACAAGGCGTTCACCGGCGACGCCGGCATGCGCATGAACGGCCTGCAGTTCCGCCGCGGCCTGGGCGTGTCCGCCAACAGCCGCATCGACCTGCGCCTGCAGGGGGGATGGCGCCTGCTGCGTGCCGACCTCGGCATTGACGACGCCTGCCGCACGGCCGGTGGCCTGCAGTTCCAGGTCTGGGGCGACAACCGCCTGCTGTATGACAGCGGCCTGGTGAAGGCACCCGGCGTGGTCAAGCCGGAGCTGGACATCCGTGGCCTTTCCACCCTGAGCCTGCGCACGCTGGGTGCGCAGGGCAGCCAACCCGCCCAGGTCTGTGCCAACTGGGCCAACGCCGTGCTGATCGGCCAGGAGGGCGACTCCGCCAGCATCGTCGCCCCATGACCGCCACGTAACACCGCTCCTCCCCCGCCCATTCCGACTACGGCTTCACCACGACGGTGGGAGCCGTGGCCCGGGAGCGTTTTGCCCGCTGATCCACCATTCGCGCCGCACCCCTGCCAGGAGAGAACCCCGATGTTGCCCGCCCGCCACCACCGCCCCCCCTGTCGTTCGATCGCACCGTTGTCGCTGGCCATCGCCGGCGTGCTGCTGTCGGTCGCCGTTCCTGCCTTCGCCCAGGAGAGCAAGGACAAGGCCACCGACCTGGCCCGCATCGAGGTCACCGGTTCCAACATCCGCCGCACCGACGTTGAAACCGCCTCGCCGGTGCAGGTGATCAGCAAGCAGGACATCCAGAACATGGGTGCGCGCACGCTGCTGCAGGTGCTCGACAACCTGCCGGCCGCCCGGCCAGCGCAGCAGGATTCGCGCTCGCTGTTCACCGGCTCCGACGGCGCTTCGCAGGCCAACCTGCGCGGCCTCGGCGCACAGGGCACGCTGGTGCTGTTGAATGGCCGTCGCCTGTCGTACTACGGCGCGCCGGCGGGCTTCCAGACCCAGTTCGTCAACATCGATGCGATTCCCGCCGCCGCCATCGAACGCATGGAAGTGCTGACCGACGGCGCCTCGGCCGTGTACGGCACCGACGCGGTGGCCGGCGTGATCAACGTGATCACCAAGCGCAACTTCCAGGGCGCGGAGATCAGCTTCACCAACGACACCTCCTCGCGCATCGATTCCTACGGCGAGCGCCAGGCCAGCATCACCGCCGGCTTCGGTGACCTCACCGAGAACCGCTTCAACATCTACGGCGCGGTGAACATGTACCGCCGCGACGCGATTCCGCTGGCCGACTTCTATGACAAGCGCCCGGACCAGTACTACGTCAACAACCCCAACTACCTGAACAACCTGCGCCTGGGCGTGGGCAGCAAGCCGGGCGAGTTCAACCCGGGCAGCTATTTCGCGTTCGATCCGGTGACCGGCCGCCGCGTGCAGGAAGCCGCGCCGGGCTGCAAGAACGTGCTGACCAGTGAAGCGGCCGGCCCGCGTTGCGTCTGGGAAACCTGGATGAACAACGAGATCGACGCGGGCGCCAAATCCGAGCGCAACACCGCCTACCTCAACGGCACCTTCCTGGTGGGCGACAGCACCGAGATCTTCGCCGAGGCCACCTATACCGATATCGACCTGCGTGCCAACGGCGGTACCCCGCGCAGCTACGGCACCACCACCGGCAACCCGACCAGCTGGTTCTCGCGCGATACCGGCAACAACGTCAACCAGTTCCTGTATCCGTTCCTGGGCCCGAACAACGAGTACAACCACGCCAGCCCCGAGCTGAAGGCCATGATGGGTGGCGTGGTCGGCCTGCAGTACCTGCTGCAGGATGCCGGCGCCAACTACTTCGGCCAGCGCAACACCGACAAGAGCTACCGCGTGCTGACCGGCGCGCGCGGCAACGTCGGTGACTGGAACTGGGAAACCGCGTTCGCCACCGCCGGCACGCACTCGACCACCTACCAGACGATCAACGTCAACGTGAAGGGCTTCGAGAAGGCCTTCGGTCCTTACAGCATCGACCCGGGCACGGGCCGTGTGATCATCTCCGATCATCCGGCGTACAAGTTCGGTGAGATCAGCGAGGCCAACGCCGCACTGATCCGCGGCGCCTTCCCGACCTTCGACATCCAGTCGTGGACGCGCCTGCATACGCTGGACGGCAAGATCGAAGGCCCGCTGTTCCAGCTGCCGGCCGGTGACATGCGCGCCGCGTTCGGTTTCAACGCCAGCCGTGAAACCTTCTACACCCCCGGCAACGCCGACGCGGCCGCCGGCCTGATCACCCAGCAGGGTGGCTCGTGGTTCGATGGCGCGCGCAACACCTATGCGCTGTTTGCTGAAACGGTGGCGCCGATTACCGAGAAGCTGGAGTTGGATGCGGCCGTGCGCGTGGACAAGTACCCGAACTTCAGCGCCAACGTCGCGCCGAAGATCGGCTTCAAGTACCAGGCGTTCGACCAGCTGATGCTGCGCGGTACCTATTCCACCGGCTTCCGCGCCCCCAGCCTGGCCGAGTCCGGCAACGGCGGCGTGTACGCGCAGCTGGGCGGCTACCGTGATGAACTGCGCTGCGCCGAGACCAACGCCATCGCCAACCTGCTGCTGAAATCGCAGCGCGGCGGCGATGTTGACCTGGGCAAGAGCCTGCTCAACGTGGACTGCAGCCGTACCGTGGCCCGCATGACCCAGCCGAACCAGAACCTGAAGCCGGAGAAGGCGAAGATCGCCACGCTGGGCTTCGTCTACGAGCCGGCCAGCTGGCTGTCGGTGTCGGCCGACTACTGGTTCATCTACCGCGACAACGAAATCGTTGCTCCGGACTACCGCCGCGCCGAAGACATCATCTCCTCGTCGCGCTCGCCGATCACCGACAGCGACCGCGCCAACCTGGCGCAGCTGGCGGCGATGTGCGCCGACCCGGCAAGTGGTGTGAGCTGCCCGGGAACGCTGCCGGGCTACTCGGCCGGCAACGTGGCCAGCGTGGTGGGCCAGTACAAGAACCGCGGCAAGACCCTGATCGATGGCTTCGACATCGATGCGCGCAGCCGTTTCTCGCTGGGTGAGTGGGGCGGGCTGAACATCGGCCTGGCCGCCACCATCGCCAACCGCAACCGCTTCTACATGGATGAACAGAACGGCTGGTACTACGGCGACGTGGTGGGCTATTACAACAACCCGCGCCTGCGTGCGACGCTCAATGCCGACTGGACCTACAAGCAGGTCACCACCAGCATGTTCGTCAACTACGTGGGCGGCACCAAGTGGGCCACCGACCAGATCGACGAAGAAAGCAACAACAAGGAAACCTGCACCGGCGGTTACCTGGCCCTGGAAAAGAGCAAGTGCGATGGTGCACCGTCGTGGTGGACCGCCAACATGAGCGTCACCTGGCGCCCGGATGACGCGTGGAACCTGAGCTTCACCGTCAAGAACCTGTTCAACCGCCTGCCGTTCTACGATCCCAACAGCTTCCTGGGTGACTCCAGTGACTACGCCACCATCTTCGGTCGTGGTTACAGTGTGACCATCGGCTACCGGTTCAAGTAATTCCGTTTGCGTGACCAGGCGCGCCGGCCCAGGCTGGCGCGCCTTCAAGAGGAGAGTGTTTGCCATGAAGCGTAGGGAATTCATCGCGGCCAGCGCCGCTGTCGCCGCCAGCAGCCTGCTGCCGCAGACCCCGGCATGGGCACGTGGCCGCAAGGTACGCCTGGCCGTGATCGGTACCGGCATGCGTGGCCTGGTGCTGCTGAAGGAACTGGTGCGCCGCGACGACGTGGAGGTCGTTGCCCTGTGCGATATCGAGCCGATCATGCTCGGCCGCGCCGTGGAGATGGTCAGCAAGGCGGGCAAGCCGGCGCCGAAGACCTACGGCCAGGACCGCGACATCAACGCATGGAAACGCCTGCTGGAGCAGAAGGGCATTGATGGCGTGATCATCGCCACGCCGTGGGAGTACCACGCACCGATGGCGATTGCCGCGATGCAGGCCGGCGTGGCCGTGGGCTGCGAAGTGGTGGCCGGCATCACCCTGCAGGATCACTGGGATGTGCTGAAGACCCAGCTGAGCACCGGCACCCCGTACATGCTGCTGGAAAACGTCTGTTACCGCCGTGACGTGATGGCGGCCCTGCAGATGGTGCGGCAGGGTCTGTTCGGCGAACTGGTGCACCTGCAGGCCGGTTACCAGCACGACCTGCGCGGGGTGAAGTTCAACTCCGGCGACCCGAACCAGCCCTACGACAGTGGCGTGGAATTCGGCCCCAAGGGCTGGAGCGAAGCACGCTGGCGCACCGAACACTCGGTGGAGCGCAATGGTGAGCTCTACCCCAGCCACGGCATCGGCCCGTGCGCAATGTATACCGGCATCAACCGCGGCAACCGTTTCACCCACATCAATGCATTCGCCACCAAGGCGTGTGGCCTGCACGAATACACCGTAGCCAAGAGTGGTGGTACCACCCATCCGAGCACCAAGGTGAAGTTCAAGCTCGGCGACATCGTCACCACCACGCTGGCCTGCGAGAACGGCGAGACCATCCTGCTGCAGCACGACACCTCGCTGCCGCGACCGTATTCGATGGGCTTCCGCGTGCAGGGCACCAAGGGCCTGTGGATGGACGTGAACCATTCGATCCACATCGAAGGCCGCAGCCCGCCGCACCAGTGGGAAGAGTTCAAGAAGTACCAGGACCAGTACGAACATCCGCTGTGGAAGCAGAATGCCGATACCGCTGCCAGCGCCGGCCATGGCGGCATGGACTGGTTCGTGATCCATGCGTTCGTGGAAGCGCTGAAGGCCAAGGCGCCGATGCCGATCGACATCTACGACGCAGTGACGTGGAGTGCGATTACCCCGTTGAGCGAGCAGTCGATCGCCAACAGTTTCCAGACGTTGGAGTTCCCGGACTTCACTGCGGGCCTGTGGCAGAAGCGCAAGCCGATTTTTGCGTTTGACGGGAAGTACTGAGGTCTACGCCCTTCCACGCTGTGACGGAGACGCCGGGTATTGCCCGGCGTTGCTGTATGTGGCGCCCCCCTGCCAAGCCCATGTTAGGCTCGGCTTCGTGCCGGACAGTTGATGTCAATCGACAGAGAGGGGCTGCCTGATGCGCCTGCTGACCTTCACCTGTCCACTTTGCGGCGCTGCCGGGCAGCGATTCCCGCTGCTTTCCGCATCGAGACGGCAGGCGAAGACGGCATGCAGGGGATGTGGCGTGGTGCTGCGCTCGGATCCCCGTTTGGGACTGCATACGCTCTACCTGCTTTATACGCAGATCGTCGTACTGCTGGCTGCATTGCCCATGATCTCGGCGTATGCCTCGGGCCGATGGTTCTGGCTGGCTGCGATCTGGGCCGTGGTGTTGGTGTTGTCTTGGTTCCCCGGCGTGATCAGGCACGCACGAAGTCCGATCGTGCGCGCCTGGCGCGATCCCGATTACAGCTATGCGCGCAGGCCGGGCGCCACCACTACGCGCGCCGCTGCAAACTCTGGGCAGGGTAGCGATGTGCCAGGTGCCAGCCCATGATCCGACCGATCATTCTCCTCCTGACCGCAAGCCTGGCCGCGTGTGCATCGCACCCGGCCGATGCCGTGCAGTGTCCCGAGGCCACGATCACCTACGTCGGCAGTGAAACCGTGGATGCCGTGGTCCTTGGCAGGTTCCAGATCACTACGGAGGGATCGCAGGCACTACGGCTGCCACTGGCCAGCGTGGATCGGCAGGCGCATGCACACGCGGTATCGACCGATATCCGCGACGAACACGGTCTGGCCTGGCGTCCCTTCAGTGTTGTTCTGGAAGAGCTCAAGCCGCCGGCGGCGGACCTGGTAGTTGCACGTGGTGAGATTGAAACCTTCCTGTACGACGGCAAGGGCGCCTTCCTGCCCGGTGCCGTGCAGAAAGGGCAGGAGCTTTCCATCGTCGTGCGCGATCTTCAAGGTTGCGCACATCGCTCGATGCCGTTCGCTCCTGAGCCGCGTTGACGTGGAAGCGCAAGCGAGAGGCCTGGAGTGACGGGTACGAGCAGAGAAAGATGGCGCGCCCGGAGGGATTCGAACCCCCGACCAATGGCTTCGGAAGCCACTACTCTATCCGGCTGAGCTACGAGCGCGTGGTGGAACCGCCGCGCCGTCGGCCAGGGCCGGGGCGGGCATCGCAACGCAATGAGGCGGTGCGGGATGGGCATTCTATCCAGTTTCGCCGCACAAATCTCCCCCCGCCGGCAAAGTCGGTCCGAAGGCACAGGAGTATCCTAGTGTCATGGCTGATACCCCCCTTTCCGCGCCGCATCCGGCGCCGACGCCGCGTTGGCGGCATTACTGGTCCCTGATGCGCGCCGATCGCCCGATCGGTACGCTGCTGCTGCTGTGGCCCACCTGGTGGGCGTTGTGGCTGGCCGCTGGCGGCCTGCCGCCGCTGTGGACCCTGTTCGTGTTCACCGCTGGCGTCTGGCTGACCCGCTCGGCCGGTTGCGTCATCAACGACTACGCCGACCGCTGGCTCGACCCGCACGTAGAGCGCACCAAGGCGCGACCGCTGGCGACCGGCGCAATCAGCGGCCGGGCGGCGTTGGTGCTGTTCGCGGTGCTGATGCTGGTGGCCTTCGGCCTGGTGCTGACCCTGAACGGCCTGACCATCGCGCTGAGCTTCATCGGCGTGTTCCTGGCGGCCAGCTATCCCTACCTGAAGCGCTACACCCATCTGCCGCAGGTCTACCTGGGCATGTCCTTCGGCTGGGGCATCCCGATGGCCTTCGCCGCCGTGCAGGGCGAGGTGCCGATGCTGGGCTGGCTGCTGTATGCCGGCAACATCCTGTGGTCCACCGCCTACGACACCTGGTACGCCATGGTCGACCGCGAAGACGACCTGAAGATGGGTTCGCACTCCACTGCGATCCTGTTCGGCGATCTGGACCTGGTCATCCAGGGCGTGCTGTACGCGCTGTTCCTGGCCACGATGGCGCTGGTGGGCGTGCGCGGCGGGCTGGGTGGGTACTACCTGGCCGGCGTAGCGGTGGCGACGCTGCTGGTGGTGTACGAGTTCTGGATCTGCCGCAACCGCGAGCGTGGGCCGTGCTTCAAGGCCTTCCTGCACAACAACTGGGTGGGTGCCGCGCTGTTTGCCGGTATCGCCGTGGATCTGGCGCTGCGTTGAGAAGGCCGCCGGGCATGGCCCGGCGCTACCCGGCGCCCATGTGCACGGGTCAGAATCCTCGGCCGAACTGGTAGCGCCGGGCCATGCCCGGCGGGCGGCCACCTACGACCAATAGGTGGCTGACAGCCCGCACCCCACCGCCCAGAATCAGGCCATCGAACCTGGGAGGGTAGGTGATGGCCTCGACGGCAGCAGTACAGGACGGCTGGATGGCGCGCGCCGCGCTGCGCTCGGCCGCCTGGGCGGAAAAGTGGTTCCCCGATGCGTACGTATTCGCGGTGCTCGGCGTGGTCATCGTCGCGCTGGCGGCGATGGGCTTCGGCGCCACCCCGCAGGCTACCGCCAGCGCCTTCGGCGACGGCTTCTGGAGCCTGATTCCCTTCACCATGCAGATGGCCTTCGTGGTCATCGGTGGTTATGCGGTAGCCACCGCACCGGTGGTCGCGCGCTTCATCGACTACCTGGCCCGGGTGCCACGCACCGGTCGTGGTGCCGTGGTGTACGTCGGCCTGGTCAGCATGCTGGCCTCGCTGCTCAGCTGGGGCTTCTCGCTGGTGTTCGGCGGCCTGCTGGTGCGCGCGCTAGCCCGCCGCACCGAGCTGCGCATGGACTATCGGGCTGCCGGTGCCTCGGCCTACCTGGGCCTGGGCGCGGTGTGGGCGATGGGCCTGAGTTCGTCGGCGGCACAGTTGCAGGCCAACCCGGCCAGCATGCCGCCGGGGCTGGTGGAGATCACCGGCGTGCTGCCGTTCACCGAAACCATCTTCCTGTGGCAGTCGATCGCGTTGACCTCGGTGTTGATCGTGGTTTCGCTGCTGATCGCCTGGCTGACCGCGCCGGCTGCCGGCAGTGCGCGTACCGCCGAAGATTTCCCCGGCGCGGCGCAGGCCGAACCGGAGCCGCTGCAGCGCCGCACCCGTCCGGGCGAGTGGCTGGAGTACAGCCCGTTGTTGACCGTGCTGCTTTCGCTGCTGGCCTTCGGCTGGCTGTTCAACGAGTTCGCCAACAAGCCATTGGTCAGCGCGATCGCCAACCTCAACACCTACAACTTCATGTTCATCTCGCTGGGCCTGCTGCTGCACTGGCGCCCGCGCAGCTTCCTCAACGCGGTGGCCAAGGCGGTACCGAGCACCACCGGTGTGCTGATCCAGTTCCCGCTGTACGGCGGCATCGCGATGATCCTCACCCACGCTGCCGGTGGCGACGGTGAGACGCTGGCGCACCGGCTGTCGAGCCTGTTCGTGCACGTGGCCAGCACCGATACGTTCGCGCTGGTGATGGGCGTGTACTCGGCGGTGCTGGGCTTCTTCGTACCGTCCGGTGGCGGTAAGTGGATCATCGAAGCGCCCTACGTGATGCAGGCCGCGAACGAGCTGAAGGCGCACCTGGGCTGGGCGGTGCAGGTCTACAACGCGGCCGAAGCGCTGCCGAACCTGATCAATCCGTTCTGGATGCTGCCACTGCTGGGCGTGCTCGGCCTGAAGGCCCGCGACATCGTCGGCTTCACGTTCATCCAGCTGCTGGTGCACATCCCGCTGGTGCTGGGGTTGCTGTGGCTGCTGGGCATGACCCTGGCCTACGTGCCGCCGGTGATGCCGTAGCGCAAGCACGGGGTCATGTGGGGTCAGAACCTCCCCGCTGGAGAGGATCCGACCCCGGGGTCAGATCCCTTTCGAAGGAAGGGCTCTGACCCCGGAGACCCTCAGCCAGCCGCCGCCTGCTTCTCGATCTCGGCCTTGCGCAGCAGGAAGCGCTGCAGCTTGCCGCTGGGCGTCTTCGGTAGTTCCGTCACGAACGCCACCTGGCGCGGGTACGCATGGGCGGACAGCCGGCGTCGCACATGCTGCTGCAGTTCCTGCGCCAGCGTGTCGCTGCCGCTGAACCCAGCGCGCAGGATCACGAACGCTTTGACGATCTCGGTGCGCTCTGGATCGGGTACGCCGATCACCGCCGTTTCCGCCACCGCAGGGTGTTCCATCAGCACGCTCTCCACATCGAATGGACCGATGCGATAGCCCGACGAGGTGATCAGGTCGTCCGAGCGGCCGATGAAACTGATCGAGCCGTCGTCCTCGCATTCCACCGAATCACCGGTGAGGTAGTAGCGATCGCCCAGCGCCGGTGTGTCGGCACCGTAGTAGCCGGTGAACCACATGATCGGCGACTGCTGCAGGTCCACGGCGAGGATGCCGGGCGTGCGCGGCGGCAGTTCGTTGCCGGCATCGTCCAGTACCGCCACGCGGTAACCGGGCATCGCAAAGCCCGATGATCCCGGCCGCACGGCGTGGTCCAGTGCGTGGTGGTTGTTGACCACCATGCCGGTCTCGGTCTGGCCGTAGTGGTCGAGCACCGTGGTGCCCAGATGGGCGGCGAACCAACGGGCGATCTCCGGGTTCAGCGGTTCGCCGGCGCTGCTCACCACCCGCAGCTTGCCGTTGATGGCCGCACTGGCCTCGGGTCCGGCGGCGATGATCTGCCGGTACGCTGTGGGCGAGCCGGCAAGATTGGTGACACCCAGCCGCGTGACGATGTCGTTCAGCCCCTGCACGCTGAAACCGGCTTCGCTGAAGGTGGTGGCCTGGCCCAGCAGCAGCGGGCCGATCACGGCGTAATACAGCCCGTAGGCCCAGCCGGGATCGGCGATGTTCCAGAACACGTCCTCTGGGCGCAGGTCCACGGCCAACTGCATGTAACTGGCAAAGGCCAGCAATGCGCGCAGCGGCACCGGCACGCCCTTGGGGCTGCCGGTGGTGCCGGAGGTGGACAGCAGTGCCATCAGCGCATCGCCGCGCAGCATCACCGGCGCGAAATCAGGTGTGGCATCGGCGGTGCGTGCGGTCCAGTCGATGTCGCCGGCACGTAGTGTCTGCTCCGGTGCCAGGAGGGTGGCGACCGGCGGGCAGCCATCGACCTCGTCCAGCTTGCTGCGGTTCATGCTGTCGGTCACCACCAATGCGGTGCGCCCGGTTTTCAACCGTGTTTCGATGGCCTTGGGGCCGAACGCAGTGAACAGCGGCTGGTAGATCGCACCCACCCGCCAGGTGCCGAGGATGGTCGCCAGCAGGTCCGGTGTACGCGGCAGCAGGCCGGCCACCACATCGCCCTTGCCGATGCCCTGCGCGGCCAGCACCTGGGCAACACGCGCGGAGGCATCGCGCAGGTCCTCGAAGGTGTACCGATGCAGGGCACCGTGGGCGTCCACCCAGCGCAGCGCCAGCGCATTGCGGCCGCAGTGGCGGTCGCAGCACTCCACGCAGGCGTTGATGCCGGTCTGCAGGTCACCGTGCAACTGTCGCTGTCCGCGCTCGATGCTGAAATCGGCCAGTGCCTGTTCGTAGGTGGGGCGTTCTGCAGTGTCGCGGGCCATGCGCATCTCCGGGGTGACGTCATTCCGACGATAGGCGGCGGCCCTGCATGCTGCAAATGGGACCATGGGCGTAGGCCGCCGCTGCGCGCGCCGCGGCGGGCAGGCACGCTGAATGCGTTCGTTTCCGGCTGCAGCATGACGACATGCCAAACCCGCATGAATCCTTCAGTCGCTTGTGCCGCAAGGGCTGGCGCCGGTTCATTCACGCACGTACACATGGGTGTAGCCCGCTCACAACGCATGGTTAACCCATCGCTGCCGACGATGGCCCCGTCCACCGCATTCCGCGCGTGGCATTTGGAGATCGGACATGGCACAGCAGAACCAGAACCCGAACCAGAAGCAGCAGGGCCAGCAGAACCAGCAGGATCAGCAGCAGGGGCGCGGCCGCGACCAGCAGCAGCAACAGCAGCAGGAACAGCAGAAGCGCAACCAGAACCAGCAGCAGGGCGGGCAGGACGAGGAAGAGTGATCCTGGCAGCCGCCATCCATCACCGACGAAGCCCCGCCCCGCGCGGGGCTTCGCTTATTCCAGCACGCCGATCCGCTGCAGCACCGGTGTTGCAGCCATGTCGTTGGGGTTGGTACCGGGCAGGCCCTGCGGCACCTCCATGCCCATGCCGCGATACAGATCAACCCAGTGCCGGGAGATCTCACCGGTCTGCGGGTTGCGGAAGTTCATCGGCTGCAGTGCGAACACATGGAGCGCACGGAACGCGCGCTCGATGAAATCCGAGCAGTAGTAACTGTCGTCGTTCAACACGTAGGCAGTGTTGTACGGTTTGCCCAGCATCGTGCGCGCGGTGGCCACGGCATCGGCGATGGCATTGTCCGGCGGCGCACGCAGGCGATAGACCACGATCTGCCGCTGCTTGCCTCTCGCGTCCTCGCGGAAATGTTCCAGCGTCTGCCGGCGCGAGCCCTTCTCATCGGCGTGCAGCACCTCCCAGCCCTGCGGTGCGGATGCCACCAGCGCGACATGGTCGAAGCTGGGCGCGCCTTGTTTTCCGGTCGCATCGTCGATGGCCGCACTCAGGCCGCCATGGCCGGCGGTGACGAACAGCAGGTCGCCTTCCTGGACCTCCAACGCGGCCACTGAGCAGGGCCACAGCGCAGGTACCAGCAGGGATAAGACAAGCAGGAATACGCGCATCGGGCCAAGGTCGAAGCGGGGGGGGGCGGGGTAGTCTAGCGGCAGCCGCGACGACGATGGCTTCAATAGTAATGTGATATCCATCTCATTTCTGAGTGTCGGGATATTCCTGACAGCGTGTGTTGAAACTGAATTGACAAAGGCATGGCTATCCTTGCCTCCCTACCGCGCCGGAACCGCGCGCGACCGCCCGGAATCAGGAGGATCCCGTGAACCAGCTTCGCCCCGTTGCCCTGCTTGCCCTTGCGTTGGGGCTTGCGCTGTCGGGCTGCAAGCCCGCCCCGCAGGCTGCCCCCGCTGATGCCGCCGCACCCGCTCCGACCAGCACGGCTGCGGCCACGACGCCCGTCGCACCGGGCGCCACGACCGCGGCAGAGGCCGCTGGCAACTGCCCCCATCCGGTCTTCGACGAGTTCCTCAAGCACTTCGGCAACGAGATCGCGTTGCAGGAAACGTCCACGGCCGATCCGCTGCTGGACAGCCACATCGACGCCGAAGCCGAGCCGGAGCCGCGCAAGGTGGAGGAGAAAGTGCCACTGGCCAAGGTCGAATGGCCGGTGATGCCGGATCCGGCCACGCTGCAGCGGCAGGGTCGCCAGATGCAGGTCACCCGCCTGCCCGACGGACAGGTGCAGGTGCAGATGCGCACTCCCGATACCAGCGACCAGCAGACCTACACCTTTGCCCAGAAGCCGTGCTGGCAGCTGGTCAAGCGTGAGGACGAATCGATCTGATCCTCCGCGCGACCGCCTGCGGGGGTCGCGTGGTTCACCCCAAGGAGCATCGCATGCGCCTGTTTCCCGTTGCCCCCGTGCTGGCCCTGATGCTCGCTGCCTGCAGCGGCCCGGAGGCATCCGCGCCGGCGGCGACCCCTGCTTCTTCGAACCCGGCAACGACGCCGGCCGCACCTGCCGCCGCGGCCGCATCCCTTCCCACCTCCCCTACGCGCGATGAGACCGGCATGCATATCGATTGCCAAGGCACCCGCCTGCACCTGGCGGCCCTGCCCACCCAAGACACGGACGCTTCCCGGCTGACCACGCTGGAAATCGAAAAGGACGGCACACGCCAGGCCATTGCCGTACCCAAGGAAATGGACGGCTACACCGCCGTCGGCCTGGCCTGCGTGCAGGACCGGAGCGGCACGCCGTATTTCGTCGTGCAGTACGGTGAACTGCCGTTCGGCTGCAGCTTCTGCGAGTGGTACTACCTGTACGACGCCAGTGGCCGCCAGCTGACCCACAGCACGCCGCCGCTGCGTGGCACGGAAGGCGATGAGCAGGAGCCCAACAACGACGAGTACGAGAAGCTGATCGACACGCTCGGCATCAAGCACCCGGAGGTGAACTACATCGAAGACTGAGCGCAGCGGCAGGACGTCGCATGTGCGCTGCGAGCGCAGTACCGCAACACCGGAAGTACCAGGAGCAGTACCCCTTAAGGAAATTCCCTTTTTCATAGAATGGATAGCACAGACATGGCAGACATCTACCAGGACATGGTCCAGCCCCGCGGGGCGGCCTACAGCAGTGACCGCATCAAATCGTGGAGCCACTACCGCGAGCCGATCGACCAGAGCGACGGGCGCCTGCACGGGAACTCCCGCCGCTGGGGCGATGCAACCCCGGAAGTGCAGTCACGGGTGATCGACACGCTCATCGAGTCGGCGCGCGAGAAGGGACTGACCCCGCGCGAAACCGCACACGTACTGGCCATCGCCCGCGTGGAATCGGGATTCAACCCCGATGCTGCCGCAGGCACCACCTCGGCCTCGGGCCTGGGCCAGTTCATCGACAAGACCGGCAATCACTACCACCTCAACAACCGTAACCGCTTCGACGTCGGCGCCCAGTCCGATGCATTGGTTGACCACTACATTGACAACCGCAACCTGGCACACAAGCGCGGCCAGGGCGAGGAATACATCTACAAGTACCATCACGATGGTCCGACCCGCGACTACGGCGGCCTCAACCTTTCCGAAAAGAAGGTGATGCCATACGTGGACAGGTACGAGCAGTTCGTGGAGCAGCGCCTGGCGCAGACCCACGGCCAGTCCCATGGTGGCCAGACCGCAGCCGCCGTGGGCGCCGCTGCACAGGCGCAGGCCAAGCCGGCAGCGGCACATGCTGAAGGCCAGACCCGCAACTTCGAGCAGACCATGCAGGTGATGCTGCCCCCGCAGAACGGGGTCAAGCCGCACGTTACCGGTGAGTTCGGCGAACACCGTGCGCACAAGCCGCACGGCGGCACCGACTTCAACTACGTCGGTGGCCAGCACGGCCGCAACCTGCAGCATCCGACCGTCAATGCGCCGATTTCCGGCACGGTGACCTTCGTCGGTGGCGACTACGGCACGGTGAAGATCAGAGATGCGCAGGGCAACTCGCACGAGATCCTGCACCTGCAGTCGACCCAGGTGAAGGAGGGCCAGCCGATCAAGGCCGGCGAACCGATCGGCACCATGGGTGGGCGTGGCCCCGGTGGTGCAGGGCAGTATGCCCAGCACGTGCATTACCAGTTGAAGGATCCGCACGGCAAGCTGGTCAGCCCGCAGGATTTCTGGGACCAGGGCAAGCTGAAGGAAACCGGCAAGGGTGGCCATGCGCACGATGGCGACCACGGCGGTGTACTGCGCCAGGGCGCCAAGGGCGAGGAAGTGACTGCCATGCAGAAGGAGCTCAACCGCTTGGGCGTGCGCGACAGCCACGGCAACCGGCTGAGCGAGGATGGCAACTTTGGTGCCAATACCCGCGATGCGCTGACTGCCTACCAGAAGCAGCAGGGGCTCTCCGCCGACGGCGTGGCCGGTCCGGCCACGCTGGGCAAGCTGGCCGAAGGCCGCAGCCATGCCGAGGCGGCGCCGAAAGGGCCGCAACTGGGCGACAAGGCGCATCCGGATACGCCGCTGCACAACGCGATCCGCGGCCACATGCCGGGCATGATCTGCAACGAGATGGCCGCCCATGTGACTGCCCAGGCCAAGGCCGCCGGCATCGATTCGCCGGAGAAGCTGCAGGGCGTGACCTTGCAGGATGGCAAGGCATTCGTGATGGGCACCGTTCCCGGCTTCCGCACTGCGGTGGACATGACCCAGACGGCGCCAAGCGTGCAGGAGACCAGTGCTGCACTGCTGGCCAAGCATGAGCCCTCGCAGCAGCACGTACAGGACGAGCAGCAGCGAGTGGCCATGGGCCGTTGACCGCTGCCTGACAAGAGGTGTGTGGCAAAGGAGGCCGGCCGGGGCGACCCGGCCGGCTTTTCCCTTTCCGGAGTGAGGAAATACACGGATGCCGTTCCGAAGCCTGTGTACCACCGTCATTGCCGAGCAACGGGTCGGCCCCACGTCGTGCTCTGCACGTGCAGAGCGCGGCAGCCCCATGAGCCCGGTGCCGCAGACGCGCGTTGCCAGGCCGTGGGCATGGCTTGCACTGCTGCTCTGCCTGCTGCCGCTGCTGGCGCTGGCGGCAGCCCCGGTCCCAGCGTTGAATGACCCGGTGGTGGACACCGCCAATGCGCTGTCCGCCAGCACCCGCGCCGCGCTGCGCGAGCAGGCATTGCAGCTGCAGGCACGCAAGGGCGCGCAACTGCAGGTGCTGGTGGTGCCCAGCGTTGGCGAGGAAGGCATCGAAGCCTATGCGCAGCGGGTCTTCGACCAATGGCAGCTGGGCCGCGCCGGCGTCGATGATGGCGTGCTGCTGCTGGTGGCGGTGCAGGATCGGCGCGTACGCATCCAGACCGGTTATGGCCTGGAAGGCACCATTCCTGATGCGTATGCCGCGCGCATCATCGACAAGGCGATCGTGCCGCGGCTGCGCGAGGGAGACCTGGACCAGGGCGTGCTGGACGGCACCGCGGTGCTGGTGGCGCTGGTCGACGGCGAGCAAATGCCGCCCTGGGAAGATCCGTCGGCACGCAACGTGTTGCCCGCGGACTGGCGCACGGGGGATTCGGTCGTCGCGCTGACGTTGTTGGCGGGCTTCC
Organism: Stenotrophomonas sp. 2694; assembly: GCF_040548715.1. NCBI lineage: Bacteria > Pseudomonadati > Pseudomonadota > Gammaproteobacteria > Lysobacterales > Lysobacteraceae > Stenotrophomonas > Stenotrophomonas sp. 2694. The sequence continues at coordinate 216,476 of NZ_JBEPSG010000005.1, forward strand.
TGGCCGGTCTGTGGCGCTCGCCACCGCGTCTGCTGGCGACCAGGACCGAAGCCGATTTCACCGGTAACCGCCGCGAGCGGCGGCGCAAGGCACTGGCAGCCAATGCGGCGATGCCCAGGTCAACGTGGCCGACATTGCCTGCCTGGGGCAGACCGCTGCTGGTGACGGCGGTGATCGCCGCGGGGGGGCTTTCTGCGTCGCTGCTGCTGCCGCGCCACGTGCTGCCGGCGTTGGTCTTCGTGCTGCTGCCCGCCGTACCGGTGGCAACCCTGCTGGGCTGGTGCTGGCGTCGCAGCGGCGGCGTACGCATCGTGCTGTACGGCATGCTGGCCGTCAGCACCGGCTTCTTCGCGGTGATGCTGGTGCGCGGCCAGTTGCCGCCCAGCCTTGCGCTGCACGCGCTGCTGAACCTGGCGGTCGGCATCGCCGCCATGCTGGTGTTCTTCCTGGTGCAGGCCGGTCGCGCGCGCTGGCGGAAGAACCGCAACAGCTTCGCCATCCGCTTGGTGGTGCTGGTGCTGCTGACCGGTGGCTATGCGCTGGGCGCGCTGCTGGCCATCGACCGTGCCGGCGACGAGAACGCCCGCGTGCTGGCGACGATCGTGTCCAGCATGGGCACGCTGTTCCTGTACTTCATCTGGGTGTTCACTCTGCTGCCCGGCGAAAAAGCCCGCGGCGGCCGGGGGGCGTCCAGAGGCTACCGCTCCTCGTCCAGCACCTCGTCGTCCAGTGCGTCCTCGAGCAGTTCCAACGACTGGTCCGGTGGTGGCGGCCGCAGCGGAGGCGGTGGCGCCTCGGGCAGCTGGTAACTCAGGCCGCCTGCACCCGCCAGCCCAGCGCGGCATCGTGCAGCTCGCCGCTGCCGCTCACATCGGCCACCTGCAGCTGCAGGCCCTGCGCGTTGGGCAGGTCCTTCTGCTCGGGGAACCAACGGCGATCGGCAGCGACCACGATCAGCAGGCCCTCGTCATCGCCCATCGGCGCGAACTGAGGCGACGGCGGGCTGATCGGCCGCAGGCCGAAGCGCTGGTTGGATTGTTCACGCACCGCATCGACATCATGGCTGGGCAGGCCGACCTCACTCAGGCAGGTCAGTTCGCTGACATGGAAGGCGCCAGTGCGATCGCTGGCCGGCAAGCGGCTGCGGCCGATCAGTTCCAGGATCAGGCCATCGGGTCCGGTGAAATACACCGACTGCGACTGCCAGCTGCTTTCCAATGCGAAGTAGTCCAGCCCTTCCGGATTGCATTGCAACGGCGTGCGTGCGCGCAGCCAGCTCATGGCCTCGGCGAAGCGGTTGTCCGGCACATTGAAGGCAAGGTGCACGCCGCCTACCGGACGGCCATTCGCCGGTTGCAGCTGGATCGTGCTCCAGCCAATGCGGACCTGGTCGCCGGCCACCTCCAGCTGCAGCACGTCGCGGAAGTACGCGGCGACGCTGGCAACATCGGATACCGGCAGAGAAAGATGCAACAGGCGCATGATCGATCCTCCGTGGAGCGCTGGGTGCAGTGTAGTCCCGCGCACCTTTGCGCCGCGTCATCACCTGTGCAACGAATCGTTGTTGCCAGCCCTGGCATCGAGCCGTGCTCGACTGTCTTCAGCGCAAGGCTTCCCCGAAAAAGCGCACCGCGTCTTCCACCGCCACCGCATGCGTCTGCACCTTCGGTACCGCAGTCATGCACAGCGCCTGCAGCCGCTCGTCTGCCAGTGGCGTGCAGGCAGACAGGAAATCGTAGTGGCCGACACCGGGCAGCGCGTGCAGCGTTGCTTTCGGAATCAGCGCCGCCGCCACATCACCGTTGGTCACCGGCGGCGCCACTTCATCCGCTGAACCCAGCACGATCATCACCGGCTGCCGCAACACCTTTAGCTGCTCCGGTGCAAACGCCTGCACGATGGCGGGCGCCAGCACGAACACCGCGCGCACGCCGGCAATCGAACGATCATCCTGTGCATGCTGCACGTACGGTTGCAGTTGTGGTGACGCCGCCGCAGCAAGACGCGCCGCCATCGTATGCGCGGCCGCTTCCTGCTGCGGCCTGCACACGCCGTCGTCCGGGTGCGCCTGGCAGAACGCCAGCAGCCGCGTCATGTCCGGCCGTGCGCCGGCGCTGAGCAGTGCGGTGAAGCCGCCAGCGGAATAACCCACCACGCCCAGCCGCGACGCATCAACATGTGGCCCCAGCTGCGGGTCGGCCTGCACGGCCGCCAGCGCCGCCTTCAGGTCGTCGGCGCGCAGCCAGGTCAGCACGCTGCCGGCCAGCGTCATCTCATCGGCGCCGTTGTTGCCGGGATGGTCCACGGCGATCACCAGGTAGCCAGCCCGCGCCAGCGCGGTGCCCAGCCACCCCATCATGCGCGCGGTGCCGCCATTGCCATGCGACAGCAACAGGGTTGGCAGGCGCCCGCCGGCAATGGGGGCATCCTTCGCCGCGCGCCCCACCTCGAACAGCGGCGCATCCGGTGGCCCGATGGTCAGCGGCGTTTCTTCGCTGCCTGGCATTGCCGGGTACCACACGGTGAAGCGCAGCACCCCGCGCCGAGCACCGTCGCGGATCGCCGCGCTGTTCAGCGTTGTCACGCCGTGACGTTCGCCGGCAATGGTGGGAGTGGCCGCCATCGCCATCGGCGCCAGAGCAGCCAACAGCAGGGGCAGCATCCATCGTGTCGCGCGTATCATCGGTTTCTCCGGGTCAGTCAGGGCGGTGATCGACCGGCAGCCAGATCTCCACGCCGCCATGGCCGGTATGCTCGTCGAAGCGGGTGTCGTAGCGTTCAAGATCCGGCGCGTTGGCCAGGTGGAGGCTGCTTGCCGGCAGGTACTGGTCCAGCAGCCAGAACCAGGTCGAGCGGATGGTGGAGATATGGCCGCCATGCCAGGCCACCAGGTAACGGCGCGCAGGCACATCCACCCGCTGCCAGTGTGCAGGCACCGATGGCAGTGCGTTCACCGGCAAGGCTGCGATGTAGTCGAAGCCACCCTCGTCGTCGCTGTTGCAGCACACACCGAAACTGACCGGTGCCGGTGTTGGCCATTCGCGGTTGAGCTGTGCCCACTGCCCGGGAATCGCACCGCCGCTGTCGCGGCTGTGGCGCATGCCGATGCCGGCCACCTGGAAGGGCGTGCAGTCGATCAGCCTGGGCGCCTCGGTGCAGGCCTGTGGCGCGTCGTCGAGGCGGATCGCGTGCACCAGTGCCAGTTCCTGCAGGCCCCGCTCGCGCACGCGCTCCGGGGTCTGCCCGAACTGCTCGCAGAAGGCACGGGTGAACGCGGCATGCGTGCTGTAACCGGCTGCCAACGCCACCTGCAGGATGTCGCCGGCACCGTTGGCCAGCTGTTGCGCGGCGGCGGTCAGGCGGCGTCCGCGCAGGTAACGCACCACCGAGGTGCCGGTGCGGGCCTGGAACAGGCGTGACAGGTGGAAGGGCGACAGTCCGGCGGCTGCCGCGATGTCGGCCAGCGCCAGCGGCTTGTCGGCATGGCTTTCGATGTACCACAACGCTTTGCCGGCTGCGCTCATCGCGCTGTCCCTCGTTCGAATGCCGGGCAGCGTACCGGATCGACGGGGTGGGGCGCTTAGCAGTTCTTGCGCCGGCAGGGCTTTGCGTTTGCCGTTGCACCGGCAACAATGCGGTCTTCATGGACACGATCGAGGCCAGGGACATGCCGGAAGTCACCGCTATCAGCCAGACCGCGCAGATCGCCGCATGGTGATGATCATTGCGATTGCCCTGCTGCCGGCGCTGCTGCCACTGGCGCTGCTGGTGCTCATGTGGCGGCGGGCACCGCGCTGGCGCGGGGACCCCTGGCTGTACCGGGTGATGTTCTCATTGCTGGCGGCACTGCTGGCGCCCACGTTGTTGATGGCAGGCCATGGCGGCCTGCCGTGCCCGACCATCGGTGGCCTTGTGCTGGTGCTCATGGACCTTGAGTGGATCGGCCAACTGCAGGTGAACCTGATTGCCTTCGGAACCGAGGACACTGCCATCCTCTCCGCGCCTTTCCTGTTCGTTTTCGCGATCGCGCTGTTCATCCCGCTGCGCACGGTGCGGCCCGCCGTCTTCGGCTTCGACGACGACACTGCATAGCGCAGAGCCCGGCATAGGTGGCGGCTGCACCTCCAGTGGTCGCAACTGTCGTCTCCACGTCATCGCTGCTTCACATCCCGCCCCGAGACTGCGCGCCTTGTCCAGGTCCCACCTGGCCCTGTCGTGCCTTCCCGGAGTCCTGCCGTGCATCGTTCGAAGCTGTCGCGTTCCATCCTCCTCGCCCTTGGTCTGGTCAGCGCAGGAGGCGCGATCGCTGCAGATGCCGGAACGGCAGGCACCAGCAGCAGTGGCAACGCCGCTGCGCCCACCCAGCTCGATGCGATGCTGGTCACCGGTACCCGTGCCTCCAACCGCACCCAGTTTGAAACCCTGGCGCCGGTGGACGTGTTCACCAAGCAGGACATCCAGTCGGTCGACTCCACCGACCTGAAGGACGTGCTGGCACAGCTGGTGCCTTCGTTCGTGGTGCAGCGCCTGCCGATGGCCGATGGCCAGGTGTTCGTGCGCCCGGCCACGCTGCGTGGCCTGTCGCCGGACCAGACGCTGGTGCTGGTCAACGGCCGCCGCTTCCATCGCAGTGCCTTGCTTGGCAACCGCGGCGCACAGGCTGCCGACCTGGCGCAGATTCCGACCAGCGCCATCAAGCGCATCGAAGTGTTGCGCGATGGGGCGTCGGCACAGTACGGCTCGGATGCCATCGCCGGTGTCATCAACATCATCCTGGAGGACAGCCCGGGCACCGAGATCACTGCGGGCTATTCGCAGTACGCGCAGGGCGATGGCGGCTCGCGCGACTTCAGTGCGCGCACCGGCTGGGCGCTGGGTGACTACGGCAGCCTCGCCCTGTTCGCCGAATCGTCCAACTCCGACGCGACCTCACGCACGCGCCAGCGCCCCGACGCCATCGCCTTCCAGGCCGCGCATCCCGAACTGGACGTGCCCAACCCGGTGCAGCGCTGGGGCCAGCCGGAGCTGGAAAGCCGCCGCGTGGGCTTCAACCTGAAGGCCAATGCCAGCGACACCTTGGAGTTGTATGCCTTCGGCCTGTACAGCCACAGCGACGGCGTCAGCGATTTCAACTGGCGCAACCCCGATACCACCACCGGCGCGTACCGTACGACCAGCATCTTCCCGGGCTGGAACCTGCGCTCGCTGTATCCGGTGGGCTTCAGCCCGCAGTACGGCAACACCCAGAACGACCTGCAGCTGGTCGCGGGCCTGCGTGGTGAGATCACGCCCAAGCTGCGCTGGGACCTGAGCGCCTCGTATGGCCGCAATGCCATCGACTACAGCCTGGACAACTCCATCAACGCCTCGCTGGGCCCGGACAGCCCGACCTCCTTCGACCTCGGCCGGCTGACCCAGACCGAGAAGAACGCCAATGCGGACTTCAACTACGAATGGGACGTGGCTGCGCTGTCGAAGCCGGTCAACGTCGCCTTCGGCGCCGAATTCCGCCAGGAGACCTACCAGGTGCGCGCCGGCGACCCGGCCTCGTATGCGGTGGGCCGTGGCGCTGCGGCGGGCCTGGAAGCCAATTCCAACGGCGCGCCGGGCTTCTCGGCCAGCCAGGCCGGGCAGTGGAGCCAGCGCAGCAAGGCCGCCTACGTGGACATGGAAGTGCCGCTGGGCGAGCGCTGGAGCATCGGCGCGGCCGGTCGCTATGAAGACTTCTCCAGCTTCGGCAGCACGGTGGATGGCAAGCTGTCGGCACGTTTTGCGATCACCCCGGACGTGGCGCTGCGCGGCACGCTCTCCACCGGCTTCCGCGCGCCCACGCCGGCCCAGCTCAACACCACCAGCACCACCCAGGGCCTGGACACGCGCACGCTGCAGATCTTCACCAGCGGCCGCCTGTCGCCCAGCGATCCGTTGGCGCAGCTGCTGGGTGCCAAGCCGCTCACCCCGGAAGAATCGCGTACGGCCTCGCTGGGCCTGACCTGGCGCACCGAGCTGGGCCTGTCCGGGTCGGTCGATGTCTACCGGATCACGCTCAGCGACCGCTTCAGCCAGTCGGCCAGCTTCGCCATTCCGGCCGGCACGCCGAACCCGCTGGGCTATACCTCGGTGAACTACTTCACCAACGATTTCGACACCACCACCACCGGCGTGGATGTGGTCGGCAACTACCTGCGCGACCTCGGCGCAGGGCGGATGACGCTGACCCTGGCTTACAACTACAACCAGACCCGCGTCGACAACGGCAGCACCTCGGTGGCCACCAACGAGACCCAGCGCGTGCTGTTCGAAGACCGCCTGCCCGAGCACAAGGGCAGCTTCACCGGCAGCTGGGACGTCGGCGCGTGGTCGTTGATGGCACGCGTGCGCTATTACGGCAAGTGGACCGACTCCACCGGCAATGCCACCGGCGACATCTACCAGCAGTTCGGTGCGATGACCTTCCTCGACCTGGCCGTGGGCTATCGCATCAACGAACACCACAGCCTGCGCGTGGGCGCCGACAACGTGTTCGACCGCTACCCGGACGAAGCCACGTTCCAGGCCAGCCGTGGCCTGATCTATTCGCGCAACGCGCCGTACGACACCGATGGTGCCAACGTGTACGCGCAGTACCGGCTGACCTTCTGATGGACCGCAGCCGCCGCTCCCTGCTGCGCGCAGGTGCGCTGTTGCCGGCCAGTGCGGCGCTTGCCGCGCTGGCTGCTCCGGCAGCCGCGCGCTACGCTGTGCCGATGGACATTCCTGCACCTTCCACGACGCCGGATGTGCTGGCCCGTGACGAGTCGTACTGGTCCGCCGTCGCCAGCCACTTCGACATCACCGATGAAGTGAACCACCTGGAGAACGGCTACTGGGGCGCGATGGGCAAGCAGACCCTGGCCAGCTACCAGCGGCATACCGCCGAAGTGAACCGGGGCAATGCCTGGTACGGTCGCCACGCGTTCCCGGCGCAGTACCTGGCCGTGCATCGGCAGGTGGCCGACATGCTTGGCGTCGGCGCCGACGAGATCGCGCTGACCCGTGGCGCAACCGAAGCGATGCTCGCGCTGATCGGTGGCTACAACCGGTTGGCCGCGGGCGACCAGGCGCTGTACGCCGACATCGACTACGACAGCATGATCAACGCGATGCGCTGGTTGCAGCAGCGTCGTGGCGTGCAGGTCGAGCGCATCGCACTGCCGGTGGTGCCCACCCATGAGCAGATCCTGCAGGCCTACGATGAGGCGTTCGCGCGCCTGCCGCGCCTGAAACTGGTGCTGCTGACCCAGGTCAGCCACCGCCATGGGCTGGTGCTGCCGGTGGCCGAGCTCGCCGAGCGTGCGCGGGCGCGCGGCATCGATGTGATTGTTGACGCCGCACATGGCTTTGGCCAGATCGACTACGCGGTGCCGGACCTGAAGGCCGATTTCGTTGGCATCAACCTGCACAAGTGGATCGGCGCACCGGTGGGCGTGGGCGCGATGTACGTGCGCAAAGGACGCGTGGCCGACCTGGATCCGTACATGGGCGAGACCGACGACGGCCGCGTGGGCAGTCGCGTGCACACCGGCACGGTCAACTTCGCCGCCTATCTGGCGCTGCCGGAGGCCATCGCGCTGCATCAGCGTATCGGCGCAGCGAACAAGCAGGCGCGGCTGCGCTACCTGCGTGAGCGCTGGACGGTGGCGGCGCGGCAGATGGCGCATATCGAGGTGCTGTCGTCGCCGGATCCTGCGTTGGCCAGTGCATTGGCCAGCTTCCGCCTGCGTGGCCATGACTCGGTGGAAGACAACCTGGCGCTGCAGAGACGGCTGCTGGATGAACATCGGATATTCACCACCCATCGCGATGGCCTGGACTCCGGCGCCTGCGTGCGGGTGACACCATCGGTGTTCACCCGCCCCGCGCAGATGGATGCGCTGGTGCAGGCGTTGGCCGCGCTGGGGTAGTGCCGGCCGCTGGCCGGCAACCTCATGACCGTAGTGTGCATGCCGTTGCCGGCCAGCGGCCGGCACGACCAGGTGCAACACCCATCCACGCATGGCGTGAACGGGCATTGCCAACCAAGGTTGGCATCTACCGGAACAGGCCCAGTAGATCCACGCCATGCGTGGATGCCCTTCCACTACCGGTCAATCGCCGGCAACGCATCGGACAACAACAACCGATCGATCCGCCGCAGCGCGTTTTCCAGTTGCCGCCGGTCCGCAGCCAATCCCAACGACAGCCGCACCCCGCTCGCGAACGGCGCGCCCGGCGGACAGAACGCCGATGAAGGCGCGATCGCCAGGCCCTGCAGCTGCGCCGTGCGCACCAGCGTGGCGTCGGTCCACGGCGCTGGCACCCGGCACCACGCATGCAGCCCATCGGCGCGCTCCAGCAACGAGGGCGCCAGCAGATACCGCGCCATCCGCGTGCGCTCGCGCGCTTCCTCGCGTACCTGCGCCAGCAGCGCCTGCGCCGAGCCATCCAGCAGCAGCTGGCTGGCCAGCGCGGAGACCAGCGGGTGACCCATCAACCGCGTGGCACGCAGTGCGGTGGCCATCGCCTCGGCATGGGCGGCGCCCGGGCATTGCACGAACGCGGTACGCAGGCCGGGGCTGATCACCTTTGAAAGCGTGGCCACATGGAACACGTGTCGCGGTGCCAGCGTCGCCAGCGGAATGGGCGCAGTGACGGCCAGGTGCCAGTACGGATCGTCCTCGATCGCCAGCAGGCCTTCGCGCTCCAGCACCCGCGCCAGCGCTTCGCGCCGCGTGGTGGGCACGGTCAGTGCCGTCGGGTTCTGGCAGGTGGGGTTGAGGTAGACCAGGCGCGCGCCACATTCCCGCGCCCGGCGGGCCAGCGCCTCCGGGCACATGCCATGTTCGTCGCCCTCCACCGCGACCAGCCGCCGTCCCAGTGCGGCGGCGGCCTGCAGCAGACCCGGATACACCAACCGGTCGCAGAGGATCGCATCGCCCTCGCGCCCCTGGCTGAGCAGGATCGCCGCCAGCGCCACCTGCGCGCCTTCGGTCAGCAGCAGGCGTGCGTCGTCCACCGTGCCCAGCATCGGCTGCAGCCAGCGCGCCGCCGCGTGGCGGTCGGTCGGGTTGCCACCGCCCAGGTGATAGGTCATCAGGTTCGGCGCATTGCTGCGCGCAAGCACCGCCGCGGCGCCTCGACGCAGCATTTCCGCCAGTGCATCGGCGTCGGGTACCGGTGGCACGTTCATGCTGAGATCGACGGCCTGGTCAAAGCCCGCCTTGGGCGGCGCGATGAAGCTGCCCTGTGGCCCGCGTGCTTCGATCAGTCCACGCTTGCGTGCTTCATCGAAGGCGCGGGTCACCGTGGTCAGATCCACGCCGAGCTGCTGCGCCAACGCGCGCTGCGAGGGCAGCCGTTGCCCGGGGGCAAGGCTACCGCGATTGATGGTGCGTTCCAGCGTGTTGACGATGCGCAGGTAGATCGGGCCGCTGTGCACGTGCACGTCCTGCACCCAGCCCAGCCCTGCAATGCCAGGCCCTGCGACATCGGGTCGCGGCATGTACGGAGGATGTCGGGGCGTATCGTTGCTTCCAACGGCGGGAGCCTGTCCATAACCATCGGTCGGTTCGGACAGGTGACCGCCGTTGTTGTGTGTGGCGGCTGCGCCAGCCAGCGTCGGTGATGTCATCGCGCGTCCTCAGCGCTGGGCCTGCCAGGGGCAGTAGCAGCCCACGGCAAGCAGTCCTTTCGGGCGCACGGTTTCCCCGCGCACCAGTTTGTCCAGCAACGGTTCGACGAAGCTGTTGGCCGAATTGCAGACCATGCCGATGCTGTAAGGGCCGGCATAGGCCAGGTGGCCCTGGCGGTCCCAGATCGCCACCGCCGGGCTGGCCGGAATGTTCCCGATGCCGTCGATGGTCGGCAGGGTGATCACCTTGCTGCGCAGCGGCTCAGGCAGTTCACCCTGGGTGCCGGGGCGGCGGATGGCATAGAAGTCGATGCCGGCGCGGCGATACATGCTGATCAGGTAGCTCAGGTGCGCACCGGTTTCGCGGTTGCACACGCTGCAGGCCGGGTCCCAGAAATGCACCACGCGGATGCGGCCGGTGTCGCCGGCCAGTTCCGCCGGCAACCGCAGCTGCGAGTCATCGAAGACGATGGCCTGTTCGGCGAACGTGGACTGCTCGCCATAGCCGAAGTACTGCCACAGTGCCGCCCCCACGCCGGCCATGAACAGGCAGGCGAGGGCGATCATCACCGGCAGCATCGAACGGCGTGGGCGCGGCGCGGCTGCGCCCATCAGGAGCCGTCCGCGCCGAACTTGTGCACGTACTGCTTGCGCATCTCGCGGCAGGAGTCGGCCTGGGCGCGGCGTTGAATCTCGCTGCGCGCCGCGTCCTCGCTGCGTTGCAGGCACTGTTCAATGGCGTGGCGCTCGGCGGCCTGCACATCCACGGTCTGTGGTTGCAGGCACACCCAGGCCAGGGCGGCCAGCATCAGCACGACGAACCCGCCGCAGCCGGCCATCACCAGGTGGAACTTCAGTTTGTCGGCGGCCATCTGCGGCACATCCTCCGTCCATACATTGCATACAAGATATCATCTTGTATGGGTATGGCTCACGGGATGGCTCAGACGATCGCCGAATGCCGCGCGTCGGGCGCCTCGGACAGGATCTCGTTCAGCTTGGCCAGCGCGCCGGCCAGTGCCTCCTGGTCCACCGCACCGCCCAGCGACAGGCGGATGGCGTTGCCCGGTGGCGGTTCCTCCACGCTGAAGGCGTCGGAGCTGGCAATGCCCAGGCCCTGTTCCTGTGCCGCCTGGATCAGCCGGTACTGGTCCAGCCGCGGCGGCAACGGCAGCCACACATGCAGGCCGGCCGGGTGGGCCTGGCGGCGGGCGGGCAGGTAGCGGGCAGCAATGGCCTGGCGCTCGCGCAGTTCCTGCTGGAAGCGCTGCACCATCGCCTGCGCCTGGCCGGTGCGGATCCAGTGCGAGGCCACGGCCACCATCGACTGGGTGGGCATCAGCGCGATCGCACGCAGGGCGTCCAGCACCGGCTCCATCGGCTCGCCGCCCGGCACTACCAGGTAGGCCGTGCGCAGGCCGGGGGCCAGGCACTTGGACAGGGTGGAGATGTAGTAGACCGGGCAGCCACCGTCGGCCAGCGCGGCCAGCGGCGGGGCGGCATCGCCGGCCAGCAGCCAGTAGGGATCGTCCTCGACCACGGTCAGTTCGTGCCGCCGTGCCACCGCCAGCAGGGCCTGCCGGCGCTGCGCCGACATCGTCGCCGTGGTCGGGTTCTGGATGGTCGGCACCAGATACAGCAGGCGCGGCCGGCGCTGCTGGCAGGCTTCGTCCAGGGCATCGGGCAGCATGCCCTCGGCGTCCATCGCCACCGGCACCACGCCCCGCTGCAGCACGCGCGCAGCGGCCAGCAGGCCCGGATAGGTCAGTTGCTCGGCGGCGATCAGTTCGCCCGGCTGGGTGCGGGCCAGGATCAGTGCGCACAGCGCAGTCTGCGCGCCGGGGCAGATCACCACCCGCTCGGCGCCCACCGGGCCGAGCACCGGCGCCAGCCATTGCACGGCCGCAGCGCGGTCGTCGCGGCTGCCGGCACCGACGTGGTAGCTCATCAGCTCGCCCTGGCCCAGCTGCTGGCCCAAGTGTTGGAAACCGGCCTCCATGCCCTGTGCGAACGGCGCGCTGCCCAGCAGCGGCGGGATGTTCATGCTCAGGTCGACCGAGGTGCTGCGGTTGCCGGCGGACATCGCAATGAAGGTGCCGCCCGCGCCCTGCGCGTCCAGCAGGCCGGCCTGGCGCAGTTCGGCGAAGGCGCGGGTGACCGTGGTCAGGTCCACCCCCACCTGCTGGGCCAGGTCGCGCTGCGGCGGCAGGCGATCGCCCGGGCGCAGCACGCCATCGTCCACCGCCTCACGCACCTGCTGGGCGATCTGCAGGTACAGCGGTCCTGCGCCCTCACGGAACGGGCGGACCCAGGTCCGGTTGGGGTGTTTCAGGCGGCGGCCGGCAGCAGGAGGCGTCATCGGTCGGATTTTTCCATACGTACAGATGCACAAGTCCATACAATGCTGTATCTTGTATGGGCTTGATTGGAGTGGCTCGCCTGTTTGTAGGCGACCTCGTACCCACAGTGTAGCCGCTCCACGCCCGGGCGCTGCGCGCAGGCGAGCCGGTCAAGCGCGCATCTTCAACAGGGTTGACCACCAATGAATATCTGCTGGAACCGCATCCGCCTGGCGCTGGTCGCCCTGGCCTGCATCGCCCTGACGGGCTGCGATTGGGTGCTGCTGGATTCGAAGGGCATGGTCGGGATCGCACAGCGCGACCTGATCCTGATCTGCATCGGCCTGATGCTGATCGTCGTCGTGCCGGCCATCGTGCTGACCTTCGTGTTCGCCTGGCGCTTCCGCGCCGGCAATACCAAGGCGAAGTACACGCCGGACTGGTCGCACTCCACGAAGGTGGAAGTGGTGGTCTGGGGCGTGCCGTTGCTGATCATCGCGGTGCTGGCGGTGATCGTGTGGAAGTCCACCCACGAGCTCGATCCGTACAAGCCGTTGGACGTGGCCGGCGAACCGCTGCACGTGGACGTGATCGCCACCGACTGGAAGTGGGTGTTCGTGTACCCGGACCTGGGGATCGCCACCGTCAACCAGCTCAACTTCCCGGCCAACCGCGCGCTGGCGTTCAACATCACCTCCAACTCGACGATGAACACCTTCTTCATCCCGCAGCTGGGTGGACAGATCTACGCGATGGCCGGCATGCGCACGCAGCTGCACCTGATCGCCAACGAGCCCGGCCAGTTCCGTGGCATGTCCGGAAACTACAGCGGCCATGGCTTCTCGAACATGAAGTTCATCGCCACCGCCAGCAGCAACGAAGACTTCGATCGCTGGGTGGCCGAGGTGCGCAGCGCGCCGGATGCGCTCAGCTTCGAGCAGTTCAAGGCGCTGGCCGCACCGTCGAAGAACGCGCCGGTGCAGCACTTCTCCAGCGTCGAACCGCTGCTGTTCAAGAAGGTCATCGACCAGTTCATCGGCGTCGGTGAGAACACCGCTGCTGCAACCCCGGCGGGCGCTGCCGGCGGTGCCCAGGTTTCCCAGGAGTAACGAACATGTTGGGTAAATTGACGTGGGAGGCCGTGCCGCTGCACGAGCCGATCGTCGTGGTCACGTTGGCGGCCATGGTGCTGGGCGGCCTCGCGCTGCTCGGCGCGGTGAGCTATTTCAAGCTGTGGGGCGTGCTCTGGCGCGACTGGTTCACCACGGTGGACCACAAGAAGATCGGCATCATGTACGTGGTCGTCGCGCTGGTCATGCTGGTGCGCGGCTTCGCCGATGCACTGATGATGCGCGCACAGCTGGCGGCGGCCGGGCCGGGCAGCGATGGCTTCCTGCCACCGGAACACTACGACCAGATCTTCACCGCGCACGGCGTGATCATGATCTTCTTCGTGGCCACCCCGTTCGTGGTCGGCCTGATGAACATCATCGTGCCGCTGCAGATCGGTGCGCGCGACATGGCGTTCCCGTTCCTCAACGCTTTCAGCTTCTGGATCTTCGTGGTCGGCGCTGCGCTGATGATGATCTCGCTGGGTGTAGGCGAATTCGCGATGACCGGCTGGGTCGCCTATCCGCCGCTGTCGGGCATCGAGTTCAGTCCCGGGGTCGGTGTCGATTACTACATCTGGGCGTTGCAGGCCTCCGGCATCGGTACCCTGCTGACCGGCGTCAACCTGTTCATCACCATCCTGCGCATGCGTGCGCCGGGCATGACCCTGATGAAGATGCCGGTGTTCACCTGGACCGTGCTGGTCACCAGCGTGATCATCATCGCCGCCTTCCCGATCCTGACCGTAGCCCTGGGTGCGCTCACCCTGGACCGCTACCTGGACTTCAACTTCTACACCAACACGTTGGGTGGCAACCCGATGATGTACGTGAACCTGGTGTGGGCCTGGGGCCACCCGGAGGTGTACATCCTGGTGCTGCCGGCGTTCGGCATCTTCTCTGAAGTGACCGCCACCTTCTCGCGCAAGAAGCTGTTCGGCTACAAGTCGATGGTCGGCGCCACCCTCGCGATCGGCATCCTGTCCTTCATCGTCTGGCTGCACCACTTCTTCACCATGGGCTCCGGTGCCAGCGTCAATGCCTTCTTCGGCATCATGACGATGATCATCGCCATCCCCACCGGCGTGAAGATCTTCACCTGGCTGTTCACCATGTACGGCGGCCGCGTGGAGTTCAGCGTGCCGATGCTGTGGACCATCGCCTTCCTGGTCACCTTCACCATCGGTGGCATGACCGGCGTGCTGCTGGCCATCCCGGGCGCGGACTTCCTGCTGCACAACAGCCTGTTCCTGGTCGCGCACTTCCACAACACCATCATCGGCGGTGCGCTGTTCGGCTACCTGGCCGGCTTCGTCTACTGGTTCCCGAAGGTGTTCGGCTTCACCCTCAACGAGCGCCTGGGCAAGTGGTCCTTCGCCTGCTGGGTGATCGGCTTCTACCTGGCCTTCATGCCGCTGTACATGCTGGGCTTCATGGGCATGACCCGGCGCATGAACCAGTACGACAACCCGGCGTGGACGCCGTACCTGATCGCCGCCTTCATCGGTGCGCTGTTCGTGTTCGCGGGCATCATCCTGATGCTGGTGCAGATCTACGTCAGCGTGCGCGACCGCAAGCGCAACCTCGACCTCACCGGCGACCCGTGGAATGCACGCACGCTGGAATGGGCCACGCCATCGCCGCCGCCGTTCTACAACTTCGCCGTGGTGCCCAAGGCCGATGAGCTGGACGCCTTCCACGAAGCGAAGAAGCGTGGCCTGCCGCCGCCGCCGAAGAAGTACGCGCCGATCCACATGCCGAAGAACACCGGTGTGCCGCTGATCCTCAACGTCTGGATCCTGGTGCTGTGCTTCGCCCTGGTGTGGCACATCTGGTGGATGGCCGGTGCCAGCTTCATCGCGATGATCGCCACCCTGATCGCGCGCTCCTACAACGAGGACGTGGATTACTACGTCAGCTCCGAAGAGGTGGCGCGTACCGAAGCGGCCAACCACGCCAAGCTGCAGGAGGCAGGCGCATGAATCTGTTGACCCGTCCGCAACTGGACAGCGATGCGCTGGTCCACGACGACCATCACGAGCACGATCACGCCCACGAACAGGGCGGCATGAAGGTGTTCGGCATGTGGGTATACCTCATGTCCGACCTGGTGCTGTTCGGCTCGCTGTTCGCCTCGTACGCGGTGCTCAGCACCGCCTACGCCGGCGGCCCGACCGGCAAGGAACTGTTCTCGCTGCCGTTCGTGATGGCCGAGACCTTCATCCTGCTGGTGTCCAGCATCACCTATGGCCAGGCCGTGCTGGCCATGCACCGCCTGGACAAGGCGGCGGTGCTGCGCTGGCTGGGCGTGACCTTCGTGCTCGGCGCCTCGTTCATCGGCATGGAGCTGTACGAGTTCTCGCACCTCATCCATGAAGGTGCCGGCCCCAGCACCAGTGCCTACCTGTCGGCGTTCTTCGCCCTGGTTGCCACCCACGGCCTGCACGTGGCCAGCGGCCTGATCTGGATGGCGGTGGTAATGCACCAGGTGTATCGCCGCGGCCTCACCCCGACCAACATCACCCGCGTGTCCTGCCTGAGCCTGTTCTGGCACTTCCTGGACCTGGTGTGGATCTGCGTCTTCACCTTCGTCTACCTGATCGGAGCCTTCTGACATGGCCCACGTCGAAACCTCGCGCGCCGGCAATGCGCACGGTTCCACCAAGTCCTACCTGATCGGCTTCGTGCTGTGCGCGCTGCTGACGGTGGTGCCGTTCGCGCTGGTGATGAACCCGGTGCTGTCACGGCCGGTCACGCTGTTCCTGCTGGTCGGCTTCGCGGTCGCGCAGATCCTGGTGCAGCTGGTGTACTTCCTGCACATGGACCGCAAGTCCGAAGGTGGCTGGAACCTCGCCAGCTTCGTGTTCACCCTGGTGATCCTGTTCATCGTGGTCGCGTTGTCGATCTGGATCATCTGGAGCATGCACTACCACATGATGATCAACTGACCGTGGCCGGGGCGATCGGCAAGGAGTGCGCGATCGCCCTGGCACCTCAGCCCTCTCTTCGCCCAGGGCAGGCCTGACCGAGACCGCGCCCACCTCGTGTTGGTGGTACCCGTGATGCGTGTTGCTTCCGTTGTTCGTTCCCTGCGCCTGCCGCTGCTTGCCGCAGGCCTCGCACTCGGCCTGCTGGCCGGCTGCAGCGCGCAGTCGCGCATGGATTTCTATTCCAAGGACATCGCCTGCGAGGAACTGGGCCAGCACTGGACCATGCCTGACAGCGCCGGCACCCTGCGTGGCCCGAAGGACCTGCAGGGGCAGGTGACCTACCTGTTCTTCGGCTTCACCAGCTGCCCGGACGTGTGCCCGACCACCATGGTCGAACTGAGCCAGGTCAAGCACCTGATGGGCAAGGATGCCGACCAGCTGCAGGTGGTGTTTGTCAGCGTCGATCCGGCGCGCGATACCCCCGAAGCCGCGCACACCTATGTGCACGCGTTCGACCCGAAGGCGATGGCACTGGTCGGTGACGAGGCACAGCTCTCGGCGATGGCCAGCGACTTCAAGGCGTTCTACGAGAAGGAGCCCGGGCAGCTGCCGGACACCTACACGATGAGCCATATCGCCGGCGGCTACGTGTTCGACCGCCAAGGTCGCTTGCGCCTGTTCGCGCCCTACGGCATGCCGGTGGAGCAGCTGTTCTCGGACGTACAGCGGTTGCTGCTGGAGCCGGAACATCCGGCCGCGGGCAGTGAAGCGTTGGCGGCGTGCAAGCTGCCGCACAGCGCGAGCGTCGCCGCACGCTGAACGACGCATCGCCCTGGTAGGTGTCGACCTTGGTCGACACGCGATGAATGAATCTGGCGGGTGCCGACATCCTGATTCTGGCGGGTGCCGACATTGGGAACCTGGTGCATGCCGACCATTGGGAATCTGGTGGATGCCATTGGATTGTGGTGGGTGCCATTGGATTGTGGTGGGTGCCGACCGTTGGTCGGCACGCCCTCCCGCTCGCCAATCCCCCGGCCGGCCAGGAGAGCCAACCGGCCGGGGGCACCACGCAACGCCCTAGATCACTTCTTCTCTTCCCACTGCACCACGTCCGGCTCGGCCGCGCGCACGCCCGCAGTCGACAGCAGCCGGGTGCTCGCATCCAGCGCCGCGTTCACCGACGGGTATTCCACGATGGCCAGACCGGCAGCCCTGGACACCTTCACCACGGTGCCGCCCGTGGCCTTTGCCGCGCGCTGTGCAGATGCCGCATCGGTAAAGAACACCTTCACCCGCGAGGTCGCCACCACTGGCGCACCATCGTTGGACACCGCAGCGGCGAACTTGCCGGCGCCGGCATCAGCGCCGGCTGCTGCCGCGCCATCCAGCGAACGCTTGCTGCGCGAACTGGTGGTGGCAGCTGCCTGCGGCGTGATCCGGAACTGGCCGCCCGCAGCCTGCTGCACCGTGGTCGACGGGGACAGCTGGAAACGCGTGCCGCCCACGTCGAACGAACGGCCGGTGGCCGAAGCTTTCAGTTCCTGTGCATCCACGGTGGACAGGCTCCGTGCCGGTGGGGTCTGCCCCGAGCTCTGTGCCCAGGCAGGGGAGGTCATCGCCGCGAAGGCGAGCGTGCTCAACAGAATGGTCGTTTTCATCATCAGTGCCCCAGAACGCGGATCTTGAAGAATTCGAGGTTGCCGCGCGATGCAGCATTCGCGGCCTGCCCCATGTCGGTCACTTCCAGCGTCCAGGTGCCGGTGGCACTTTCATCCAGGAAGGCATTGCTGGACAGCAGATCCCAGTTGGTGAAGTTGCGCTGCACGCCATTGGTACCGGAACCGATGGCGGTGAAGGCCGGCTGCACCACGCTGCGCGTACCACTGGGCGAAACAAGCACGAACTGCAGCTGGCGGGTATTGCTGTGGTTCACCCGGAAGCCCAGCTGCACCGACTCGATGTTGCGTGCGCCATTGGCCAGCTGGAAGGTCAACCGCGCGGCGGCGGCGGAGGTGTTGCCGATGGCCACCGTGCGCGTGGTGGTGCGCCAGCCCGTATCCAGCAGCGGGCCCAGCGACTGGAAGTTCTCGGCGACCTGCACGGCGCGCGCCGCGTTGACCACACCGAAGCCGTACCAGTTGCTGTAAGCGCGGTTGGCTGCATTCACCGTCCAACCCGGCACCAGCGTGCGGCCGTCGGCCAGCGTCACCGCCGGCTGGTTCGGATGGTTGCGGGTGGCCGTGGTGGCGAGGATGTACTTTACATCGCGGTAGGACAGGTTCGGGTTGGCCTCCAGCACCAGCGCCGCCACGCCCGACACCATCGGCGCCGACGCCGACGTACCGTTCATCTTCGCGGTGTAGTTGCAGGTGCTGTCGATCGCCGACAGGTTGCTGTCCAGCGTGTTCTGGCGGTTGGTGTTCTTGTTGCTGCCCTGCGTGCAGCCGGTCACGTCGGTGGTGACGATGGCCGGATCGTACGCACGTGCCACCAGGTTCGGGGCGTACTGCGCCTGCAGGCCGTACTCGCCACCAAAGGCCGACACCCACAGTGCCGAACCGGTGGACGAGTACGACGAACGCACGCCATCGGCGCGCACTGCACCCACGGTGATCACGTTGAACAGGTTGTTGCGGGGATCGCGGCCGGCCGGCACACAGCCGGTGTTGCGGTTCTTGGTATCGGTGGTGCAGACGTCCTGGGTCTGGCTGATCGAGGCGTTGTTGAAGTTGTTGCCGGCCGACTTCACGTAGATGCCGCCGCGGCCACCGCGCGTGCCCGACAGTGCCTGCTCGTACGAACTCACCGTGTTCTGGCTGTAGGCCACGGGCAGGTTGGGGTTGCCCGGGCCAGCGCCCCAGCTGTTGTTGAACACCTGCACATCGGCCGACTCGGCGCCATCCCACCAGGCGTATTCGATGTTGCTCTGCTGGTTGCCCTGCGCATTGGAGGCCAGCACGTTGAAGCCCTTCAGCGTTGCCGCCGGGGCCACGCCACGCACGCCCAGGTTGTTGGCGCCCACCGCACCGGCGATGCCGCCCACCATCGTGCCGTGGCTGTCAGCATCGGGATTGGACGGCGTGGGATTGTTGGAGCCGTTGGCGAAGTTCTTGCCCGCTACCGCCGCCACGTTCGCGGCCAGGTCCGGGTGGGCGATCTGCAGGCCGTCATCGACGATGCCGATCACCACGCCCTGGCCACGGATGCCATTGCGGAACAGGCCATCGACGTTGAGATCGTTGCCGGCCACCGGCAGCGTATCGGCCGGCACCGTCTGCCCGGTATTGAGCAGATGCCACTGGATACCCGCCAGTGGGTCGGCCTGTTGCGCCTGGGCGGTAACGGCCAGGCTGCCCAGTACCAGGGCAGTGGCCAGGGCCAGGCGCGCAGAGCGCGGTGGCGCGGAGCGTTGCGTGTGTCGCTTCATACACGAATCCTTCTGTTGTGAATCGGCATGGCAGGACGGCGGGGCGGATCTGCCCCATCGCAACGAGCCAAACGCGACACAACGAACAACCCCCTACCTCTTCACGCAGTCGATGTGCGGATGTGCCAAATACGTCACAAACACTTATGCCGCCTTGTAATGACGACTGCGCCGCTCTGGTCGGTGCCCCGGTAGGTGCCAACCTTGGTTGGCACAATCCACCCGCACCGGAACCCCACCGCCATGCCACCATGCCCAGGCTCCCCGGAGGACACCGGATGAAACGCCCCAATGCCCGCGCCCGCGCCGATCTGGCCCCACTCACCGTGGCCACCATCCGCAAGGTGGTGCTGTCGATGTATCACCATCGCCACGATTACTGGACCGATGCCGACATCGCCGAGCTGCTGCCGGAGCTCAGCGCCTTCAACATCACCACGGTGAAGCAGCTGCGCCTGCTGATGAAACGGCACCGCCGCGCGCTGCTGCGGGAGGAAAGCACAAAGATGCCCCGGGCGCAGACGCTGGATCTGCTGGCAGGGGGCGGTTGGCATGGCATCGATGTGCACGCCAATACCAGCTGGTTCGCCATTGGCGGCCTGGTCCGCATCAGCATGGAACACGAATTCGGCTTCGAAACCATGCTGCCATTCCATGAGATACGGGACGCTGCCATGGAGCTGGATGCGGAGGCGCAGACGTGAAGAACCTGGCGTGGCTGTTGGCGATGGCGGCCGTGTTTTACGTGGGGGGATGCTCGGCTACTTCCATCCTGGCCGAGCGCGGCATCGCTTCCCTGCAGCCCGGGGACCGTCGAGAGGCCGTCATCGATGCGCTGGGCGCACCCGATGTCACAGAGCCGCGTGGACAACGGTTTTCCCGCTATGCCAGCACCCCATGCAGTGGCACCTGCGTGGAACGGCTGTGGTACGAAAATCCATTCCTGCCCCATATCGAGGCGTGGTCGGTGGAGCTGGATGGCACTGGCCACGTCGTGCGGACTTCGCATTGGGCATCGCCATAGCGTCGAGGCCATCCGATGCCCAGATCATCGCACCCCCTCCCGCCCCCCTGTGCTACTACAGCCCGTGCACCCCTTCCCCGAACGGAGCACGACCATGGTCAACCCCGTCGCCCAGGCCCATCGCGGCCTCGGCACAACACTCTTCAGCCTGTTGAATCCGATACCGTTCGGCTTCTTCGTGGCCGGCCTCATTTTCGACATCCTCTACCTCAACACCGCTGAAGTGATGTGGGGCAAGTCGGCGGCGTGGCTGATCACCTTCGGCCTGCTGATCGCCATCCTGCCGCGGCTGATCAACCTGTTCGCGGTCTGGCGCCGCAACGGCACCGCCACCGGCACCGACCGCCTCGATTTCCTGCTCAACCTGGTCGCCATCGTGCTGGCCGTCTGGAACGCCTTCGTGCACAGCCGCGACGCCTATGCGGCGGCCGTGCCGGGCACCATCCTCTCCGCGCTGACGGTGGCACTGATCGCGCTCGGCTTCATCGTGCTTTCGCTGCAGCAGCCGGTGCTGCAAGGAGCCCGTCATGGCTAAGCGCATCCTGCCCGCCGTGGGCGTGCTCTCGTTGTCCCTGGCGTTGGTCGCCTGTGCCGGCAAGGCCGAATACCACCCGGCCGACCAGTCCGGCGCGCAACCGCCGTTGCCCAAACCCGAGAACTACCTGTTGCCGCCGATGCAGGTGCCCAAGGGCGTGGGCTGGGCCGAGGGCCAGGCACCGTCGGTGGCCGACGGCCTGAAGATCGAACGCATCGCTGCCAACCTGCAGCACCCGCGCCGGCTGCTGTCGCTGCCCAATGGTGATGTGCTGGTAGTGGAAGGCAACGGTCCCGGCGAAGAGCCGGTCACCACGCCCAAGCAGTGGATCGCCGGCAAGGTGAAGGCGCGCTCGGGCAAGGCCGGCAAGGGCGGCAACCGGGTCACGTTGCTGCGGCGCGCGCCGGGCACCGGCACCTGGACCCAGCACGTGTACATCGAAAACCTGCACTCGCCGTTCGGCATCCAGCTGATCGGTGACACGCTGTATGTGGCCAACACCGGCAACATCATGAAATACCACTACGTGCCGGGCGAAACCCGCATGTCCGACAAGGGCAGCGAGTTCACCGACCTGCCCAGCACCATCAACCACCACTGGACCAAGGAACTGCTGGCCAGCCGCGATGGCAGCAAGCTGTACGTGGGCGTGGGCTCCAACAGCAACATCACCGAGAACGGCCTGGCCGTCGAGTACCGCCGCGCGGTGGTGCTGGAAGTGGACGTGGCCACCAGCGGCAGCCGCATCTACGCCTCGGGCCTGCGCAACCCCACCGGCCTGGACTGGGAGCCGAGCACCGGCAAGCTGTGGGCGGTGGTGAACGAACGCGACGAGATCGGCGCCGACCTGGTGCCCGATTACCTCACCTCGGTGCAGGAGCACGGCTTCTACGGCTGGCCCTACAGCTACTACGGCCAGCATGTGGACGAGCGCGTGCAGCCGCAGCGGCCGGACCTGGTGGCCAAGGCAATCCGCCCGGACTTCGCCATCGGCTCGCACGTGGCACCGCTGGGCCTGTTGTTCTACACCGGCCAGGCACTGCCGGCGAAGTACCACGGCGGTGCCTTCATCGGCGAGCACGGCAGCTGGGACCGCTCGCCACTGAGCGGCTACGAAGTGGTGTACGTGCCGTTCAAGGACGGCAAGCCGGCCGGCCGCCCGGAAGCGGTGGTGAGCGGGTTCGCGTCCAAGGACGAGAAGACGCTGATGGGCGCGCCGGTGGGCATGGCCATCGATGCGGAGGGCGCGCTGCTGGTCGCCGATGATGTGGGCGACGTGGTGTGGCGGGTGTCGGCACGATGAAGGCCGCTGGCTGGCACCGGATGACCCGATGCCGGTCATTTCGTTACGATGCTCCCCATCGATAGGGAGCATCGTATGAAGTTGAATCATGAAACGTCCAATGTGGCCGCGTTCAGCCGGAACCTGGAACGCGAACTGGAGAACTTGGGGCATAGTGCCTACATAGCGCCAACCGACCATCAGGATGTTCGGCTGGGTGCGGACGTGCTTGCCTCAGATGGCCGGAACTTCTCGCTGATAGAGTTCAAGAATGA
This sequence comes from Stenotrophomonas sp. 2694, assembly GCF_040548715.1. NCBI lineage: Bacteria > Pseudomonadati > Pseudomonadota > Gammaproteobacteria > Lysobacterales > Lysobacteraceae > Stenotrophomonas > Stenotrophomonas sp. 2694. The sequence goes on from NZ_JBEPSG010000005.1 coordinate 239,049, forward strand.
GAAGCGCGATGCAGCCACTGAAGCAAGAAAGCCGCGCAGGAAGAAGCTGTGCCGCCTGTTGAATGGGTGGTCTGACATCCATGCAAGCTGCCATCTGATCGGCTGGCGATTGACCGAGGGTGCCAGTATCGAGTTCCCCGTGAGGAGCTACGGTGCCTGTGTATGTATTCCACAGATCATCAAACTTCCTCAGGCTGATATCACCTTCAGCAGCTCCATCTCCATCCAGTGCGACACGGTTCAGGAGTTTGCAAAGGCGCTGGCGTCGCAGAAGGTCGGCGTCGAATTTCAGGACTTCAGGGACTACGTGCGGTGGCTGCTGTCACTGGAGGATGACACCGACGATAAAGGCGAAAGTGACGATGCCAACGACGTCGAACTGCTGATGTGCTGTGTCGTCGACAGTAAGCTGTACACCATGGAGTTCGCAAACCTCGCCGAACTCAAGCTCTGGATCGACAACGCGCCCGGCCCCAGCCCGCGTAGAACCCCTGGGATGTGACCTGCGTCCGCGTCCACTGCGTCGCGGACTTTCCCGTATGCCAGACCCTGCAGCCGAGTATCAGATTGCTTTGCCACGCAGCCCACTGAACACCGATTCGGCCGCAAAGCCCACGCCGCCCAGCAGCACACCGAAGTACACCACCGACGCCACTACGAAGCCGTAGCCGGCTGCCACCGCCGCGCCATCGCGCTGGATGAAGCCGATCGCAAAGGACATCAGCGCCAGCGCCGGCAGCGTGTTGCTGAAGGGAATCGGCCCGGCCGGCAGCATCAGCAGGATCGTGGCGAACACCAGCGCCAGGTTGTTCAAGCGCATCATCTTCTTCGAGCGCACCATCGCTGCCAGCCGCATCGGCCGGGACAACCGCTCCATGCGGTGCACCCATTTCAGGGCACGGCCCAGGTTGGCTTTCAGCTTGTCGGTGGCGATCTGCTTGTCGGCCAATCGCTGCGGCACCCACAACGGACGGTCGCGTACGCGGCTCAGGCCGATCAGCAGGATGGACGCACCGAACACCGTGCTCAGCCCGGGAATCGATACCGGAATCAGGAAGATCGCCGACAGCAGGATCACCACCAGCATCAGGCCTTCGTCGCCCAGCGCATGCAGCAGCGTGCCGACGCGGATATGGTCGCCGGGCAGGCCGTCGATCAGGTCTTCAATCTGCTGGGCGAGAGGGGCGGTGTCAGTGGCGTCGGGCGCTTGGTAGGTCATGCGTCGAAAGAGTGTCCAGGGAAGGGCGGTCGATAGGGCCGTCCTGCGGTGGGGGACGCACAGGCCCCACGAGTATCCCCGGCCAGCGCCCCGCAGAGGTGAACGATGCATGAGGCCGGCGTTGCCAGGCGGCCTGGCCTAAAATGGGCGTCCCCCGCACTGGTTGAAGATGATGGACATGGGTCGCAGGCAATCGACCATCGAACTGGTCGCCATCGATATGGATGGCACCCTGCTGGACCCCGCCCACAAGCTCACCGCGCGCGTGAAGCAGGCCATCGCCCAGGCGCGCGCGCTGGGCGTGCACATCGTGCTGACCAGCGGCCGCCCGGTTCCAGGGTTGGCGCCGTTCCTGCATGAGCTTGGCATCGATGGCGACGATGACTACTGCATCGCCTGCAACGGCGGCCTGGTGCAGCGCATCGGCCCGCGCGAAACCGTGGTCGAGTATCCGCTCAGCTTCGACGATTTCGTGTACTGCGAACAGGTCGCCCGCGAGATCGGCGTGCACTTCCAGGCACTGGATGCGCAGCGCATGTACACGCCCAACCAGGACATCAGCATCTACACCGTGGCCGACTCGCATCTTTCGCGCATGCCACTGTCGTACCGCCGCGTGGCCGACATGGACCCTGGCATGTCCTTCATCAAGCTGATGATGATCGACGAACCGGACGTGCTGGATGCCGCCATCGCGCGCCTGCCGGCCGCGCTGACCGAGCGTTTCGCGGTGCTGAAGAGCGCGCCGTTCTTCCTGGAAGTGTTCGACCACCGCGCCGGCAAGGGGCCCAGCCTGCAGAAGCTGGCCGAGCACCTGGGCATCGACCGCGCCAACGTGATGGCCATCGGCGACCAGGAGAACGACCTCACCATGCTGCAGTACGCCGGCACCAGCGTGGCGATGGGCAATGCCATCGATGCGGTGAAGGCCGTGGCGCGCTTCGAGACCGCCACCAACGCCGATGAAGGCGTGGCCAGGGCGATCGAGCGCTTCGTGCTGCAGTAAGAAGCCGGCAATACGAAGAAGGACGCCGCCACGCACGGTGGCGGCGTCCCACCAACGGTTTTACTGGCAGACGTACTCGTTGCCCGACTGGACACTCTCTACATCGAGCTCATGGTTCTGGATCTCGATCGTTTCCATGCGGGTCGAAACAACCACCGCACGGGCACCGACGTTGCAGCTGGCAGGCAGGCCGCCAGCGTAGACCTGCCCATTGATCGCATACGCCAGGCCGTAGCAGGCCGAGCCGAGCTTCTGCGAGTCGAAGTGGCAGGCATTGAGCTGGTTGTTGGCCGATGCGCTGGCGGCATTGTAGTTGGTCGTCCAGCCGCTGAACGGATCGTTGGCGCAGGTGCCCGGGAAGTCCTGGATCGGCGTGCCGCCGGTCGTGCAGGTGTGTTCCCATGCGCTGGAGAAGGGGCTTTGCTTGAAGTACGCAGTGCGGCCGCTGTCGACCCATTGCGCAGCGGCGGCATTTTCGGCGAAGGCAGACAGGCCGAGCAGGCAAAGTGCAGTTGCGGCGAGCGGTTTCAATCCATTCAACATGACGTTCGTCCTTTGAAGTGTCGAGTTAACGCGTCGGAGCCTTGCATGGCAGTGCGTGCGGAAGGCATCGCAGATATCCGCGCGGCCGCCGTCGACATGATCATTCAGCATCCAGGGCGGCGCAAGTCGAGCCAGGCACGAGTGGTCGAAAGGCTGACCGAGCGCACAGACATCACGCTGCAACGTGCAGATGATAGCGCGGCATCGAAAGCGATACCTGCGTATAGCCGCGCTTTCCCACGGTGCAATGGCGGATGTGGCGGTCCGATGCAACACTTCCGCACGTCGAAATCACGCCATCGAATCGTTCGGCAGCTGATCGTCTTCGTCTGCCGCTGACCGGCGCGCGCTGCGCCGTTCCCGCCTTCAACGCAATCGCGTCACCAGCCACTACATCGCCATCCGGCGCTGCATCGCGCTGGGCGTGCGCCTGCGTCCTCTTCTCCCTGCACCTTGGATCTGGCCATGAACACTCCACCTACGCTTCTTGCCCTGGCAATCGGCACCGCCCTCGTTGCACCGCTGCACGCTGCCGAATCCACCGACGCCGCGCACGACACCCCCACCACCTTGAACGCGCTGCAGGTCATCGCCACCCCACGCGGTGCTGCTGTCGCCCCTACCCAGGTGGTGGGCCCGAACCGCTACGTCATCAATGCCACCGACCTGGATGCGATGGTCTCGGGCAACAACGGCCTGTCGATGCTGAAGAACGTGCCGGGTGCCAGCTACACCGCCACCGACGGGCTGGGGCTGGATATTTCCGCCACCAGCCTGTTCGTGCGCGGTTTCCGCATGAATGAAATGGGCATCACCTTCGAAGGCGTGCCGCTGAACGACAACGGCTTCCTCTCGCTTACCGGCACCAGCGTGGTCAACGTCGGTGTGCCCGATGGCATCGGTTCGATCACGGTCAGCCCGGGCGGTGCACCGGTCAGTGTGTTCTCCAGCAGCGTCAATGGCGGCAGCCTCGAGTACCGCCTGCGCGACCTGCAGGACACCCCCAGCCTGCGCATCAAGCAGGGCGTGGGCAGCAACAACACGCGGGTCACCACGGTCTCGGGCCAGAGCGGCCAGCTGGGCGAGCACGGCCCGAAGCTGCTGGTCGACCTGCAGCGTGTGTCGGCCGACAAGTACCAGGGCGCCGGCACCCAGAAGTTCCTGCGCGGTGACCTGAAGGCCCAACAGGATGTCGCGTGGGGTGACTTCACCGTGTTCCTGTCCGACAGCAAGGCCGCAGTGTGGGGCTACAACAACATCTCCTTTGACATGATCCGCAAGCTGGGCTGGAAGGCCGACAGCTTCTATCCGGACTATGCGTGGGCGTACTACGTGGCCTCGCCGGAGAACGCCGACACGTCCTGCGGCGCCTACACCTGCGGCGAGCTGTCCGAGCTGATTCCCTACGACACCGGCCAGGTGACCCGCGACCGCGTCGCGTCGATCAACCATCGCTTCCAGATCACGCCCGCGCTCAGCGGCAACGTGCAGCTGTACAACGCCAACAGCCACACCCAGGCCACGTTGACCGACCCGACCGTGCCCTCGCCCAACGGCGCGCCTTTCTCCGAACAGGTACAGACGCCGCACCTCAATCGCCTCGGTGGCATGTTCAACCTGCAGTTCGAGACCGGTGCGCACACCCTCACCACCGGTTTCTGGCAGGAGAAGAGCAAGGCGGCCGCGAAGACCGAGTGGTACCAGCAGCCGCTGCTGGGGCAGGGCAAACCACTGAAGGCGACCGGGCCGTTCGATGTGTATGGGCCGGCGTTCCAGACCGACAACGCATCCAGCTGGGTGACCCGCTCGCGGCAGTTCTACCTGCATGACAATTACGCCGTCACCGACACGCTGGTGCTGGGGCTGGGCTTCAAGGCCGTGGACTTCACCACCACCGGTGGCGGCATCGGCGAAGCAGCGGAGCGGCCGGTGTCCGGCACGCTGCGCGCCAAGAGCAACTTCCTGCCGCACGTGTCGCTGTATTGGAGCCCGACCGAGCGGACCGATGCCTTCATCGACCTGGTCAACACCATGAACGGCTATCGCGTGGCCCAGCGCGGCAACATCGGCTACACCGCGTCGGCCTGGACCATCAGTGACCAGAAAGAGTTCGACCGCGTGGCCGGCACCCTGCGCCCAGAGAAGAACTGGAACCTGACCGTGGGGGCCAGCCACCGCTTCGACCGCCTGACCGTGACCGGTGATGTGTTCTACAACGACATCCGCAACCGCCTGCTGTCGGCGGCCATCGGCACACAATTCGCGCAGATCAACACGGTGCGCTTGATGCCGAAGATGCACGTGATCGGCGCCGATCTCGGCATCACCGCCGACCTGACCGACTACCTGCAGTTCTACCAGGGCATCGCGCTGGCGCGCTCGTACTACGACAGCGATTTCGTGGTGGGCGATACCGTGTACCCGATCAAGGGCAACGCGCAGCCGGGCTACCCGCAGCTGTCGCTGGTCAGCGACCTGTCCGCGCACTTCGGCGACTGGCGTTTCGGTGCCACCAGCACCTCATACCTGCGCCAGCCCTTCACCTATGAAAACGACATCCGCGTGCCGACGTTCTGGCAGGTCAACGCGTACACGGCCTACACCCTGGGCCCGGACAGCCTGCTGCCGGGGCTGGAGCTGCGGCTGGACGTGAGCAACCTGTTCAACCGCAACAACATCGGCACCGCCACCATCGCCGGCTCGTCGTTCTCGGGCGACTACCAGACCCTGCAGCGCAGCGCCCCCCGGCAGGTGATGTTCAGCACCTCGATAACCTTCTAAGTAGATCCACGCCATGCGTGGATGCACTTCGCGGCAGGCTGGGTAGCGCCGGGCCATGCCCGGCGAAATCCCTCCGGCGCCGACGCGCCTTGCCAACCAAGGTTGGCATCTACCCAAGCGGGCCCCCTCGCCGCACGCAATCTGGTAGCGCCGGGCTATGCCCGGCGGAATCGCTCCACCCAAACGGGCCATCCGCCGCACTTTGCACAATCAGCACTGATATTCCGGCACCAACGCAAGGTTCCCACAATGTTGCTGGGTCATCCTGTAGGCATGGCACAGCACAACCCCCGTTTCCCTCCGGTTCGCAGGCGCGCCCATGGACGTGCGCGTCCGGTGCCGTTCGCAGCACCGGCGGTCGACCTGCAGGCCGAATACCAGTTCTGGCAGGTCTATGACCGCGTAGTCCGCCCCCTGCCCGGAGGCAAGTTCCGCCTGGCCTGGCTGGTGCTGCAGGCCGTGTACCGGGCGCGGGCGCGCTATCCCGCCGACACCCACAAGGCGGCGCTGTCGCGGGTACTGTTCGGTACCAACATGACCGACGCGCGCGCGGCCGAACTGGAAGAACTCTACGGGCTGGTCAGCCGCAGGCTGGCGGCGGTGGCCGTGCGCACGCTGGCACCCGGCAGCACTGCCTAGCCCGCCTTGCAGGGCATGCAGATCCGTCCCACCCCGCCGGCACCGGCGCGCAGGTCAGGGTCGAAGAACTCTTCCTGGCTGCGGATCTGCCCACAGCGGCTGCAGACTTTCTTCTCCTTCGATTCCAGCCCCTGCACCTGCTCGATCACCTGATCGACCGCTGCCGAGCGGATCTCCGTGCCGGCCACTTCAATCAGGCGATAGAGGCGGTCGGACAGCGTCTGCACCGGGTCGCTGCCGAGGTTGAACCGGTTGATGCGCAGGAAGCGGTAGCCGTAGCTTTCCAGGGTCAGCTGGCGCTCGACATCAGCCTCCACCAGATAGCGCTCGTGGTTGCCCACATGCACCGGCTTGTCGCGGCGGAAATGGAATTCGAAGCCGTCGTACTCGATCACGATCTGCAGCGCGCCGCGCACGGTCTGCACGGTCACCAGGAAGTCCACCCGCCACGCCGGGTGCTGATAGGTCGGGTCGAGCTGGCGCAGGTAGTCACCCACCGGGAACTGCGGAATGATCTCGACCGCATCGCCATGGGCAAGCACGAACGGCGTCTGCTGCAGCCACTGCAGCACCTTCGATTCCATCGGGCTGCGCGCATCGGTCTGTGCGGCGTCGGGCGCGGGGCGGTCCAGCTGGCTGGCGTAGTAACGCAGCGCATGGCCAATCGCGCCGCGGAACGCATCCACCGGCATCGAATGGACGAACCAGATCGCCTCCTGCGCACGGGAGAAGCCGACATTCAGGCGCTGCACTTTCAGCTTGTCTTCCACCGCATCCACCGCGCCGCTCAGGCTGACCGGGAAGATGTAGTTCAGCGCATCCTGGCCGGCGGTCGCCACCATCGAATAGAAGATCAGCCCGCGTTCCTCACCCTGGCAGGAGTCGACCGTCATCACCTTCAGGCGAAGCCGCTCTTCGAACTCGCGGCCGCGCGGATGGTTGAACAGCGTCTTGGACAACAGCGTCTGCTGCTCGCGGAACGGCGTGATGATGCCGACCGTGGGCGGCGCGTCCGTATCCAGCAGTTCCACCAGGCGCTCGGCAATGAAGGCCGCTTCGGCGTCGTTGGTGCTGCGGCTGGTGCGGTGCCCGCTGGCATCGACCTGGCTGAAGCGGATCACCTCCTGCAGCGGCCGGCTGCGGATCTTCAGTGCCTGCAGCTGGTGGTTGTAGAAGGTGGAGGACGAGAACCCGATCAGTTCCGCATAGCTGCGGAAATGCTTGCGCAGCATCACCGAGTACGAGGCCGAGAGCGAGCAGAACTCCAGCACCGAGCGCTTCACATCGAACATGGCCAACCGTTCCAGCACGTCGGCCTGCTGGCTGACGTTGGTGCGGAAATAGTTGACCAGGTCCGAGCGGTACTTGTCGTTCAGCGCGATGCTGGCGTTGGCGGCCTTGACGTTGGAGAACTGCTTGGAATCGCCCAGTACCACCACCTTGCGCGCGCGCAGCAGCGCCGGCAGCGCCTGCGCCACCGAGACCTGCGAGCCTTCGTCGATCACCAGCACGTCGAACAGGTCCGGTGCCAGCGGCATGTATTCGCCGAACTCGCGGATGCTGGCGATCATCACCGGGAACGACTCGCGCACGCTCTCGAACTTGTCCACCGGGAATTTCTGCCGGTTGGCGATCACGCCCGCCAATGCCCGCGCATCGGCGCGGTGATGATCCATGAAGCTGATCAGGCGCCCATCTACATGGGCGTTCATCACCGAGGTGTTCAGGCGCTCCAGCTTGGTCTTGGTGCCCACATAGTCGTACTGCGGCGCGTCGACGAAGGCCTTGCGCGTGGCCATCCAGCCCTGCAGGAAGCGCAGGGTCAGCGCCCACAGTGCGGGATCGTCCTTCGGCTCGGCCAGCAGGGCCTCGACGATGGCCGGATTGAGCCGCGCCAGCAGGGTCATTGCCTGACGTGCAACCGCCGCACCCGGTCCCGGCGCGGCGCCGTGGGCAATCTGCCGGTAACTGGCCGGCAGCTGCGTGCCCAGGCCTTCGGCCTCCAGCTTCATGCGCAGCGCGTTTGCGCCCTGCACGATGTCCTGCAGGGCGGCTGCATCCTGCTTGAGCAGCAGCGGGCGGGTGGTGCCGAGCTGGTTGAGCTGAAGCTCCAGCCCGCGCACCGCATTGCCACGCAGCAGATAGCCCAGCAGCGGCATCTTCAGCTGCTGGTACTGCAGCAACAGCGTGCCCAGCAGCCGTATCTGCCCGGCATCCAACGACTCGAACAGCGCCCAGCCGTCAACCGGTCGGTCGGCGAGGAAGGCGGTGGTCACCGCATCGCGGCGGATACGTTCGTCCAGTGAGGCCGGCGTGTAGTCGGTGCTGCCGAACAGGTCGGCAAGATAAGCTTCCAGTGCATCCGCCTGCGCGGTCACCGCTTCCAGCTCGGACAGCACGTTGGCATCCATCACCGCGTGTACCTGCTGCAGCACCGCGGGGGCGCGCTCGCCCAGCGCCGCTTCCTGCTCGTGCATGGTCTTCACTGCAGCAAGCGATACACGCCCCAGCGTCTGCACGGTATTGGAGATGGCCTGCCGGAGCGTCTGTGCCGTGTCCTGGCGCTCGCTCTCAAGGGCGGGCTGGTTGGCCTTCATCGCCTTGGCGAAGGCCGAGATCTGGCTGATCGTGCCGGTGGAGGTCAAGCGCTTGAAGTTGGCCGCCTGCTGGCCGAGCCGCAGGATCGGGTTGGGGAAATCGCGATCATGGCGAACCCGGCTCATCGCATCGGACAGCTTGTCGTACACCACGTCCAGCGCTTCGGTCTTGTCCGACAGCACCAGGCAGCTCTTCTTGTTGAACGCGCAGTCCGCAGCGATGGCGGTGATGGTGTGCGACTTGCCGGTGCCGGGCGGGCCTTCGACCACCACGATGCGGCCCTGTGGTTCGCGCACCGCCAGCAGGATCTTGCGCTGTTCCTCGTTCAACGGAATGGGCGAATCGAACACCATGCGCTCCACCAGCGGCAGCGCATCCCAGGCCGATTCCACGCGTTCCCCGATGGGCTCGGGGTTGCGCATCAGCACGCCTTCCACCATGCCGTGGAACAGATCCACCAGCTTCGACCCCCCATTGCGGGCCTGGTCGATGATCTCCTCGAAATCATTCAGCAGCGCCTCGTCGGCGCGCTCGAACGCAGCCAGGTGCAGGGCAGGCGACAGCGTAACGGTGGCGGTGGATGCCTCGCTGGCAGACGAGGAAAGCGAGACTTCGCCGCCCAGATCCACCGCGTTGGCTACCTGCCGGAACAGCGACGCCGCCACTTCGAACAGGCTCTGCGCCGGGTCGAGGTACTGGATGCGCTCCTGGATCGGCGACACCCACTCGCGGGCCATGCCCACGGCCAGTTCCTGCAGCACGAAGTCGATCGCGCGGCGGTTGGCGAACAGACGGTTGCTGAGGGTCAGGGTGTAACCCGACCCATCCTTGGCCCGCACCACGTCCAGCGGCAGGTAGAACACCGGGTACTGCACGCCCGCGTACTTGAGCGTGCCCACGTAGAGATACAGCTGCAGGCCATCGCCGGTGGCGACATAGGTTTCCAGGTCGCGGAACTCATGGAAGGCGTCGGCCGCCACGAAGTTCTCGAAGAACGCCATCAGCGCGCTGATCGTGCCGTCGCGGGTCAGCTGATGCTCGCAGGCCTGCTGCAGCGGCAGCTCGTCACCGGTGGCCAGCAAGCGCGCCAGCACCTCCGGCAGGGTCTGGTACAGATCGACAACGGCACGGGTGACCAGGTCCGATTCAGCCGCGTGCAGCGAATCCATCACCCAGTACGCCTGGCCCTGCAGTGGGCCGGCCAGATGCGCGATCAGCGGCCGCACCACCTGCACGCACATCGCATCCACCAGGGTGCCCTGCACCGATTCCACCCAGGCTTCCGGGTCTTCCAGTGCACCGGCCATGCTGGCGTGCGCCTTGTCCAGCACGGCCACGCGCACCGTGGCGATGGCGGTCTCGGTGATGGCGTTCACTTGTTCTTCGACGATGCGGCGCAGCGTCGCGCTGATCGGCCGGGTATAGCTGCGCGGGCCGATGGTGAACGAAAGCTCCTCGCCGGAGGGCCGGCTGAGCAGCTTCCACAGCTCCTTGTCCAACGCCGGATACGGCGCGGTGCGCATGCCCGCGCGGAAGCCGGAATCGCTGGTAAGCACGATGCGGCGCCGCGGTGCCTGCGCGCGCTTGAAATCCGATTCAAGGAAATCGCGGAAGTACTGCGAGATCCGCACCGCGATTTCGCGCATCTTCGTTTCACCCAGAGGCCCGCCGCCGCCGGTTGCCGCAGGTGTCAGCGGGGTGGACGCATCGGAGGTCGGCAGGTGCGGCGGCTGGGGAGTGCTCATGTATGGCAGGGCGGGCACCTGGCAGGGCAGGCACCGCTAGGGACTGGGCCCTGCATGGTCGCACGCGTCGCCCACGGCGGGGAGGGGGCCAGTGCCCTCCAGTACCGACGGCAGGATCATGTGCGACGTCAGCGATCGCCAGAACAGCGACTCGTCGTAGCTGTCGAAGCCGGTCCGGACCAGAATCGGCGACGGCAGACCCTGCGCGCGCAGGCGCAGGCGGATACTGGCGACTTCCTCGCTCAGCCCCATGCCGAACAGCACCAGCTGCACCTTCGCATCGCGCAGCACGAACGATTCCTGCAGGCGCGTACCGAGGCCGGCCGCCAGGAACGTTCCCACCAGGTCGTAGTTGCGCCACTCCAGCACCGACAGGCCGCCGTCCACGCTGTAGATCGATTCCATGCGGATCAGGCCGCGCCGTCCTATCGTCCGTGATATCCGCTGACGGGCGGCCTCCTGCCCGCCCATGATGAGCATCCTGAGCAAACCGCGTCTCCTTGTGTATGGGCTCGCGGAAATGGTCAGGGCGCAGGTGGCATGGCAGATATCAGATGAATCTGATTCCTTCGTGCATGCAACAGAGTGCTATGCACCTGGTTTGCCCCGGTCCAGCTGCCGGTAGCCGATGGCCTCGGCCAAGTGCGCGGTCCGGATGGTCTCGCTTTCGGCCAGATCGGCAATGGTGCGTGCCACGCGCAGGATGCGATGCATCGCCCGCGCCGATAGCTGCAGGCGCTCGATGGCTTGTTCCAGCAGATCCTGGTCGGCTTCGCTCAAGCGCGTGCACGCGCGCAGGGCAGCAGGCGGCAGGTGCGCGTTGAGGCCACCGCGCGCCTGTTGCCGCGTATGTGCCGCTTCCACCCGCGAACGTACGCTGGCGCTGGGCTCGCCCAAGGGTGTGCTCTCGCGCAGCTCCACCGCATCCATGCGGCTCACGTTGATGTGCAGGTCGATGCGGTCCAGCAACGGGCCCGATACCCGTGCGCGGTAGCGGGTGATGCGCTCGTCGCTGCACAGGCAACGGTTGCTGCGGTCGCCGGCCCAGCCACAGGGACACGGGTTCATCGCCGCCACCAGTTGGAAGCGTGCCGGGTAGACCACGCTGCGCGCTGCGCGGGAGATGCGGATGTGGCCCGACTCCAGTGGCTCGCGCAGGGTTTCCAGCGCACTGCGGTTCCACTCCGGCAGTTCATCCAGGAACAGCACGCCGTGGTGCGCCAGCGAGATTTCGCCGGGGCAGGGCGGATTACCGCTGTCACTTCCAGCAGATGACTGGAACTACAGGGCTCAGAGGGCCGGTTAGAGCCCTTCACAGCAATGTATCCGGTATAGGCTCAACATAGAAGGATCGGACTGTCGACACCGATCCGCGAGACCGGATTGCAGAACACAGATGATGAATAGACTCGATTCAACCGGGCCTGTCCGAAAATTGAAAAATAGCCGCCGCGCCTTGACTGGGAAGGTCAATTTGGAGCCAGGCGGTGTTGCGGGCTTTGAGTCTTCTTTGGAGCGAGACCTTTTTCTGGTCTTGGACTTCGACCCGCAGGTGCTCAGCATTCGCGAGCAGCCCTTCACCCTGACCCATATTCACGACGGCCGGGTAAGGCCGTACACCCCGGATGCCCTGGCTGAATACGACCGTGAGCGCACGCCGACCGTGGTGTACGAGGTCAAGCCGCTGGAGGTCCTCCGCGCCGAGTGGCATGCCTTGCGCCCGCGCTTCAAAGCGGCGGTGGCCTACTGCAGCCAGCGGGACTGGCAGTTCAAGATCGTGACCGAGCGCCACATTCGCACCCCGTACCTGGACAATGCCAAGTTCCTACGCATCTACAGGGCAATGGAGCCTCTCCTGGTTCGCCAGGCGCAGCTCCGCTACACCGCGACGGCATTGGGCCCAACCACGCCGCAAGCCCTGCTGGCCGCAGCCTACTGGCCAAAGGACGAACAGGCGCTATCCATCCCTGCTCTTTGGCAGATGGTGGCTCGAGGAGACTTCATGATCGATCTCCAGAAGCCGTTGAGCATGTTCAGTCCTATCGAGCTGCGGGAGTAGAAGATGACCGCATCCAACTTCTTCGAGATCTCCCCTGGGATGGAGGTGATGGTCGGCCAGCGCCGCTACCGCATCACCCACTCTCTGGACTTGCACAGCGTACTGGCCGAGGACGTAGAGACCAGTCAGTCGACACGCCTGCGTGTTGAGACCATGTCCCGGGTGATTGAGGCAGAGGCCCCGGATGGCAGCCCGAATTACTCGGTCCACCACTACTCCGAAAAGGACTGGGCAGTAGCACAGCGCCGATTTGAGGCGATCAAGCCGCTGATCAACAACCCATATCGGACCAAGCGCGATGTGGCGGCGGCCGGGCTGCGAATCGGCGTCAAGACGTCCACTCTCTATAAGTGGATCGCCATCTATCTCGACCATCAGCACGTTGCGTCACTGGTTCCCCGTAAGCCCGGGCCCAACAAGGGCGGGCGCTACCTGTCAGCGGAACAGGAACTAGTGATCTCCTCAGCCATCGAGGATGAGTACCTGACCAAGCAGCGCCGCTCGCCGGCCGCGGTGGTACTGGAGGTGCTCAAGCGCTGCCGTGTGGCGAAAATTGATCCGCCGCACGAGAACACTATCCGAAATCGCATCGCTGACCTGAGGCCTGCGAGCGCCCTACGTCGCAGGGGCCAGAAGGACAAAGCGCGGGACAGTTTCGAGCCAATCATGGGCGCGTTTCCAGGTGCCGACTTCCCAATGGCCGTCGTCCAGATCGACCACACCCCACTGGATGTCATCGTCGTCGACGAGGTACATCGTAAGCCGATCGGACGTCCGTATCTGACCTTGGCCATCGACGTGTTCAGCCGGGCCGTCGTGGGTCTATATGTGACGCTCGATGCGCCATCGGCGACGTCGGTTGCAATGTGCATCTCCCATGGCATGAATACCAAAAGTGACTACCTGCGCGAACTAGGGGTTGAGGGAGACTGGCCGGTCTGGGGCCAAATTGGCACGCTGCACGCTGACAATGCGCGGGAGTTCAAGTGCAAAGCCGTCAACCGCGGTTGTCAGGCCAATCACATCGACATGCAGTGGCGACCGGTGAAGAAGCCTCATTACGGCGGCCACATCGAACGCTATATGGGCACGGTTGCCACGGAAATGAGGAACATCCCTGGCGCTACCTTCTCCAACACCCAGCAGCGCAAGGGCTATGACTCTGAGAAGGAATCGGCTCTGACCTTGAGGGAGGTAGAGCAGTACCTGGTCCGCTTTATCGTCAACATCTACCACCAGCGCGCCCATAGCCAGCTCAATGACTCGTCTCCCATGCGAGTTTGGGAAGAAGCCATCCTCGGCGGTGCCAAGCCCGGCATCGGACGCATGCTGCCGTCCAATCCCGATCGAATCCGTATGGATTTCCTTCCCTATTTTAGTAGCACCGTCCAGCGGTACGGTGTTCGCATCGACCACGTCTACTACTACGACCCGATCTTGGACAGTTACATCGGTGCGAAAGACCCTGATAATCCCGAACGAGCCAGGAGGTTCCTGTTTGCTCGGGATCCCAGGAACATCAGTGCCATCTACTTCCTGGACCCTGTGGTAGGGAACTACATCCCCGTTCCCTATCGCAACGTCGGGCTCCCGCCGGTGTCGGCCGGTGAACTGAGGGAAGCCACAAGACGGGTCCGCGCGGAAGGCAAGGCTGCAGTAGACGAAGACCTCATCTTCCAGAGCATTGAAGCCAACCGCCAGTTGATCGATGAATCTGTGGCCAAGACCAAAGCCGCACGGCGCCAGAGCGAAAAGCGTCCCAAGACCAAGCCGGAAACCAAGGCACCTGTGCAGTCCACTAAAGCGGCTGTGCCGTCGCGGCCGGCCCCGGATCGAAACATCTTCTCCCAGCCGGCCGAAGTGTTTGAGATCGGAGAAATTGACTGATGAGCACTTATGCCCACCTTCATGAGAAGGTCATTCCCTACATGCACGGCACGGTAGAAGAGCGAATCGCCGTATGCCGGGCTGATCGGTGGATTGCCTACACCAAAGCAAAGTCGGTGCTGGACGATCTTGATCAGCTTGTCGTCTATCCGATCACCCAACGCCCCCCCTGCCGACTCATCCTTGCTCGAGGTGACAACGGAAAGACGGCACTCCTGCGGCAGTTCCAGCTGCGTCACCAGATGAAGGCGCGCTCGGATGGCACGATGTGCGCCCCAGTGATCCGAATCGCCATGCCAGCGACCCCGGATCTGTCCCAGATCTGGTCAGAGATCCTCGCTCGGTGTGCGACCACGCATCGCAAGAGCGATCCGGCACATGTGAAGTACTCGATGGTCGTTGCTGTCCTGCGTTCCCGCGGCACCCGGGTTCTGGCAATTGACGAGTTCAACGACGTCGCGCTGGCCAGAAAGGGGGCGGCGGACATCCTGGCTGGCCTGCGCAAGCTGAGTAATGACCTCAATCTGAGCATCGCAGCAGCAGGCACCGAGGCTGCGCTTCATGCGCTGTCACACGACCCACAGATGCAGTCACGGTTTACGTCTGTGGCGATGCCGCGGTGGGACCTGGAAGTGCCGTATCGAAGCTTCCTCAACACTTACGAGTTGCTGCTGCCCTTGGCCAAACCTTCCAATCTGGCATCAGAGGGCCTGTCAGCGTTGCTGTTCGATCTTGGTGGCGTGGCCATCGGTGGCACGGTCAAGTTGCTTCGAGAAGCAGCAACGAACGCCATTAGGACAGGAGAGGAATGCATCACGGAGGAGACTATCCGTAGTGCAGTTAGTGCGACGGATAGCAAAGCGGTGGCCGCCGAGCTCTAGTCATGTGTGCCTCATGGAGTCGGCCAATTCCTGGCGAACTGCTGAGCAGCTACGTGATGCGCCAAGCGATCGCTCACGGCAGCTCCGCTGATAGGTTTACCAGGCTTGTCTTGCCCCATTCGTCTGTCTGGAACAGGGATCTGGATGTCTGTGCTGGCTCAGAGTTCATGAGCGCACTGTGTGCCTCCTCGGGACATCCACCCGAGCTGCTGGATGAGCTAACACTGTACCGCTGGGCCGAAGTGACCCGCAGGAGCGAGGTCCGGACGAAGGGTGTCTATCACTGGATCGGTTGTCTAGGCCTGTATCACCGCACGCGCAGGCTGCATGGCCAGGCCTTCTGTCCTGACTGCCTGGGCGAATACGGTGGATTCTTGCGGCAGTGGCGCCTCTCCTTCTGGACCGTGTGCCCCTTCCACCGTCGCCTGCTTATGGACGCGTGTCCTCATTGTGGCGCCGTGGTCCAGCCTCACCGTCAGGACTTTGACCTCCGGCTGTGCTGGAGCTGTAGTGGGGATCTGACTTCGTGCTCGCCGGTGTGCGCGGTGCCAACCGCCAGCCAAGGCTTGCTCTTCAATGCCCTGGTTGGACCGTCTGACTGGCTTGAACCTTGCAACTTTCGGTGTAGCGGCAGGCAGCTACTCTGGGGTGCAGACGTGTTGCTATCCGCCTTCTATGGGCACGGGAGGCAAGAGGAGCAGGCGAGTGATGAGCACTCCAGAGTGGAGAAAAGAAGAATTGAATTAAGGCACGCAGACATGGAGCTACTCGACTCCCTCTTGGCAGCGGATGCACGGACGATTGGACCTGTCGCCGCCGGCTATCACGTGACCCAGAGATGCTTCCGCCAGGAGATGCCGGGGTGGCTCCAGTCCCTGGTAGCTCTGCTGCCTACTGGTCGAGTTAACAAGGGCTTTGCAGCAGGTCGGAGGGAGATCAAGGCTGTCGTGGATGCGCAGAGGTCTCGAGCTCCGGGCTGGCAAGAGTTGAGGGCAGATCTGTTGTTTAAAATGATTGGAAGAAGAGCATGAGTACTGATAAGCAGGGGCGAAGGTCCTGCGACGGATTTGGTTGCGGTCGCCGCATCGAGAAGGCTCAGCGGGTACATAAGGGTCAGGACTATTGCGGTACCTGCTACAAGCGCCATTTCGTGAGGGCCCAGTGCCCCACCTGCTCGGGCTCGGTGGTCTATCACAAGTCAGAACTGCAGATCCCGTCCTGCGGGGAGTGCGATCGCTCTGAGCGCTCCTGCTCCAGATGCGGTAGGCCCGCACCTGATGCTCGCTTGGTCACGGTAGCCAGTCCTGGCCCCTGCGAGGACGTCATGGTGACTGAGACGGTAGTTACGTGCTTGTCCTGCTACCCCTATTTCATACCGGCGGTTCCTTGTGATATCTGCAAGGAGCCAAGCCAGCGGCTGTCCGGCGCTTCGCACCTGCCTGAGGGCACCAAAGCTTGTCCCAAGTGCCGCACCTCGGACACTCACGCAACCTGCTCTGGCTGTCGGAAGTCGAGAAAGGTCGCTCACACGACTCCTAAGGGCAAACCGCTATGCGCAGACTGTGTTGAGGACAGGGTTCACCTGTGCCCGGACTGCCAGTGTCCGGTGAAGGGTGCTGGCGCCGCACGCTGCGAGGGCTGCTCCATCAAGGCCAGGTTGCGTAAGAAGGTGAGCTTGAATACGGGCATGCTTGAGCGGCCGTGGCTGGCTGAACTCTATCGTGGCTATGGCGAGTGGTTGCTGTCCAAGAGCATTCCAACCGCCGCGTTGCCAGAAAAAGCGGCAGCTGCGGCCTCATTCTTCCGCAAGATTGACTTGGACGATGACGTTCGACAGCCTCTTATAGCGAGCGATCTGTTGCGCATATTCGATAGCGGAGAGTTGCGTAAGCACCTGAATGCACAGCGCTTCGTCTGCGAGCACTACGGTATTGAGATTGACCAATCCGCTCGAAGTCAGGCACGTGACCTGGCCCGCATTGAGCGTGGATTGAAGGAGGCAGCAGGCAAGCCTTGGGAGTCGTTGTTGCGGCAGTACCGGCAAGCTCTTGCAGGAAAGCCTGCGCGAACCACAGCTCAGTACCTCGCTGTGGCACAGGCATTTTGCGTGGACGGACAGATCTCTGGCCCCTTTGGCCAAGCCGAGATCGTAGCGTATCTATCCAAGGTTCCTGGTGCACGAGCAACGCTGAGCACCTGGGTCAGCTTCGTAAGAACGCATTACGGATGGCAGGTGTCCATGCCACCGAAGCACCCCGCGAAGGTGAGCATCAAACGTGATGCGCTCAAGCTGAATGACCTTCTTCAGCATGTTGCCAGTCCGCAGCTGGCATCGGACGAGGATCTGGTGGCCGTCCTGCACCTGGTGTATCAGTTCGATTCCACGCATCTGAAGCGACACATCACCTCTGTGGATCTGGAAGGGAACATCCAGACAAAGAACGGTGCGATCGCGGTGCAGAAAGAGATGAAGGGTCTCGTCCTGGAATGGGCTAAACGCAATCTCTGAGGGAGCGCAGGATCGAACTGGTAGCGAAGTGAACGGGTCGAGGCATCGACCCGTCCAAACGGCATGAAGCGTTGCAGTTCGTTAGCCACCAGGGCGGTGTTGGGGTGGCGACGTGGGCCGGTTGAGCCATTCAAGCGATGGATCTACCTGTTTCTGGGCGGCGGTTGGCACGCCAATCCTCCGGTACGATTGGCCGTTCCTGGCGGCCCATCCAGGTGTCAATCCTGCGCATTTCAAGATCTCGATCTCGGGATGTGCCAGCGCTCCGTGTCGCGACAGGGCAGCGGAAACGAGTGGGCCGAAGGTCTGGAACCGGCCCGCCTCAAACGCTTGCGAGGCAACTTTCTTGGCGAGGCCGAGGGCCTTCCCACTTCCTGAGGAACTGGCCTGCACCAGTAGGCTCACGCTATCTGCACCAGTAGGCTCACGGCAGAGGCGTACCAGCAGGCTCACGGCAGAGGCGTACCAGTAGGCTCACGCGATAGACAGTCACGCAGAGAAGGCGCAAGGTGGGTTGCACCGCCGACAGGAGGCGACCTCATGAAGCCGACTATCTTGGCCTTGGACTTGGAAGGAACGCTCATCTCCAATGCCATCAGTCAGATCCCAAGACCCGGGCTGCACCAGTTTCTAGAGGAGGTGCACTCGTGTTTCGAGCAGCTGGTGGTGTTTACAACGGTTCCTGAAGATCGCTTCAGGCGCATTGCCTCGCTACTGGTATCCGAAGGTAGTGTCCCTGGTTGGTTCGCGCTCCTACGTTACATAGAGTGGTCAGGGAAAACGAAGGATCTCAGCCTGGTTTCACCATTGCCTGGAAAGGCCTTACTGCTCGATGACCATGGCGCTTACGTCCATCCAGGGCAGGATGATGCGTGGATCGAGATTCCGCTTTTCGGCTCTCCCTATCCAGGCAATGACGAAGGGTTGAAGCTTGCGTTGGTCCGTCTCCGTGAGCGGATCAATGCGGCCGCCTAGCCCGGTCCAACGTTTTCTCCGAATAGAGAGCTGTAGCGATGCGAATTCTTGTCCTATCGGATCTGCACCTTGAGCTATGGCGCAATGCGCCCAAGCAAGCCAAAGAGCTTCTTGAGGGCCTGCAGACCAATCTGGATGCTTGCCGGCCGGATCTTGTGATCCTTGCAGGCGACATCGACGTAGGCGATCGAGCGGTGGCATGGGCGCATCAGTCCTTCCCACACTTCCGGTCATTTATGTTCACGGAAACCATGAGGGCTACGGCCAGAAGATCGATACGCTGAAAGAGAAGCTAGCGGCTGCTTGCTCCTAGACGGGACACATTCATTTCCTGGACAAGGGGGCGTTGGTCGTGGGCGGCGTCCGATTTCTCGGCACAACGTTGTGGACGGACTTTCAGTTGCTCGGCCCAGATAGCATCCAAGAGGCCATGCAATCTGCGGCCATCGGGTTGAATGACTATCGCAAGATCAGACTCGCCAGAGGCGGTTACCGCAAGATCAAACCTCTGGATGTCGCCCAGTGGCACTGGGAGGATCGAACCTGGCTTCAGGAGCGGCTGGATGAGCCCTTTGACGGATTGATGGTCGTTGTGACGCACATGGCGCCGTGATCACGGTCAATCCCCGAGAGGTATTGAGGCCAGTTGTTGTCGGCGGCATTTGCGTCTGACCTGGATGCAATGGTCTCCAAGGCCGACCTATGGGTCCACGGTCATATCCACGATTCGATGGACTATCGGTTGGGCAAGGCCAGGGTGGTCTGCAACTAGCGAGGCTCGCCCATCACAATCTATGCCATGACCGAAACACGACTGCTACCAGCGAAGACACAGCGCTTCATTGAGTTCCTGCAGGATCGCCTTCGTCATCTGGCCGCTGTAAGTGAGCACTAACCGATCTAGGCAGTTAGGTACCGAGGACTAGTCCCCGGCAAGAGCACGAGCGACCTGGAGCCTACCGTAGTGCCAGAGCGTTGCGTCCAACTCTGAAAATTGTCATGCGCTAAGTGGCCCGGCTCATTGTTCGGCGCCGTGACCGCACCTTTTGCTTTGGCTCTTATTGCGCGTGCGACGCGCCGGCAGGCCGGTAGCCGCATCATCGTCCGCATGGTCTCAAGTCCACCCGGTTTGAGGGCAACACCACTTATCCACAGAACTTTCCATGGCGCAGCCCAATTGTTTAGGTAAAGTGACGGCATATCTAAAGGGCTGAGCATCGTGGGACTTACCAACCACCCCAAACCGGGCGAGATCTTCATGTGCGAGTTCCCCACGGAGTACATGCATGGGGAGATGATCAAGAAGCGGCCGGTTATTGTTCTAAACAACAAGATCGCCACACGGCCGAGGCTTGTGAACATCGTGCCGATCAGCATGACGGCCCCCAACACCGTCTGCGCCCATCATGTAGACATCAACCGCATGTACCTACCCAAAGGCTTGCGTGACCAGGCGGGGGCTCGTTGGGCTAAGTGCGACATGGTCTACACCATGTCCATTGAGCGTCTGGAACTGGTACGCGCTCACAGAGGGCGGGACGGTAAGCGGGTATACGACAAGGGGACACTGCCGCCCGCTGTTTTGTTGGCTGTTCGCATTGCCGCAGCTAAGTGCCTGGGTGTCCATGCAGGGTCTTTCACAAAAGTGAACGGTGTGCCGGATAAGCTTGTACCGGCGGGGCAGGAATTGGCGGCCGTGCCTGTGGAGGGCATGCCTGAATTGGCGGCTAACACGGGCAGCATTCCGGGGCAGGATGAGCAAGCAATTGCTTGACACCCACTTATAGGTACCGTAACTTTGCCCCTGTCGGGAACAATCGACTCTCAAGACTGCATGTGATTCCTCGGTACCTAGCGTACCTGTAGGCGCTAGCTGCAGCAGGCGGGATGGGCAATGACACGTCCTCCGTAAGCCTTAGAATTTGCCCTCGGTAGCTTGCTACCGGGGGCTTTGTCTTTTGGGGGGACGGGGTGGCGAGACTACCTGCACCCAGCTTTGCATGACCGGCCAATGGGCCGTACATCAAGCGTTTCGGGGGACCGAGCAGGAGAAGTTCTGCCGTTCGTTGGTCCCAGCGGCTTCGCCCCAATCGTCGTTGCTGGTGTGCAGATGACCCGCAGATGCAGATGCAGGTGCGGATCAGCTCAGCCCTAGCCCTTCGATTTCCAAGTGCCGGCGAACAGCCGCCAAGTCCTCCAAGCGGCCGCCGCACATGAGCTGCAGAGCACTGTCCCCTTTGAACAGGACCCCCTTGTTTGGTCGCCGGACCCAGCTGTCCGCCTGCTGCGGATTGCTAAAGATCGTGTGCAGCAATTGATAGATCCCAATCAGGTAACTCACCCGCGTCAATGTCTCTTGCCAACGGTCGTCACCCCCCTCTGCCGCCGCCGGGGTGAAGGCGGTCGATACGGGTTGGGCCAGGAGTGCTGATTGCTCCACAACCGTCAGTGACCAGGCGTCAGCGATCTTCGTGAACGCCATCAGGGCCGGTCCCGCAAGCCTCGGGTCGTCATTAGAGAAGGGCTGGGTCATGAGGGCATGCTCTTGCAGCGCACGCTCGATGCTACGCCCACCTGCGCTCACGTGCCGAACCAACGCCGGTTGGGACTATGAGCCCCGGCCTGAGGGCACCGACCAACAAGGTGGAAGCTCCTGGGATCCAGCTGGAGGCAATGAATTGCCCCAGAGGGATCTTATGGGGCTCTCCTTTTCATGCCGGCGGCGTCGGATAGCTTCCAGGCGGAATGTGAGGTTGATTGTGCCGCGTTGGACGAGACGAAGGACAAGCTGATCAGCGTGCGCGGCTACGTGATCGCTTCGCCTTCAGCATGGCCATCGGGCTGACTAGCGGGGATGGTGCTAGCTGGTTGAGTTGGTGATCCAAACCCAGTGCCTTGAACACGCTGACTAGCGTGTGCAAGGTTGATCCTTGACCGCTTTCGAGCTGCACCAAGGCACGACGGGAGATGCCCGCCTTGTCTGCCAAAGCAGACTGCGAGACGTTTGCCGCGAGCCGACGTGCTTTGACACGCTGGCCCAGCGCCTCAACGATCTCGCCAGGTGACTGGAATGGCATCGGCTCCATTTGCGCGCAAATCTGCTCGTTACGACCAATGATGCTAGTTATGCGCAGAAATGTGCGCATCCAGACGAGGGAGCAAGGGGCCAGCTAAGCCGCGTGCCTTGGGTCAAGTGTAGTACGCATTGGAATGCGCAGTTGGTAGCTAACAGGCCCCGGTCTGCCCCGGGGGCACAGGTCGGCTGGGCACGCTGACATACCTCCGTTTGCGCCATTCGGGAAAGGGTGGAAGCTCGCACGGATCGTAGGGGGCGCTTGCAGTGACTGTGGCAGTGACGCTCCTGCACGAAGGCTGGTGCTTGCTATGAGCGGGTGCAAGAATCCATCGCTGTATCCACGTACGCATCCAGGAGCCCGCATGTCTCACCAGCCCAAGCACGTCTTTGTCGACGCAAATGTGTGGATTGGGATGGGGCAAGGCTTCAAGAAGGCAGAGGCTTCCACGCTGGAGGAGCTCGTGGAGCACGGTTTGATCAAGATCCTGTCTACCGACCTGACCATCAGCGAAGTTACCAAGCATTTCCGGAACTCTGACGTGGAGCGACTGGAGCCCCTGACGAAAGGGGAGCTGAGCAAAGCGGCCAAGCAGCTCATGGGCATCGACATCCCAGTGCTGGACAGGGAGGCCCTTCGATCAACCTTCTTTGCACGTCACAAGAAGCTTGTGTCGTTGCAGATGATCACTCGTATGAAGGCTGAGATACGTAGCATCGATAGCGTAAAGCCCAACCATGTGCTTTCGCAGTACACGGACGGGACCGGCCTTTTTGGCGCTTCGGCAAAGAAGAATCAATTCCCTGATGCCTTTGTCTTTGCTGCAATCAGTTCCGATGTGAGCGCAGAGAAGCCGCTGATCATCTGGTCGCTTGACGGTGACTTCACGCAGGCATGCGAGCAGCACCCGCACATCGCGCAGGTAAAGACCATGCCTAAGCTCCTCAATGCATTGGGGATCGAACCTGAGGGGGAGAGCATGATCCAATTGCTTGAGCAGCGACCTGACCTCTTTGAGGTGCCCTTGGAAGACGCGATCATCGGGGAATCGGTAGAGGCGCGAGACGTGGACGATGCTGACGTAGAAGTCCTGGGGATCGAGAGGGTTCGCGCTGTTACCGTCACCTCGCTCTACCGCGTCAACGGAGAGGCCGATCAATACATTGGGTTTGGGAGGTGTGAGCCCGAGGCCTTGGTTCATTTCACCGCGCCCGATTGGGACACCGCTATCTACGACAGCGAGGACAAGGTACGCATTCCCCTGGAGTCTGTTGAAGGTGAGGTGGAGGTTGAGCTTGACGAGTTTGGGTTCAGCTTCTTGGCGATCATCAAGGACAATCAAGTTGAGAGCGTCCAGAACCTGCAGGTGAGTGATCTCTCGGTCCTTTCGACCATGATGGCCAGCGAGGATTATCGCTAGGGATCGTTGGTTCGTAGCCAAGGCCATCGGACTTCGGCGTGTCCGCCGTCTATTCGGAGTGACCTACAGGGCGGCTACTTCCCTAGCGCTCGGCGTGGATCCCTCTCTCTTGCGATGAATGCACCGTCATCGTGCATCCCAGCGAAATGGTTGCCTTGCACGTGTTCGGGCCAGAGCTGACCTGGCAGGCCTACAAACTCCAAAGGTAGATCAACTTCATCGGCTGGGCCGGCGCCGGCGTATCTGTCGAAGTTCTGCGGCTGCCATTTGTCAAAGAGGAAGTCCTTCCTCCACGCCATGGCGAACGCTACGGGGTAGCTCTTGAGGATGTACATGGCGGTCGCCTGCCTGGTACCGAAGTTCCCCATCGCCAGGTCGCGAATCACAGTGCGTCCAGAGTAGGGGTACACCCAATAGCTCAGTCGAGCTTCGCCAAGAAGATCTGAGCTAGGATCAAAGAGGTGCTTGCTGAGCTTTTCGTCATACCTGCCAAGCCCTACCGAGCACATATGACCAAGGATCCCTCGTGCGACTTGCTGGGGACGCACCTTGATGGATTGATAGTAGGTGAGCTTTCGGCGATCAGACAGGAGACTGGATATCTGATCGGTCATGGAGATCAGTGCCCTGTCGTAGGGCGCCATGATCGCTCCATTGCATGTCTTGCATAGGGAGCGGAAGCAGACGCCATCGGGCATCTTGTAAGAAGGCGGCCGCTTATCCCCTGAGATTGAGTCAGCAACGCTGGAGACGCGCAGGGCAATTCCTTTGGCCCAGGCCTTCGGTGGCACGTGATTAACGGTTAGATCGCTGTGTTTGCCGCAGATGTTGCACAGCCCTGTGGCTGGCCCGACGGGAAACTTGAACGTCATGGCAACCCCCGAGGTGTGACTAGTTGGTCAGTCCGGACAGGTAAGGCGAACAGTACTTGCCGGCAGTGTTGACCTGCAGCTCCTTGAGATAGCTCTGCAGCCCCTCTGAGATAGCTGCCTCAGGGGCAGCAGCTGATCTGCCGAAGATGTTGGAAATTGCAACGTTCACATCGGGCCGCTCACGGACTCGCTCGGATACGTACATCCAGCCGAAGTGGCCGATCAGCAGTGCAATTGCCTCTTCAAGGCAAAGAATCTGGGCCCAGCTGAAACTCTCCTGGATAGGGCCCTCGACCTTGCAGAGGGCGACCAGGGAGCGCTTGTCCCCCGTGATCAGGCCTGCAGCGTTGTCATCGCACATGGCGGCAAACAGGGCCAACTCACCGCCATCGATATCAGGGGTGCCTTCAAGCAGAGCATAGTTCGCCGAATCAAGTAACACGACCACTTCGCTCGCATTGGCCACCAGCTCGCCGGCCTGGTCGAACGCCAGTTTGCTACCGAGCTTCTTGAGCGCCTTAGCAGGATTGGCCAGATGGAGTTGGTACCGCAGCTGGGCGAGGATGGAGAAGTCGCTCAGTGTGAGCCCCAACGCGGTCGCCAGGTCCTCCATCAGACCGTACTGGCAGAGCGCTTTGGCTGCATCGCTGTCAATAAGATAGTGGTCCGCGCTCATCAGAAGCCCTGCATGCTGAGCAAATAAGCCCGGTTGTCATCCGACAGCCGGCCGACGTCGCAGTGCGTCATGAATTGCTGCTTGATCTTGTCCGTTGCGTTGGCCTGATCCGGGAAGTACGCCAAGGCCATGTTGGCCAACATCCAATCATCATGCTCGCGGGCATAACTGAGGATGATGTGGCCGGGGTCGATTCCCAGTTCCCGGCCCTTGGCCACAGCCAGATTAGCCAGCTCAGCGGCAGACACTCCGCCGCGGGCAAGGGGGAGCTGGACATGCCCGTTGCGAAGCAGCCGCAGTGCAAATTGGTCGGCTTGGCGTTCTTCTGCGTCAGCTGGACGGCCCGCCTCTCGTTCGATCGCATCAGTAATGGCTTCCATTCCCTCATCGACCAGTACCCCAGTCTCATCAACATGTCCCAAGCAGATATGGGCGAGTTCATGTGCCAAGACGAAGAGCTGTCTGGCGTTTTGACTGGATTGGTATCCAAGTACGATCACGGGGTTCCCCTCGATCTGCAGCGCCATTCCCGTGATGCGCTTGCTACCGCGGGGAAGCTCTTTCAGGAACAGCACTGGCACTCCCATGCCCCAGCAGAATTCCAGCAGCGCTGAGAAGGTGACTGCCGGCGCGTCGGTCTTGGCGAGGATCTGTTTGGCGAGCTTGAGCGGATCTTTTGGAAGCGGGGCGCTTGGACGCTCCATGCAGAATCGGGCGAGCTTGCCCAAGGCCATGCCGAGGTTGGCGCATACGCGCAGCTCAGACTCCTGCGTGGCGGCTCGTTTTTTGTAGCGTGCAGGACGGTTCGGCACGAGAACCTCCAGCTCGCCGCTATCGGCGAACCGCACGTCCAGGCCAAGGCGTTGCTTGAGGATCGAGGCAAACTCGATCGCACCGGTACTGGTCTTGAATAGTGCGTTGTCCCACCACTCCGGTAGCAGGCGTGAGACAAAGCTTTTGGGGAAGCCGGCCGCACTGAGCGCGTCGTACGCACTCTTCACCGACACCGTTGGGAAATTCTTGTTCATCCTTGGCCTCCGTTGGGCCGCGGCCGATTGTTACATGTGCGCCTGCTGGTGGGCAAAGAGCAGCTTGGCCAGGCGCCGGGCATGCACGTCGCTGCCATCCCACACAGTGGCCAGTGCCTCCATCAGCACCTTCGACTCGCTGGGATCTGCGGTGCCCTCGTATGCATCGACGTGCGCATATTTGCATAGCTCGCGCATGGTCCGGCTAACCTTCTTGGGCCGTCCAAACAGGTTGCGATAGACCTGCGGCTGGCCAAGGTTCGCCGCTCGTGCGATAGCGGAGCTGCCAGCCAAGCCTTCCAGCGCGAGCTTGTCCCGCAACTCTTCGGCCAATGCCTGTGGCTGCTTAAGCTTTCTCATGCAAATGCCGCTTGTTAAAGTGCATATAAGCATAACCGTGTTATGCTCCGGCTGTACAATCCGCCCAGAAATCCCATGAGAGAGCTTCAGATCAAGCAGGCCTTGGCCGGTCACCTGGCCAATCAAGCCCAAGCTCATCAGGTGTCCCTGATCGAGGAGCTGCGCCTGCATGGCGGTGAGGTTCGGGCTGATCTGGTTCTGGTTGAGCAGATGCACTGCTTTGAGATCAAGAGCGAGGCGGACAGCTTGGCTCGCTTGATCAACCAAGGTTCTCGCTATGGCTGGGTCTTTGATCGGGTCACCTTGGTAATGGCCCCGTGCCATGTCGCAAAGGCGATGGACCTTCTGCCTCCCTGGTGGGGAGCAATGGTGGTGGATTCCCAGACCGGCACCTTCCAGTGCATTCGGGAAGCAGGTCTGAACGTCCGCCACAAGGCTGCTTCTCTGGCCTCGATCCTCAACAAGGAAGAGGCGCTAGAGGTGCTGCGCAAAGAAGGTCACATCAAGGGGTGGCGTAGCAAGAGCCTGTACTTGATTCAGCAGCACATCGCGCAGGCTTTGGATCTTGACGAAATCAAGGAGCACATCCGCGCTGCGCTGCTCGCGCGAGCGAGCAGCGCAACAGCAATGCATTAGTACTGCTTTTGCAGCACGTAGCTGATGTGGTGCGTCCAGTACTCGGTGATGTGCAGAAGTCCACCTTTCTTTTTCTTCAGTGGAACAGCTGGATCTACGCGATCCGCGATGAGCTTGTCACCGAAGGAGAAGGTTGGCCCCTGATACTCGTGCGGGTA
The DNA here is from genome assembly GCF_040548715.1 of Stenotrophomonas sp. 2694. Taxonomy (NCBI): domain Bacteria; kingdom Pseudomonadati; phylum Pseudomonadota; class Gammaproteobacteria; order Lysobacterales; family Lysobacteraceae; genus Stenotrophomonas; species Stenotrophomonas sp. 2694. Next base: position 266,115 of record NZ_JBEPSG010000005.1, read on the forward strand.
CATGTTGACCAGGATCAGTGAGATGGCGACCGACTCCTGCTTGGTCGCGTTGGTCCCCCGAACAATCCGCCACTTGTCATCCAGGGCATATCGGATGGTTACACGACTTCCTCGGCGCTGAAGGATCTCCTCTGTCCAGTCAGGATTGAGGGGGCCGTAATCGGAGAAGCCGACCAATGCGAGCGGCGCCAAGGCCTGTACGCTATGCCACAATTTCCAATCCTTCCGCTCAATCTCACCAGTGCCGACAATATTGGCCAGCGAGCCAGGGAACGATCCGGAGGAAAGGTGGAGGTGGGCAAAGCCGAGGCCTTTCAAAGTCTGCAAGGCAGCTGCCAAAGCTGCTAGGTCGCTCGGATCGGTTCTCGGGGTTTTGCCGAGATCAACGATCAGTCGCTCTGCTCTCTCGGCCAAGCCAGGCACAATGAGAGCATTTCTAACCAAGGCGATGCCAAGCCCAATGCCTGGCAGGTCCACGCGCAGGCGAAGGGCAACCTTCCTCCCGCCGAGATTGGCTGCAATGGCCGGGAAATCCTGAGCTGCGGTCGCTGGATTCAGCACCGGCGTAGCCTGCCGGCCTGACCCGTCGACGAGCTTAAGGAACTGATTGAGCTCCTTCTGACGCGTTTTTGTCAGTACCCCTTCCGGATTGGCGTAGTCGATCAGGGCCGGGTACTTCCAGACTTTGGCGTAGCAGTCCAGCATGGACGCGTGCTGCTTGGAGTCACGGACCTCCACACATGGAAGTGCCCTAGGTCCAACTGCAGCGGCGAGCTCCATCAAGGCTCGCTGCTCGTACTGCTGCCATTTGATGATTGGCACGTACTGCGGGTACATCGGAAACATCGCCATGGCCCCCTCCTTGGCGTTTATGGTCTCCAGGCAAGCGGTATCGCCCGGTTGTGGCTCCTGAAGGAAACCCCCTCCATGGAGTCCTTTCGATACTGGTAGGGATCTGGCGTGGAGTCAAATGGGCCGCCCACGACTTTAGTCGGACGGACCAAGGTCTCCACTGCTGTCATTGCTAATCGGAAGGTCACCGAAGCACTGGTCTGGCCAGGGGGAGGGGCTGCTGCTCAGTTGGGGCGGGGAGGCGGAGGGACTTGCTTCAGTCCTTCTTGGCGCTTTCGGTGTCTCCAGTAATGCCTTTGAAGAAAGCGATCAGTGGTCCCATGCTCCACGTCTTCTTCGTCGAAGTGCCAGCCTTCTTCGCGGCTGCTGCGGCCTCAGCGGGTTGTGCGTCCAGAGCTTCAACCCCGGGGTTTGGGTTTTCATCAGGAGCCACCGGTTGTCCTGCAGCTACCGCCGCTTCCAACCCCCCTGGTATGGCTTGGCTGTCCTCCCGCTTTTCCATGTAATGGGGGTGGCAGTGGCAGACCTTCTTCTTTGCCCGGAAGTGCTTGGAAAGCGACACTCCCCTGGCTTGGCAGATGACGTCCAGGCCGTCCTTGACTGCCTTACGGATGTCGCCGCTCTCATGCATTACCAGCGCAGACGTGTAGCTCTCTGCCTCTTTGGTTTCGATCTCAAACCAGATCCCGGTCTTTCCATTGGGTAGGTCCACGCGCAGCACGAGAGCTGCACGCTCCAATGCCTTGTAGGGCGAGCCTCCCGACACGATGTACTGCCAGCACCGAGTGGGCCAATAGGGCTCATCCGATCGCCCCATGTCGTACGTCTCCAGCGCCAAGCGCTGGGCTTCGCTGAGAAAATTCCAGCATTCGTGGCCACCGGCCATGACCCGTTCTTCATGGTTGGTGGGGTCGATGGGTGACGCATTCTTGATCAGCCCTTCCGCCTTAAGCGCCGCCATGGCCTCGATCAGCGCCGCGAACAGCGGGTATGGGGCACGCTTCTCAAGCTCTGCCTCATGAGCGCTTTGCGACTCTCCGTTTCCGTTCGCGTTGCCGCTGGATCCTTGTGGGCTCGGCTGCTCATTGTTGCGCTTCTTCCGGCCGGTCCGAGTCGTGCTCTTGTCCTTGATCAGCGCGAAGCTCTCTGGTTGCGGAATGATCAGGAAGTTGGACGAAGGAAGCTTGAAGCCGGGCATTCTAGTCGAAGCATCGTGAGTGTCCACGTTGGGCATCTTCCCAGGGCGCTTCTTGTTCTTAGGCTTGCTCGGCCACGTCTGTGGGACGTCAATCTCCTCCTGCTCAAGGCCAGGATCATTGTTATTGACCAGGATGTGCCCAATTGGAGGCAGTCCGTGTGGGAAGTTGAGGCTATGAATCGCGCGAACCAGGAAAACCTTGCCCCGGAAGCTGCCATCGCGCCGAGGGTCAAGAAAGTAGCCAGAAACGGTGCCGGTGTAGGGGCCCCGGGTTGGATCCAGCGGTAGACGCGCGTTCGTGTACCAATGGACGTCGGCGCCGCCGTTGAGTTGGACTCGCTCCATCGCCTGCGTCATCGGGTTGCTCAGGCGGTTCGCCTGAGCCTTTCCATACTCATCAAAGTACAGAAGCGCCGTCTGATGGGCGTCGTCTTCGCTCATGCCCAAGGCCAGCACGATGTGCCAGGCGCCCGTCTCCAGGTTCACCTCGGTCTTGTTGCCTGCGAAATCGCCTTTGAACACAGCCTCGGAGTCCACGTCGCTCCACTGTCCTTGAGTGAAGAGGTTGGCCATCTTGGTGTTGAAGCCGTAATAGGTCCGGTAGATGACTACGCGTGGAATCACGAACTCAATATGGTTGCTAGGATCGGGATCGCTGTCGTCTCTGACGACCAGGAACTCGCTGTGGCGGCGAGCATCACTGGAAAGGTGAAGCTGCTCCTCAGTGAGGACGATGACGGGATGACCCCTCTTTGTGCGATCAACCTCGGTGCTGGCATGAACCGCCCGACTGGCTGCAGACTCGCGGTCGTAGCCATGTAGGTCTGAGGCCTCGGCCTCCTGCAGCGCGCTACTGAGTGACAGATCCACCGCCGGCAGGGATCCAACGTAGGCACCCTGCCTAAAAACGAGGCCAATCAGCATTGATGGGATCGCGCCGACCAGGATCGTTGTGATGATGGTCTCTGGATTGCGGCGACCGAACAGGTGGGCCACTTTCGAGGGGCTGAGCTGAGAAGGCTCCTCCGTCCATTCCTCGGGGATCGGTGCCAGCTCACACCGAACGGAAGCCGAGGTGGTTCCCAAGTGTGGTTTGACGAAGCCATCAATGTGGCGGATGAACCAGTTTCGATCGTCAGCAGGGTAGAGCGTGAAGTCGGTCATTCAAGAGCATCATGGAGTGCGGCTCCTTCGGTAGCGGCACCGTGTCTCCCAAATTTAGACTGAGTACTGCGGGCACTGGTGCTGCCAGATTGTGAGGCTCGCCTCCGTGCGCCCATCCATTGAGGACGAACGCCAACCCTATCTGTCTGTCCGCAACTCGGCAGCAGTTGATCCACATTGTTAATTGGTCGTAAGAAATCTCCTGACGGTCGATCTCAACCTTACAGTGAGATACTTCCTCCACTCTAGTTGACGCCTAGTACCCAACGTATGCACATTAGACGCAATTGTTGATAGTGCATTGACGGAGTTGATATGCGCATTGGCTGACAACACCGTCGGCTTGCCAATGGTTGATGGATCACTCAGCGTCGATCGGGTGCTGCTAACCCGGGACTGACACATAAGGACATGCACGTGATGAATGGCACTTCCCAATTCTTCAAAAAGTATCAGCTTGGCGAGCATGCGCTGCTGCATAAAAAGGCAAAAACACTCGTTAAGCAGCTTCCGCTTTTGCGGATGCCGATCAACGCAAGCCCTGAGGAGCTGCCCTCCCCAATGGCAGAAGAGATGGCTGATGATGGGATAGATCCGCGCCATATCATCGAGCTCGTGCATCTTTCCAATGATCCTGGCATTGACGGCTTCGACACCCGGTACTACTGCACTTGGGCTGACTGTTTGGCGGCAGAGTTGGAGCATGCACGTCGCATTACCGCTGACAGGACTTATAACCCCTTTTGTGCCCTCTACGTGATCAGGGTCTACGCGCCCAATTGGCCTATGCCTGATGAGCGCGTCACCCCGGTAGTCATGAAGCCTACAAATGCCCCCACAGCGCGGGAGTGCAACCTGGCCTTTGAAGTTTCACGAGGACAATTTGGCGTAATTCCGATAACGCTAAACAAGACAACGCAGATGCTGGAGCCATAGCACCCTTCGTCGTAAACGGTACAGGCATTCGGTAGGTTCGTGCGGGACAACGCGAAGATAGTATGATGCTTGATTGATGATGTGGCTCAACCAGCTACCTGCCAGCAGTCAGGGGTTTGACTACAGAGGCGCCCGCCCTTCTGCGGCGCGATCGCGAGCGCCTCTTCCAGGGCCGCAATACGTCGGCTTGTCTCTACCCAAGCGGTAGCTCGATCTCTTATTACTAGTATGGAAGGATCAAAAGCACTATGGCGAGATGGTTCACTGCGGAATGCGTAGATAACGAGGGCAATTTCGAGGTGGAGGTCAGCAGGCGCGCAGGCTCGATCTACATGTGGAAATCTGGGAAAGGTGAGTTCATATGTCCCCCGCAGGTGAAATCACAAGACCAAGTGAAGTATGAGGTGGAATTGAGATACGAATGCACCGTTGTGAGGATTCGATAGGCAGCACGGTCACAGCGATCGACCGCGTTGCCCGCGCGGATCGGCTGGAGGCTGGCGAAGAAACCGCTCAACGCGAGGCAGGCGCTACCATCATTCAACAGTCTGACTCCGCCCGACATAGGAGTCGTATCGTCTTGTTTCTCGGATTGGCGTGGTTACGGCCCTCCCGGTGCTGCCGCGGCCTAAGTAGCACCGCTGCACCTGGGCGTCCTTAACACTCGATAGGCTTCGACGTGGACGACTTCAGCGCGTGCCGCAATAGACGCGGTGATCGCAATCACCGCGTACGAGTGCTTGCGGACCAACAGGCATTGGGCGCTCTCGGCCAGAGGCGTATAAAAACGACGCTCGAGGGGCTCCGGTAAGGCGGGTCTGATCGCGTGCCGTCAGGAAAGAGCCGGCGTTCGGCAACTGCGTGCTTCAACGCCAAACCGGACCCGAAGCTAATGTCTCCTACCGGCCAGAAGCGGTCCTTCCTGACATCCGAGGTGCTATCGGCTCTCGCCAGTGAATGAGGCGATGGAAGAATAGCGCCTGCTTAGCTATGGTCCGAAGTTCCATGAGTCAGGTTCTTCAAATTGCCATTCAATTGACGCGGACACTTTGATGGTGACAAGCTCGAAGAAGGAAGAAGCCTGGGTTTGCATCGGCTAACAATTCATGGGGGGAGCTATGACGAACAATCCTGCCGGGTCGACATGGAAAAAGTGGGACTTGCACGTCCACACGCCTTCGTCGCTGGTGCACCACTACCCCGGCGCCAGCCAAGACGAAGCCTGGGAAGCATTCCTGACCGACCTTGAAGCCCTGCCGCCTGAGTTCAAGGTCATCGGCATCAACGACTACATCTTCATTGAAGGCTATGAGCGCGCGCGTAAGGCAAAGCTCGAACAAGGTCGCCTCAAAAACATTGATCTGCTGCTACCTGTCATCGAGCTGCGGCTAGACAAGTTTGGCGGTGTCGTTAAGAGGGCTAAAGACGGCAGCTACTCCCAGTCCGACTGGACCCGCATCAATTTGCACGTCATCTTCGACGCTCTGGAGCCTGAGATCATCCGCCAGCAGTTCTTAGGTTCACTATTCGCCAGCTATGACTTGATCCCCGACTCCGCAGATCTAAAAGGTAAATGGAGAGGTGCCATCACCAGAGATAGCCTCGGGGAGCTTGGACAGATGATCATCGATGCGGCGCCTGCCGATAAAAAGGCCGACTTCGCTTCGCCTCTCGAGGAAGGATTTAACAACTTGTGCGTGAGCTTGGAGAAAGTAACCGAGGCTCTCAACAAGCACCATTTGATCGGGAAGCATTTACTTGCCATTGGGAAGACTGAATGGGCCAACCTGAAATGGGATGGGCAGTCGATCGCAGAAAAGCGAAACATCATTAACAGGGCAGACTTGGTTTTCACTGCTGCAGCAAATCCCGCAGATTATGCAACGGCGAGAAGATCGCTCACTGAGTCCAACGTATTGGATAAGTTGCTCGACTGCTCCGACGCCCATGCCCTTAGCAACTCACCCAACAAAGACAGGATTGGCAACTGCTTCACTTGGATTAAGGCGGACCCAACCTTCAAGGGTCTTGTGCAAGCGATCACCGAATTTGAGGATCGAGTATTTATCGGCGACACGCCGCCCAAACGGCTTTTGGTCGATGCCAACCGCACCAAATACGCCTCAAAAATACGCATCAGCCGTAGGGCCGGTTCCACGCTAGCCGATCCTTGGTTTAGCGTCGACATGCCGCTGAGCCATGACTTGGTCGCCATCATCGGCAACAAGGGGAGCGGCAAGAGCGCCATGGCCGACATCGCCGCGCTGGCCGGCGACACCAAGAACTTCAAGAGCTTTTCTTTTCTCAAGGACACGCGGTTTCGCAACCCGAGGAACAAGCTCGCGCAGCACTTCCTCGGCGCGCTCGGCTGGCACGACGGCACCGAGTCCGAGCGCCAGCTAGACCAAGACCCGTCGGAGACAAGCGTCGAGCGGGTGAAGTATCTGCCGCAGAGCTACCTCGAGACGCTGTGCAACGAGCTCGGCGACGGCGGCTCGGCAACGTTCGACACCGAGCTGCGCAAGATCATCTACACGCACGTTCCGGAGGACGCCCGGCTGGGCTACACGTCTATGGACGAGCTGCTCGACTTCAAGGTCGCGGAGATCGACAGCGCGAGCGAACAGGTCGTCAAGGAAATCTCCAAGGCCAACGCGGAGATTCTGCAAACCGAACGTAGGCTGACGCCGGAGTTCAGGCAGTCGCTGCAAGAGCAGCTTGATGCCAAGGTCGCTGAGTTCAACTCCCTGGTGGCATCGAAGCCCGCTCAGGTGGAAGACCCCACGGCATCGGGAGCGGCCCAGGAGGAGTCGAAGGCGGCCACCGAGAAGATTCAAACTCTCGAAGACGAGCTCAATAGGCTGGGCGATGAAGAGAAGCGTCTCCGCGACAAGAAGGTCGCCGAGGCGAAGCGTCAAGCCGTCCTTAGCCGCATCGTCCAAGCTATCGCGAACCACAAGAAAGCTCACGATCAGTTCGTCGTGGAGTTGGCCCCCATGCTCGTAGAAGCTGGCGCGGACGTGAAGGCGTCCGACGTGGTCGAGCTGAGGATCGACACCTCGTGGATTGACGCGCTCGTCAAGACAACCAAGGAATCCATCGCGTTCATCGACGCGGCCCTCGCCAATCAAGAACCCACAGGCCTGTCTAAGCGGCGCGAGGCGGCCGAGGTGGCGATGGCTGACATCAAGAGCAAGCTCGGCGAGAAGCAGCGCCTGTTTATCCTCTTCAAGGATCAGGTCGCCAAGTGGGAGCGCGCCCAAGCGGAGCTCACCGGCAGCAAGGACAAGCCGCAGTCCATTGAATGGTTCAAGGCCGAGATTGACTCGCTGGCCGCCCTGCCCGCCAAGCTGGAGGAGCTGCGGGCGCGCCGCGTGGAACTGGCCAAGACGGTCCACGAGCAACTGGGCAAGACGGTCGAGGAATACCGCCGCCTGTATGGGCCGGTGCAGGAATTCGTCAAATCGGCTGCGCAGATGGACATGCACCTGCCGCTGGATTTTGCGGTGCGGATCGAAGAGTCGGACTTCCAAGACCAATTCTTTCCTCGAATCAATCGGCAGGCGCGCGGAAGTTTTGCCGGCGTTGACGAGAGCGGTCAGCTCATGCGTGGTCTGCTCAAAGAGGTCAACTTCGGAGACGTGGAGTCGACGCTTCATTTCCTCGAGACTATCGACGACATGCTGCGCTTTGACCGGCGTGAGTCCGGCGGCGGCCGCGAGACCAGGATCGCCGACCAACTCCGAAAAGGCGGAGATCCCCAGGACATCCTCGACTATCTCTATGGCATGAGCTATCTCGAACCTCGCTATTCGCTCACGTTCGACGGCCAAGAGATCAGCCAGCTTTCGCCGGGCGAGCGCGGCCTACTCTTGCTGGTCTTCTACCTGTTGGTGGACAAGGACGACATTCCGATCATCATCGACCAGCCCGAGGAGAACCTGGACAACCAGACCATCTATAAGGTACTGGTCAAGTGCATCAAGGCGGCCAAGCAGCGGCGCCAGGTCATCATGGTGACGCACAACCCCAACTTGGCGGTGGTGTGCGATGCAGAGCAGATCATCTGCGCGACCTGCGACAAGGCGACCAACACGTTCAACTACGTCTCGGGCGGGATTGAGTCGCCGGAAATCAAGGCCATTGTCGTTGAAATTCTCGAGGGCACCGAGCCTGCCTTCAAGAATCGGAAGCACAAGTACGGTCTTTAATAGCGGGTTCCCCCGCTTTCACGGGCACTGATGAGAAGCCTGAACAAGGCTCGTGCAGTTGCCTGTGGCTCTGCACGACTGGCAGCTTTGGGTCGAAGGCGGACGTTACCACCGGGCTAGCCGCCAGGCCGTCCAAATGTCTACTTCTGGCCAGAACCGGACATCGTCACTTCACCTTAAGGCCTAGAAGAGCATCCCTACTGAGGCCTCAATGCGCTGGCCGGCGACCCAACGATTACTCCCGCCAGCAGGATTGCCACGGCCTTGCCGATGTCGTCGGGGCGACCCGGGCGCCACATTGCCGTGTGTTGTGCCACGTGCTGGTTCACAGCCGCATCGTCGCGCACAGCACCGCCGAAGAAGTCGGTTTCGGTGGCGCCAGGGGACACAGAGCTCACCGCGACTCCCCTCGGCGCTAGCTTCAGCGCGAGATAGCGGGTTGCGGTTTCCAGCGCGCCCTTCATAGCCGCATACGCTGGGCAGTGACTATGTGGCTGTACAAAAGTAGTTATGAATCAAAGGTGTACATTCCATCCGGCCGCTGTCACTGCCGCGCGGGATTCCAGTAAACCAATGTTGAGTCTCGCTATCCGTTGTGGATGACAACCGCCCCCCACCAAAGCCGCAGCGCTCGCACTGTGGTGCGGCGCCCGGAACGGCCGCTGTCGCCAACGCTTCGGGTCCAGCCCTTCGCCGCTGACCGAGGTAATGGCCGCCAACTGCAGGGCATCGATCTCTTCGGAATCCGGCAGCAGGCTGGGCAGGCGCGAGGCCAGCAGGGTCTTGCCGCAGCCGGGGCTGCCGATCAGCAACAGATGGTGACCACCGGCCGCGGCCACCTCCAACGCTCGGCGTGCGAGCGCCTGCCCGCGTACGTCGGCCAGATCCGGCAATGGCAGCGGCGTGGTGTCCACGCGTTCCACCTGCGGTAGCAAACGCGGGTTGCCCAGCCCGGCGCAGCATTCCAGCAGCGTGCGCGCCACTCGCACATCGGCGTGCTGGGCGAGGGCGGCTTCAGCGGCATTGGCCGGGGGCACGATCAGGATGCGTCCGGCTTCGGCGGCGGCAATGGCGGCCGGCAGTGCACCGGACACCGCGCGCAGCTCGCCGGTCAGGCCAAGTTCGCCGAGGAACTCGTACTGCAGCAGCGACTGTGGGTCTACCTGACCGCTGGCCGCGAGGATGCCCAGCGCGATGGCCAGATCGTAGCGACCACCTTCTTTCGGCAGGTCCGCGGGGGCCAGGTTCAAGGTGATGCGCCGCTGCGGGAAGTCGAAGCGCGCGCAGAGCAGGGCGGCACGCACGCGCTCGCGTGATTCGCGCACGCTGGTCTCGGCCAGGCCGACAATCTGGGTGACCGGCAGGCCGCCGGAGAGATGCACTTCGATCCGCACCAGCGGGGCATCGACCCCGGCGCGGGCACGGCTGTGGACCAGCGCCAAGCTCATGTGTGGATTCCTGCGGAGGGGCGCTTGATGGTGAGGGGGCGGTGCGCCGATCACCATCGGACTACTCCGGCGGGGTATATAGGATTTGTCCGGCCAGCCACTACGTGTGGTTCAGTCGTCGGGACGACGTCAGATATGGCGTTCGGCAGACCTCATCAACTCAACAATGTTGTCGAGGAGGGAGATCGGCAGGTTGCGCGATGCCGTCAACATGTGGGCTTCCATCTGCAGGCGCATTCCTTCTGGCTTGCCACCATCCGCGATGGTGTCCCCCGTAATCAGCCAAGATACGCTCACGCACGTGACCCTGCTCAGCGCATGCAGATGGTCGATAGACGGCACGAAGCCTAGTTCGCGTTCCCAGTGGCCCACCGTCGCCCGGTTTACGTTCAGGGCTTTGGCGAGATCGGTTTGAGATAGCCCGTTGCTGATACGCGCAACGCGGATCCGGGCGGACAGTGAATCAGTGCGGAACTCCATGAATACTCCCCTTCCTATGCTGCCTTGCACAGGGCGTGCGGGGAAGTGTGTGAGCGCCAATACAGATCGTCAATTCTGTAGCAGGCCTACATATGTCGGTTCTCGCACGAATCTCTTCTTGAATGCGCTGAGGACGCTGCTTCTGACACGTGGCGATGCGGGATGAACGCCGCGTCCTCCCTATCCTTGGCCAAGACGTTAGCGACAGTGACGTCCTTTCAGGGCCAGCACGCAAGCGCAAATGCAAGCGCTCGACCCGTGATGGTTGCCCTCTGCACGCAGTGAAAGCTGGGGCGCAACCGCCCAAGCGCGGCGGAAGCTGTGCGCGGCACAGCAGCGAGGTTGCAGCTGGATGCCGGCGGGCCGTTGAATCAAGTTGAGCCACAACGCTGATCACGTTCGCAGCTCAGAAGATCAAATGCCCACCATTACATGGAGTAAAGAAAAATGACCCAACGCACTGCTGTGAAGACTCTCTCGTCCCTCACGCTGATCATTGCGGGTGTCGCGGCCGCAGGTTCGGCTTCTGCTGCTGCATCGAACGGAACTTTCGCCAATGACATTGCGGCGTCGACGTCCATCCAGGCGGATATGCAGTCTCTGAGCATCAGTGAGTTCAGAGACGAGAAATCTGCGCTTCTCGCAGATGGGCACCATCACTCCGATTCTTTCGGATCCCATCACCATCATGACACGGCGAGCAAGCAGATGGCATTTGCTTCGCGCATCGCCGCGGATTCCCGATTCGACGTCTGAAGAGAGAGGGGCGGGGATCTCTCCGCCCCTTGCACGTGAATCACTGTCATGCAGAGCCTATGGAGGCCGGAGGTGGTTTTTTATATTGGGCCTCAAAGTGGATTTGAAGGGTGGATAAGAGCGGCCAGGAGCAAGTGGCGAGGACGGCGATCACCACATGGAGTAGGAGAATGAGTTCGATGGCCCAGGCGCAGCCGCCAGATGTAAAGAACCCGATCTGCCTGATGGAAATCGCAGATACAACAGAAAGCATGGAGCCGGTCGTCGAGGGCATCCTCTGGTCAAGACTCCGCAGGATGAGAGCGCGACTTCAGGAAGTGCTTGCCGACCAGCAGTACGGGGCCATGGCTCGTGCCATGCACCAGATGTACCAGTCAATCAGTGCCGATCGCCAAGCTCGCGTACTGCTCAGTTCCGAGTTCTGCGAGCAGTATCTGTGCCTGGAGTCCGCGCGGAAGGGCAGGCTGGAGGCCGGAGCTGACGAGCAGGAGAGGGCAGAGGAACAGGCCCGCGCGCTTGGCGCGCTGCACGACATCATCGCTCGGGAGAAGTCGATCGCCGAGCTGGCGCAGGGGCGGACCGGCAGATATCTGAGAGAGGCGCGGCAGTGGCAGCTCTACAGCCCGGTTGGAGACTGCGTTGCGGAAAAGGATGCCACGGGCGTGTGGACCCTTCGGCAGTTGCCGAAGCTGGGTGACTGTATCGCGCTGGACCTCGAGAGCCCGCCAGCGCGGCACCATGAGCCGCGTTCTGGGGTGCTCAGCCAACCGTGCCTGCCGCTGACCGATGTGGAGTGCGAGCATGTCTCGCGAAAGCTGGCAGAGGCGCTGGCGGCGATTGATCGGTCAGAACCCATGTACGGCCTTCTCATCCGCAACTTCGTCCGGCGGATCACCGTGCGCAAGTCGGCAGAAGTCACGTCCGATGAAGCCGGCCGCTACGGCTCCGAGCATGTGCCGAGGCAGCCGGGTTCCATTCGGCTGCTGAACACGCATAACCCTGAGCTTCTGGTTGAGGCGTGCATGGAGAGCATCATGCATGAAAGCACGCACAACTATCTGGCCGCGTGGGAGCTTGCCAACGGGTTCTTCGTTGCCAATGACTACCAGCACCGTGTCGTGTCTCCGTGGTCCGGCAATCCCATTCCCAACTCCTCCTACATCCACGCGGTCTTCGTCTATTACGTGTGTCATCGCCTGCTCAAGCGTCATCTTGAGATCTCTCCGGGCCTGGGTGAAGCCGCCAAGCGCCACGTCCAGCGCAGGTTGGCCGTCTGCGCCGCCGGCTTCCTGATCGAGCAGGATCTGAGCGGTCGGTTGATGACCAAGGACGCCATCAATGGCGAGGTCGGGCAGATGATCGATCAGATGCAGGCCGAGATGAAGCGTCAGTATCGCTACGGGGAGTGGCAGCAATGAGCAGAACAGTCGTCATCCACGCGGATCACCTTGACCCGGTCGCGCTGCGGGCGCTGGCCACGGGTGTCCCCGCCATACACATTGATGAGCTGATACCAGTAATGGAGGGTCAACCCTGGCCTGAGGTTCTCCGGCTGAGCCCAGGTGCGCATCTTGAGAGTCTGTTCCGCGGAACCAAAGTGGTGAACCGGGTCTTCTCCCTGGAAGGAACGCAGGTCGAACGGTTCCTGGCCGAGCACGGAGTGGACGCCCGCTGGTTCCATATCCGCCTGCAGCCGCTTCTGGCGCTGGGGGGGAGCCTCTGTCACGACACCGGCACGCGCGGCGTATCCCGGTGTCTGGCCCCGCTGAATGTGCAGTGGTTTGAACTCGAACGCGCTCTTCCCGAGGCGAATACGCCTGACTTCGCCTATAGCTTTGGCTACGAAGAACCAGACCTGTCCCGCATCGAGGACCCCATGCAGAAGTCGGTCTGGTCGCTTTTTGACTGGCGACAGGAACGGCAGCTTGATGACGAAGAGCGCCGCAGGCATCAGTTCCACGTGTCCAGGCCGAAGGGCGTCCCCGTGATCGCCTGGTTCCTTGGGCGGGACTACAACGGAATCCACTTTCCCCGTGGAAGCGTTGAGGTCGATGATGCTGTGTGCGGGCAGCTGACGCGAGCGGCCGCACACGCCTTCCGATCCGAAGCGGGAGAGATGCTCCTGTATGTGACGGACGAGGCGGTCACCTTCCATGCATTCTCGCCTTACCTTCGTTCCGTCGCCGCCGACGCGGCAGCGCAGGATGCGTTGGATGCGTGGTTGCTTGCCGGCAACGCCGGAGGTGTGAATGCTGCTTGAGAAGCTGAGCTCGCTGCGCGAGTCCATGGGCTGGGTCTACGGAAGCGAGGACCTGTGCGTACTGTTGTACAGCCTGGTCAAGCGGACCCGCCCGCGCATCGTGGTCGAACTGGGCACCGGCTTTGGCGTCACTGCGGCCTGGATGGCCGGTGCATTGCGGGAGAACGGCAGCGGTGTCATTCACACCTACGATAATGGCTCGCACTTCTCCAGTGAGCCAGGCATCAGGTTTGTCGAGGGCCTGCAGGGGCCGCTTGCCGATTCACTGCGGGAGATGGGGCAGGACTATCCCGCTTTCCTGCAGCACGTATTCCAGTGGGCCGGGGTCGAGAATCACGTTGTCGCCAATTGGCAGGAGATCGGCTTTGCCGAAATTGCCCAGGCCCCCGCCTTTGACGGCGGAATAGACATGGTCTTCTCCGACTTCAACCACTCCCAGGACAGCATCCAAGCCTTGCTGGCGGCGTTTCTGCCGCGCATGGCGGAAAGCGCTTCGATCTTCATCGACAGTGCCTCCACCCAGCGGCTCAGCTACCTGACCCTGGAGGCCGTTGTGGACGCCCTGAATCAGAATAAGATACCCAGGGCGTTCATCAAGGATCGCAGCGAGCAGGACATTGACGCGCTGCTGCGTATGGTCCAACGCTCGCGCTTCCGGCTGATGCATCTGCTGGAAGCCTGCGATAGGGCGCAGAACAGCACAGCGTGGATCTCGATTGAACCGGTGGACGTGATTCCGACTGCGGCCACCTTCCTGCATTAGAGAGATGTATATGTTCGGCTATTACTTTGCGCTGGCCCGCACCAGGCTTATGGAAACCAAGGGGATGAGCGCAGCGCTGATCCTGGCGCTGGGGTTGGGCATCGGCGCGAGCATGACGATGTTGACCGTCGTGCGGACAATGACGTGGGATCCACTGCCGGGGCGGAGCGAGCATCTCTATCACCCCTTCATTGACGCGCTTCCCACGTCCTACGACGTCAGGCCGGGCATGGACCCGCGCGTGGCTCTCACCTGGGTGGATGCGCAGAACCTGCTTCGGCAGGCCCCCGCCTCCCATCAGACCGCGCTGGCGTCTGCCCGTCTGCTGGTGGATGCGCAGCGCAGCGTGCAGATTCCATTCTTCACGCAGGGGCAGTATGTCACTGCAGATGCGTTTGCCATGTTCGGCATCCCAGTGGTGCAGGGCAGGGCCTGGACGCGTGAAGATGATGCTGCCCACGCCCGGGTTGTCGTGCTGGGTCAGGATCTGGCTGCTCGTCTGGGCGGTGAAGGCCTGGTGGGTACAACCGTTCGGCTGGGTGGCCAAGCATTCACGGTGGTGGGTGTTGCCGGTCCGTGGAGCCCACGCCCCAGGTTCTATACGGACCTTCAGCAGGACGTGTTCAAGGGGCGCGAAGACTTCTTCATACCGATAGGTGCCGCGGCAGAGATGCAGATGACGGTGTCCAACAGCGTCTTTTCATGGAGTGGTGACAAATCACCCAATCGCCTGCAGGACGCTCGGACGTCGTGGATCCAGTTCTGGGCCGAGTTGCCTGACGCGGCCAGTGTCGAGCAGTACGAGCGCTTCCTGGGCAACTACGCGCGTACACAGCAGCAGGCCGGAAGGTTTGACAGGACAACCGCGCCGCGGATGGTGTCCCTGAAGGACTTCCTGGTCGAGCATCGCATCATCCCCAACGAGGTGAAGCTGCAGCTGGCGCTGTGCCTGGGGTTCCTGATCGTTTGCCTGCTGAACATGAGTGCCTTGATCTTCGCCCGCTTCATCCGCCGGTCCCATGAAATATCGGTCCGTCGGGCGCTGGGTGCGCGTCGGCAGGACGTCATCTATCAGCTCTGCACTGAAGCACTGATCATCGGCGGCTTGGGCGGGGCGGTAGGGTTGATCGTTGCAGAGGCCGGCCTCTACCTTGTGCGGATGCAGCCGGAAGACTACGCCTCGTTGGCCAACATGGATCTGAGCATGGCCGCCCTCACCGTGGGCCTGGCGTGTGTCTCCAGTGTCATCGCTGCGTTCTTCCCTGCGCTGCGCGCTACCTCAGGCCGTCTGGCCATGCAGATCAAGGCGTCAGAATGAGCATTGCAGAAGTCCCCCTTATCGTCCGCGCGCTCACCCGCAACCGCGTCATCGCGTCCATTCTCCTGGTGCAGGTGCTGGTTGCCACGGCGTGCGTGACGAACCTTGCGTTTCTGCTGTCCGAGCGGCTGGGAACCCTCACCTACAAGACGGGCCTGGAAGAGGCGAACCTGGGCGTCATCGAGACCGAATACCTGGGGCCTGCAGCAGCCAACCCTGCAGCCTCGATCAGGACCGACCTGGAGGCCATCCGCCAGCAACCAGGCGTCGAACAGGTAATCGCAGCAGAGTCGCTTCCCCTCTCCCAGCGCAGCTGGTCGGTGGGATTCACCAACAAGGTGCTTGAAGGAAATGATATCTCCGGCATCGTCGAGGCAGAGCCGACTGTCTACACGGCATCTTCGCCAGCAGTCCAGGTGTTGGGCCTGACCCTTGTTGCCGGCCGTGACCTGTCTGCGGGAGCGTTCGTGCCGATGGAGGCCGGCGCCGACTATGTCGGGCTCTACAAGGCAAGCGAGGCCGTTGTCTCGCAGGCACTGGCAGACAAGCTGTTTCCGGAGGGCGGCGCAGTCGGCAAGTTCCTGTATGCCGATGCGCAGCACCCCATCCAGGTGGTCGGCATCGTCAAGACGCTTTCCCGGCCTGTTCTGAAGACCGATGCAGACAATGACATGTCACTCATTCTGCCGCTGATTCCGGACGGGCCTCGCGTGATGTTCGCCATCCGTGCCGCGGATGGGCGAGTGGCGGATGTGATTGCGTCCAGTGAGGCGACCTTGTCGCAGCGCGACGCAAACCGCACCATCGCCCGCAGCACCTCGTTCCGGGAACTGCGCGCCGACTACTTCCGCCACGATCAGACCATGGCGATCATGTTCCTGAGCTCTGGGTTGGCGCTGTTGGTGGTAACGGCTACTGGCGTGTACGGACTGGCCAGCTTCTGGGTTCGCAAGCGGTATCGTCAGATCGGTATCCGGCGCGCATTGGGCGCCCGGAAATCCGACATCCTCCGGTACTTCCTGGTGGAGAACCTGATTCTCACCGCCACCGGGTCTGTTGTCGGCACCGTACTGGCCATCGGCCTGAACATGGCCGTGGCCCGGTACTACGAGGTGGCCAGGATCGAGGCGCCATTTCTCGCCATTGGCGTACTGACCGTGCTTCTGTTGGGCCAGGCCGCAGCATTTGTTCCGGCCCGACGAGCAGCCAAAGAGGCCCCGGTGGCGATCCTGCGTAGCGCCTGACCCGGACGGGTCTGTCATCCGGCCAGTGCTCGCGCCAAAGCACCGTTCCTTACGGCTACGCGATGGCGACTCGGAGGCGCTGCGATGGACAAGGCGTGTAACACGGCAGTGGAGGAGAGGAGTAACCGGCAATGCGATGCATTCGGATACCAACCATCCTCTCGCTCATCCTGGGCCTGCTGGGGTGCAGGGACGAGGTGGAGAGTTCAACGTATCCCATGGGTCAGACCGGAAAGACCTGCGCTGCCTATAAGGGCTTTGATCGCCACCCCCCTGAAGGGGGTGTTGCCGAGCTTTCCAGACGGGGGTTGGATAGTCACAGGCTGATTCATAGAACAATCTGCGGCTCGATCACCAGCTGGGAGATCCTTCCTGCGGGGGCGTCGATCCATCGGATACCTCCGCCAGATGTGTATGTAAGCGTCCGGCTGAGGGAAGACGGCTCCGTTTCCGTCAGTACGGATCGCCCATGATGTCGGCGCTGCCCCTGATGGTCGAGCATCGGGCCAGCGTCACTGGACGGCAGGATTGCTACGTGGGGCGCTGGGTTTGTCCAGTACCCGGAGAGGTCAGCCTCTGGCCGGAAACGAATCTGATCGATGACGGCGTCGCAATTCGATTAATGCGACGGAGCCCAATCTGATGGTCTGCGGAGGGTGGACAGAGGACGCACGATGGTGCGACGAGCACTCTGCGGGCTGCGATCGGGAGTCGTTGGCGGAGCGGCTAGAGGGATTGCGACCAAGGGCTGCCCGCGGTCCCCAACAAGCAACGCTGCTCATCAGGCACTGCCCCATTGAAACGCCCAAACAGCGCTTCGATCCACGATGTTCCTGCACTCTCCACCAGCAACGCGCCCTGGCTCTGGTGGTAGTCCAACCATCGCTCGAAACTGAGGCGCAGGCGCTCGATATCCGGCGCCCGCGTAAGTGCATCGGCGGGCACCCGGATCAGCACGCGTGAGGGGCCGTTCTCCACGTCCATCACCAGGACGCCCTTGCAGCGGATCTCGAAGGACGTCACCCCGGCATAGCGCGTGTGCAGTTCAAAGCCCTCATCTGCTTTGGCGGTCACGAAGCCGAGTGCATCACTGTGCAGCAGCCGGTAGTCGACTGGCTGCAGCTTCTGGTAGGCCCACACCTGATCGCCCGCTGGCTCCGGCCACCCCGCCCATACCGCGCCGATCAACGCGATGCACACCGCCGCCGCGGCAAGCCCACGCTTCTTCATTCATCACCCCGCACAAAAACAGAACGTCACGCCCACAAGCGTGCCCTCAGTCTCTTGGCCGCACCCGTTCGTGGATGAAGGCCGTGAGTGCGATGTCGGCCATTACCAGGCCCTCCATCACCCGATCGCCCACGTACTGGTCGGGCTCACCGTTCTGGCGCGTGCGCTCGGCCGCCAGCAGGATTTCCTGCACGATGCGCTGGCCCGTCAATGCGCAGTCGGCGTCGGACAGCTGCATCTGCCGGCTGCGCAGGTGATGGCGCTCGGGCCAGGGCTGACCATCGGCTGCAGCGCCGGCGCCGATGCTGCGCAGGATGGCGATGAGGCTGTTGGGGTCCAGAGCAGATGCAGGCGAGGGGGCTTCCTGGATGGGGCGCGGGGGAGGGGAGTGCGGCGTGGTCATGGCAGGCTCCGTGCAAGCAGGCAGAAGCCGCCACCGATAAAGGTGGCGGACGATGCGTGGCTCGAAAACCGGATCACTAGACAATGCCGGCGGGTACAAGACCCCCACGCACCGCCCGCCATAGCCGGCAGACGGATTGCCAGCCGGCACCGCGCGTGGCGGCACCGGCTGGCAAGCGTAAACAACGTCTAGTGAATCGGGTTTTCGACGCCCGGCCACCCGTTGTCGGTGGCTCTACCAGAGTTGCCTGATGTTGTTTGAAATGCCAAGGGGTTGGGCCAAAGCCGCCAAAGCCCGAGACGTTTTTGGCATTGTCGCATAGGAGCGTTTACTGCGAGATTCCTTGGGGGACAAGAGCTTTGGCACTTATGGGGGGAGCATCGGCCAGTTGTTCCGATGTCAGGCTCGGAACATGGCAAGTGCGACATCGCTCGTCCAGCTATATTGCCGAGACGCCCATGGGCTGGAACCGGAAGGTGCCGCTTACCTACTTGCGAATACCAGGTGCGGGCCGGTGCGATGTCCGCTTCTGGCCGGAAGCGGACACATTGCGGGCAGGCCACTTCCAAGGCTGATTTCCAGCTCCTAGCGTGGGCCTGGCGGGCCAGGGTTCTTGCTGCCCTCGTTACGCTGATAGCCCTTCAGAATGCCAAAAAGGTCTTCCATGCGATGGAAGATAACGTGCGCCCCTGCTCTGAGGAGGCTTTCTGACGTACTTCCGTAGACGCCGCCTGCGCTGTAGCCGAACACGACTGCACCCGCCGCGGCGCCGGCCATCGTCCCGGTCTCGGTGTCCTCTATGACAGCGCAGCGCCCAGACGACGCCCCCAATGCCGCCGCTGCCGCGAAGTACACATCGGGATAGGGCTTGTTGCGAGGCACGTTCTGCCCGCTGAAGATGTTGTTGGCGAATGGCTCGGCAAGTCCAACCTTCTGCAGTTGCAGTGTCACCTTCTGCAGATCTGCCCCGGATGCACAGGCAATCCGACCGCCCGTGGCGGCGAAAATGGACGCCACGGCGACCTTGGCGCCGTGGACTTCTACCAGGTCACGCTCCAGTAAGACCTTACGGCGGCGACGGAACTCATCCAGCCATAGCGTGGTGAAAGGTCTTCCCGTATGTGCCTCTATCACGCTCGCCTGCCCAGCGATGGCCTTCCCGATGAAACGCTCGGCCGCCTGCTCTGGCGTCAGGAGCCAGCCTTGCTCGCTCAGCATCTCCGACAGCACGCAGGCGGTCAGAGGCTCGGAATCAACCAGTACGCCATCGCAGTCGAACAGCACGGCATCGAATGGAAACGCTGGCATGATTCAGTTCCTCGCCTTACGGAATGCAACCTCACGGTTACGCGAAAACTGGGATCAGGGACGAGTAGCCTCGGCCACGGCAAGGCTGTTCTCAAGCATCAGGAAGTTGGAGATCTCGCCCCCTGCGATGGTCAGCACGATCACAAAGGGCGAGTCGATCACCTTCCCCGTGGCGGTGATGAGCGTAACAAGCTCACCCACGATGACGGCCCGGTCATCGCTGACAAGAACATCATGCACATCCAGTCGGATGCGCTCCATCAACGTGCTCGACTCACGTACGAAGCTCTCCACCGCGCCTCGTCCGGATTTTCGACCGATCCAGGGCAGGGCGGTGCTGTCGCCCGGAATGTGCCATTCCAGGTCAGCGCTGAACAGTGACGCGATCTCCTCGGGCGCTGCGCCGGAACCCATTTTCTCAAGCAAACAGTGCGCAATTTTCAGGTTTTCCTGCATGGTCATTTCGTCTATCTCAGTGGGATGGGAGGGCGAACTGCGGGGTGTCCTACATTGCCATGTCAGATCTGGGTCAGGCCGCCGTCGACCGTCAGCTCCACGCCGGTGATGTAGGACGCATCCGGCGACGCCAGGAACGACATTGCCTTCGCAATCTCATCCGGGGTGCCCGCACGCCCTAATGGGGCCTTCTGCTCTATGTCGGCAAGGTAGGCGTTGATGTCCTGGTCGCTCATGCCCAGCTCGGATTTGTAGGCTGGGGTAACCACAACGCCGGGCGCAACCAGATTCACCCGAATATTCCGACCCTTCAGTTCGGACGCCCATGTCCTCACGAACGAGCGCAGCGCGGCCTTCGACGCCGCGTAGACACCGAACGCGGGTACGCCCTGATTGGCCGCAATAGAACCCGTAACGACGATGGCACCGCCAGCGGCCATCAACGGTAGTGCCTTCTGCACCGTAAACAGCGTGCCTTTGACATTGATACCGAAGTACTTGTCGAACCCTGCCTCGGTGATCGAGCCAATAGGGGTGAACTCGCCACCGCCTGCGTTGGCAATGAGAAGGTCCAGCCGACCATGTGCTGTGCGGATGGCATCCATGATGGCGTCCAGGTCAGCGGCGATGGAGATGTCACCGCGCACTGCAAGCGCACCATGCCCGATATCGGCTGCGGCGCGGTCAAGCTCGTGCTGGCGCCGCCCGCTGATGACCACCAGCGCCCCCTCGTGCGCAAGGCGCTTGGCGGCGGCCAAACCGATGCCCGAACTGCCGCCGGTGACCAAAGCGACCTTACCCGCATGTTTCGCGTTGTGGACGTTGACCAAATCCTGAATGTGCATGACGTTGTCTGCTTGGACGGCTGCTGCCGCGATGGTGCAAGTCTATTAGGTCGCATTTGCCAGATAAACGCAGAACTCATTGATTCTTTATTTCCCTAGGTAAATAATCTCACATTACCGGGAGCCCCTGATGGACCACATGCAGGCAATACGCGCCTTCGCTCGCGTCGTGGAGACGGGCGGCTTCAATCGCGCGGCTGAATCACTCCAGATGCCCAATGCCACATTGAGCAAGTCGATCAGCGCACTGGAGAGGCATCTTGGGGTCAAGCTGCTCGAGCGCAGCACTCGCCGCGTCAGCGTCACCAATGACGGGGCTGCATACTACGAACGCATCCGCCACCTGTTGACGGAGCTGGATGACGTGGAGGCCACGCTGGGGCGTGCCCAAGGCAGCCCCAAGGGCCGGTTGCGCGTGGACACTGGCGGCTCGACCGCCAGTGGTGTGCTGATCCCGGCACTGCCCGAGTTCCGCGCACTGTATCCGGACATACAACTGCACCTGGGCGTTACCGACCGGACGTCGGATGTCATCGGCGAAAACATAGACTGTGCCATCCGCAGCACATCAGACGACGGTGCATTGATCTCCCGCAGGATCGGGAGTCTTGAATGGACCACCTGCGCTAGTCCGGCGTACATCTCACGCTACGGTGTGCCTGCTCACCCTGAAGAACTGCTTCAGTCTCGGTTTCCGGTAGTCGGGTACTTCTCCGCACACAGCGGCAAGGCACCTCCGCTCCATTTTCTCAGCGACGGAGTGCCGATGGAGATCGTGCCCAACTGCGCGGTGATGGTCAATGAAAGCAACGCCCACCTGGCAACGGGATTAGCTGGTCTCGGGCTCATCCATACTCTGGATTTCATGGTGCGACCGGCAATCGATCGGGGCGAGCTGGTAGCTGTCCTCCAGGAATGGCGACCTGCCCCTCTGGATGTCTTCATCGCCTATGCACCGAGCCGGCAACTCAGCACAAAAGTTCGCGTGTTTGTAGAGTGGGTCAGCGAG
Source organism: Stenotrophomonas sp. 2694 (assembly GCF_040548715.1). Taxonomy (NCBI): domain Bacteria; kingdom Pseudomonadati; phylum Pseudomonadota; class Gammaproteobacteria; order Lysobacterales; family Lysobacteraceae; genus Stenotrophomonas; species Stenotrophomonas sp. 2694. The sequence goes on from NZ_JBEPSG010000005.1 coordinate 287,996, forward strand.
ATCTATGCCCGGCTCGAACGGTCAAACTCAGTAGCCAGGCACTGACGCACGCGAGCGCTAGCCCCGGGCCAAGTGAACGAGAGAGCCGCAGTAAGGTCGCCGGAGGTCTGCTTCTGGCCGGAAGCGGATGTGAGCCTCCCTGGCAGCGCGCTTTAATGATGAGGAACGTGTCGATGGTCAGCACCCGGTGCAACATCTGCGGTCGAAAGCTTGGCGTCTCTGCCGATCTGCTCTCTGCCGACTGCGGCGGAGACTGCTGGGGCTGCGTGGGAGCGATGGAGCTCGGTTGGCCAGAATCGGCCAAGCGGGTCGCGAAGGAAATCCGAGCCGGGCTTCGGGAGCCTGATGGGGCGGCTAAGCCGCGGTCCGGCAGTTAGCGGGCCAACGTCCGCTTCTGGCCGAAAGCGGACATCGTTCGAAAACCTGCTGCGTTGACCGTCCGCCGGCCAAAGCACGGACACTTCTATTCATCAGTTGATGATCTCCCCACTCCCCGACGCCACAAACGCCCGCAACTGCCGAACGAACTCCGCATCGTAGGCCTCCCACTCCGTAATCTCCCCAACAACCCGCAACGGCTCCGCACTCCGATACGACCGCGTCGGATTCCCCGCAAACTTCTTGTTGGTCACGTTCGGGTCGTCCTCAAATGGCCCGGTAGGCTCCACGACATACACACGCGGTCGCCCCTCACCCTTGGCCATCTCCGCAGCCAGCCCGGCCTCCTTGGCAATCGCCGTGAAATAGATGTGGTTCATCACCACGCTGTGGCGATAGTTGGAGCGGAACCCCGCGCTCAGCAGCTCGCCCACCGCGAGGTCAGCGCGGGTGCCGTGATAGAACGGCCCGGCAACCTGGTCGCAGGTGTCGTGCGATACGGGTGTCCATTCGGTGTCCTGTGCCATCGGCACTGCCCCTACCTGTCCTGCCGGATCGACAGGCCGGCGAGTCTAGGGCGCCGGGCGGGCCTTGCGGCAAGGCCCCATCAAGGAAATAATCTGTAAGTGGGAGGCGCGGTGCGCCTCCTTTTTTATTCTGCCGTGCCGCGGCCTTCAAGCTCACGCACCGCCGTTTCCAGCGCATCCAGCTTCTCGCGGGTCTTCAATAACACGGCGCGCTGCACTTCAAATTCCTCGCGGGTCACCAGGTCCAGCTTGGCCAGGCCGGCCTGCAGCGCGCTCTTGAAGGTGGCCTGCAGCTCCTCGCGCGATTCGCGCAGGCCCGGCGGCACTCGGTGGTTTCGCGCCGGCTGCGTGCAAGCGCTATGCTCCGGGCCGGGGTGCAGCAGAACGCCGCTGTAAGGGCGTGTCGTGTACACGCTGTTTCGGGCCTCAGCCCAAGAGCGTTGAGGGTTCCGTCAAGTGCTGGGAAGCACGTCAGCAAAGGACCGCGAAGGACAAATGACCATGAAGCCAGCGTGTGCCGCGTTCGTGCTGACCCTGATGCTGCCTGCATGCGCGCATCGTGTCGCGACCACGGTGGAGGTAGAGCCCCGCGACGAATTACTGTGCGCCATCGCGGGCAACCCCAGCCAACACGATGGGGAAGAGCTTGTGTTGTCCGCAACGTACATAACGGATAACCGGCACTTCGAGATGTTGCGCAATTCCCATTGCGGCGAGGGTGGGCACATCCTGGTGATCGGCAGGCATGGGTCGTCCGATTCGGTCAAGCGGTTCTACGCGGAACAGAAGCGCATCTGCTTGAAGCGCGATGCTCCAGCGGTGTGCAACACCACGGCCGTCGTGGAGGTATCTGGGCGGGTACGGCTGCAGCCGGAGGGTCTCGTTGTCTTTGACATTGAGGAGGTCCGGTCGTTCCGGTTCAATGAGTAAGCCGATGGCCCGGGCAGATGCTACGTGTTGACCATGCTGGAGTGAGCTCGCTGGGCATGACACGGCAAGGCCTGCAATCGCGGGCCTTGTTGTTCACCGCCGCAGGGGCGGTCCACTCAGCCGGCGTCGCTGCGGCCCTGTTCCAGCTCGCGCACCGCCGTTTCCAGCGCATCCAGCTTCTCGCGGGTCTTCAGCAGCACTGCGCGCTGCACTTCAAACTCCTCGCGGGTCACCAGGTCCAGCTTGGCCAGCCCGGCCTGCAGCGCGCTCTTGAAGGTGGCCTGCAGCTCCTCGCGCGATTCGCGCAGGCCCGGCGGCACCAGGTCGCTGAGGCGACGGGCGAGGTCATCGATTTGGTTCAGGTCGATCATGGGGTGCTCCGTGGGGTGGTGGGCCTGCGCATCCGGCGCGGCCACGGCTGTTCGGCGCTAAGGATACTGCCGGCCCCGGCCTGCCGGACAGGCGCTGCGGGTTTCGCACCGGCCGCGTTCAGGCGCTATCCTCCACGCCGGAATACAGGAGATAGACGATGAAGATGGTCATGGCGGTGATCAAGCCGTTCAAGCTCGACGACGTGCGCGAAGCGCTGGCCGAGCGCGGGGTTACCGGGATCACGGTGACGGAAGTGAAGGGCTTCGGTCGCCAGAAGGGCCATACCGAGCTGTACCGCGGCGCCGAGTACGTGGTCGACTTCCTGCCGAAGGTGAAGCTGGAAGTGGCGGTGACCGACGATCAGGTGGAGCTGGTGGTGGAAGCCATCGTGAAGGCGGCCGGCACCGGCAAGATCGGCGATGGCAAGGTGTTCGTGTACGACCTGGGCAGCGTGGTGCGTATTCGTACCGGTGAGCTGGACGCGGACGCGCTGTAAGCCGGTTGCGCGCGTAGGGCGGGGTTTGTGTCGCCGGAATGAAGAGCGGTCGAGCAAGCTCGACCTCTACCGGTAAAGCGGGTGAAGCGAAGCGCCTACCGGCGCTTGGCCCACTTGTAGAACCGCTTCCAGCCTTGGCGCACAGCCGCCACCCAACCGGGGTCGGCCACCAGCGCCGCCTGCGCAGGGCTCGGCGCCTGCCCGGTCACGCGCTGGCGCATCTTCAGCAGGTTCTTCATGTCGCTGCGGCTCAGCTGCCGGCTCAGCGGGTTGCGGCGCAGCCAGCGCGGTACGCGCCAGGCCGAGGTGAAATCCAGCAGTACCGGCACGCCGGCGCTGACCACCACGTTGGTGCCATGCAGGTCGTTGTGGGTGATGCCGGCGGCATGCAGGCGGCTCAGCGCGTGCTGCAGCTGTTCGAACACTTCATTGCCCACGGCCTGCGCGGTGCTGAGGGTCTGGCCGGGGATGAATTCCATGCCCAGGGCCAGGCCACCGAGGGTGCCGAGCAGGGCCGGGGCGTGCTTCCAACCGCCCAGCCGCTCCAGCATGCGTGCCTCGCGGCGCACCATCAGCCGGGCGATCGGCGACACCGGGGTGCCACGGTAGCGGGAGTAGTCCTTCACCACCGCCGGACGGCCGTCCAGGCAGGTACGGTAGACATCGGGGGCGAGGAAGCGCTCGCCGCGCTTGAGCAGCAGCGGCGCCACGGCGTCATCGCCGCAGGACGGGGAGGGAGTGATGGAAGGGATCATGTGGGGTCTCGGGCGACCCGGTGGGCGGCGCTGAAGCGTCAAGCGAACCGGTACGACGGGGGGAACTGGCTAAACTTTCGTTAAGTCAATTTTAGTACCGGCAAGTTCGCTATTCCACGATTTGTCGGAGAAATGTCGGCGTCGTGGCTGGAACAGTTCGTCGCGCTTTTTCGGACAATTCCGTCTCACTTTTCGAAAATCAATTTTATTTCAATAACTTGCAAATGCTGCCGGCGGCGTTCGCGGCGCAGCGTTGCGGCCCACGCACGCTTGGCTTGACCCCGGCGCACGGCCTGCCGACCATAAGCTGTTACACGCGACATCGACGGCCGCACCCACCCGGCACGTCCCCGTCTCCTGCCGCGTTCCCCCACTGATGCCGGCCCTGCGGCCGCATCGCCCTGTTTCCCTGTCCGGCGCGTGCTGGAGGAAAGTGCTTTGATCATCAAAATCGTACTTGCGGCGCTGTTCGTGTCCTGCGTGCTGTACATCCACTTCCGTGGCAAGGTCCGTGCGCGCTGGTCGCGCCAGCTGCTGGACCATTCCAGCTTCATGGCTCCGATCAACGTGGTCATGTACATGTTCTCCAAGGTGCCGAACACGCCGTTCCTGGACCCGGGCAAGGAATTCCCGCAGCTGGAGCCGCTGCGGCAGAACTGGCAGATGATCCGCGACGAGGCACTGGCGCTGCGCGATGCGCAGGCGATCGCTGCCTCCAGCACGTTCAATGATGCAGGCTTCAATTCGTTCTTCCGCCGCGGCTGGAAGCGCTTCTACCTGAAGTGGTACGGCCCCTCGCACCCGTCGGCCAAGGCGATGTGCCCCAAGACCACCGCGCTGCTGGAATCGCTGCCGGACGTGCGCGCGGCGATGTTCGCGCAGCTGCCGTCGGGCAGCGAGCTGCGCCCGCACCGCGACCCGTTCGCCGGTTCGCTGCGCCTGCACCTGGGCCTGGCCACGCCCAACAACGATGCCTGCTACATCGAAGTGGACGGCATCAAGAAGAGCTGGCGCGACGGTGAGTGGATGATGTTCGACGAGACCTACATCCACCATGCGCACAACGAGACGCCCGAAGACCGGGTGATCCTGTTCTGCGATATCGCCCGCCCGCTGCGCTTCGGCCTGCCGGGCCTGTTCAACCGCCTGGTGGCGTCCACGCTGCTGGCCGGTGGCGCCTCGCCGAACCTGCCGGGCGACCCGACCGGTGGCGTCAACAAGGCCTTCGGCAGCGTGTACAAGGTGCGGCTGAAGGCCAAGGCGCTGCGCGAGCGCAGCGTGGTGGCCTATCAGGTGATCAAGTGGGGCCTGGTGGTGGCGGTGATCGCGGGTATCTGGGCGCTGTAAGCGAACGGCCGCCGGGCATGGCCCGGCGCTACCGGAAAACGAAAAAACCCGCGCTGTCGCCAGCGCGGGTTTTTGCTTTGGGATGTGCCAACCTTGGTTGGCACATCCCAATCCCGGTGGGTGCCGACCGTTGGTCGGCACGCCTTACTTCAGCGCCGCCTTCACGAACGGCGGGGTCACCAGCACGCCGGTGTGCAGCGCGGCGGTGTAGTACAGGGTATCGAAGGTCTTGGCGGCCGAATCGGCCTGGCGGAAGTCGAAGCTGCTGTCGCCCTTGCGCGCCAGGGTCACGCTCCACCAGCCGGTGGGGTAGCACGGCTGCGGGAACGGCAGGGTCTTGAACGAGCCGAAGCCGGCCTTGCCCATCTCGGTACGCATTTCGTTGATCAGCTCCAGCTGCATCAGCGGCGACTCGGACTGCTGCACCAGGATGCCGTCGTCCTTCAGGGCCTTGAAGCAGCTCTCGTAGAACGCCTTGTTGAACAGGCCTTCACCCGGGCCGACCGGGTCGGTCGAATCGACGATCACCACGTCCACGCTGCCGGCCGGGCAGTTGGCCATGTAGGCCACGCCGTCGTCGAACATCAGCTCGGCGCGCGGGTCGTCGTTGGAATCGCACAGTTCCGGGAAGTGCTTGCGCGCCATCACCGTCACCTGCTCGTCGATGTCGCACTGGGTCACGCTCTCCACGCCCTTGTGCTTGAGCACTTCGCGCAGGGTGCCGCAGTCGCCGCCGCCGATGATCACCACGCGCTTGGGCGCGGCGTGGGTGAACAGCACCGGGTGGCTGATCATCTCGTGGTAGAAGAAGTTGTCCTTGCTGGTCAGCATGATGGCCCCATCGATGGTCATCAGGTTGCCCCAGTCGGTGGTCTGGAAGATCTCGATCTTCTGGAACGGCGACTGCACTTCGTCCAGCTTGCCGGTGATGCGGTAGCCGATGGCCGAGCCGGTGCGCTCGAAGTGTTCGATGTACCAGTTGCTGTTGTCAGTCATGGGAAAGCATTCCTGTTCGGAGGGGATGGAGCCGGGCTGAAGGCGGGGTGCCACGCATCCGGACGGATCGGCCCGTTCAGGTTCAGACCTGCCACGGGCGCGGGCGCGCATGATAACGAACCTGTGGGCATATAGGCGTTATCATGCCCCCCCTTTTATTTGCCACAAGGCCGACTGCAATGACCGATTGGTCCCTCGACCAAGCCCGCAAGACCTACTCGATCCCGCACTGGGCGGATGGCTATTTCGACGTGGATCAGGCCGGGCACATGGTGGTGAGACCGACCGGGGCGGATGGCCCGGTGGTGTCGCTGCCCAAGGTGGTCGATGCCGCGCGCGCGGCCGGTGCCAAGCTGCCGCTGCTGGTGCGCTTCCCGGACATCCTCGGCCAGCGCCTGGGCAAGCTGCAGGCGGCGTTCGCCCAGGCCCAGCAGGATTGGGACTACCCGGGCGGCTACACGGCCGTGTATCCGATCAAGGTGAACCAGCACCGCGGCGTGGCCGGAACCTTGGCCAGCCACCACGGTGAAGGCTTCGGCCTGGAAGCGGGCAGCAAGCCGGAACTGATGGCCGTGCTGGCGCTGTCGCGCCCGGGTGGCCTGATCGTCTGCAACGGCTACAAGGACCGCGAGTACATCCGCCTGGCCCTGATCGGCCGCAAGCTGGGCCTGCAGACCTTCATCGTCATCGAGAAGCCGTCCGAGCTGAAGCTGGTGCTGGAAGAGTCCAAGGCGCTGGACGTGAAGCCGGGCCTGGGCGTGCGCATGCGCCTGGCCTCGCTGGGCGCCGGCAAGTGGCAGAACAGCGGTGGCGACAAGGCCAAGTTCGGCCTGTCCCCGCGCCAGCTGCTGGACCTGTGGAAGTCGCTGCGCGATACCGAATACGCCGACTGCCTGAGCCTGCTGCACTTCCACATGGGCTCGCAGATCTCCAACGTGCGCGACATCGCCAACGGCATGCGCGAAGCCACCCGCTACTTCGTCGAGCTGTCACAGCTGGGTGCGAAGATCACCCACGTCGACGTGGGCGGTGGCCTGGGCGTGGACTATGAAGGCACCCGTTCGCGCAGCTTCTGCTCGATCAACTACGGCCTCAATTCGTACGCCAGCAACATCGTTCAGCCGCTGGCCAACGCCTGCGAAGAACACGGCCTGACCCCGCCGCGCATCGTCACCGAGTGCGGCCGCGCGATGACCGCGCACCACGCGGTGCTGATCGCCAACGTGTCTGAAGTGGAACAGGCGCAGGAAGGCCGCGTGCCGGACCAGCACGACGACGAGCCGGCCTCGATCCGCCACCTGCGCGAGATCCACGAAGAACTGGACGTGCGTCCGGCGGTGGAGCTGTTCCAGGAAGCACAGCACTTCCACGCCGAAGGCCTGTCCAGCTATGCGCTGGGCCAGATCGACCTGCCGCAGCGTGCGCGCATCGACGATCTGTTCTATGCCATCGCCCATGGCGTGCGTGCGCGCCTGAGCTACGACGAGAAGAGCCATCGCCCGGCGCTGGATGAACTGAACGAGCGCCTGGTCGACAAGTACTTCGTCAACTTCAGCGTGTTCGAATCGATTCCCGATGCGTGGGCGATCGACCAGGTGTTCCCGATCGTGCCGATCGAGCGCTTGAACGAGGCGCCGGATCGCCGCGGCATCATCGCCGACATGACCTGCGATTCCGATGGCATGGTCAAGACCTACGTCGAGAACGAAAGCCTGGACAGCTCGCTGCCGCTGCACGCGATCAAGCACGGCGAGAGCTACCGCATCGGTTTCTTCATGGTCGGTGCCTACCAGGAAATCCTCGGCGACATCCACAACCTGTTCGGCGATACCGACGCGGTGGAAGTGCTGGCCGATGCCGATGGCTATGCCATCACCCAGCAGCGTCGCGGCGATACCACCGACGTGATGCTGGACTACGTGGGCTACAAGCTGGATGACCTGCGTGCGGCCTACGCCGAGCGCGTGGCCTCGGCAGACCTGTCGCCGGAACGCGCGCAGGAACTGTCCGAAGCGCTGGAAGCGGGCCTGACCGGCTACACCTACCTGTCCGATGAACCATTGATCTGAGGGTGACGGGAACGCCGGGCATGGCCCGGCGCTACCGGTGCTGATGAGCGCCCGCGCGATCTTTCATCTGTTCCTGCATGCCGCCGTGCCAGCTCTGCTGGCATGGCTGTTCTGGCGCAAGCGCTTCGCCTCGGCGTGGGTGTTGCTGTTGCTGGGCTGGATCATCGATCTGGACCACCTGCTGGCCGATCCGATCTACGCCCCGAACCGCTGCAGCATCGGCTTCCACCCGCTGCATACCGCACCGGCGATTGCCGTGTATGCGGGCCTGTGCGTGCCGAAGAAAACGCGGCTGGTGGGCATCGGTTTGATGATCCACATCGTGCTCGATGCCATCGACTGCTGGTGGATGCATCACCGTTGATGCTCTTGATGCGTGTCGACCGAGGTCGACACCTGCCGGCGCGCGCATGATCCGGTAGCGCCGGGCCATGCCCGGCGAACGCAGCGGCGCGTCACCCCATCGGCAACCACAACGTGGCGCGCAATCCCGGGTGTGCATTCTCCAGCGCCAGCCGTCCACCATAACTGGCGGCGATATCACCCACGATGGCCAGGCCCAGGCCGCTGCTGTTTTCGCGCTCATCCAGCCGTACGCCACGCTGGGTCACCTGCGCCAGCGCCTCGGCTGCCAGCCCCGGACCGTCGTCGCGCACATCAATGCGCAACTGTTCGTCGTCCACGCGCGCAGTGACCGTCACCTCCCGCTGTGCCCACTTGCCGGCGTTGTCGAGCAGGTTGCCAAGCATCTCTTCCAGGTCGGCGCTGGCACCGGCGAACTGCAGGTCGTCGGCAATGCCTTCGGCCTGGAACTGCAGCGCATGGTCGCCATGCACGCGTGCCATCAGCCCGCACAGCGCCTGTGCCACCGTGGCCACCGGCGTGCGTTCGCGATGGTCGGCGGTCAGCCCGGCGGCAAGGTAGCGATCGACGCTGGCCTGCATGCGTGCGCCCTGTTCGCGCAGCGTCGCGCGCCACGCGCGGCCCTCGCCATCGGCTTCGGCGGCGAGCACGCTCAGCGGTGTTTTCAGCGCATGCGCCAGATCCTGTGCGCTGGTGCGGGCGCGGCCCACCATCCGTTGCTGGTGGTCGAGCAGGGTATTGAGCTCCTCGCCGAGCGGTGCGATTTCAGCGCCCAATCCGGCCGTATCGATGCGCTGTGCATCGCCGCGGCGCACGCGTTCCAGCTGCGCACTGAGACGCTGCAGGGGCCGCAGGCCGAAATGCACCTGGCTGGCCAGTACCGCCAGCCACGCCGCTACCAGCACGGCCAACGCCATTGCGCTGCGCTGGCGGAACGCGGCGACGTCCGCATCCAGTGCACTGCGGTCGGTGGCGACCACGGCGACATAGGGTTGGTTCGCGCGGGGCAGGCGCACCGGTTGCACGCGCGCGCGCAGCGATTGCTGCAGCGGGCCCGGCAGATTGCGTTCGGCCGTGCCAGTGGCGGCCACTGGCAGCGTTTCGTCCCACAACGAACGTGACTGCAGCAGCACCTTGCCGCTGCCATCGGCGATCTGCCAGTACGCGCCGGAGAACACGCGCTGGAAGCGCGCATCGTTGGGTTCCTGGCGCAGCTGCAGCTGGCCATCGGCATCGATCTCGGCCTGCGCCAGCAGGGTCAGCATGTCCTGCTGCAGTTCGTTGTCCAGGCGGTCGCGCGCGCTGCGCTTGAACAGTTCGCCCAGCAGCGCACTGGCCAGTGCCGAGACCAGCAGCAGGCCGATGCCACCGGCCAACAGCAGCCGGCGTCGCAATGACGGCTGCCGGCTCACGGCGCGGCCAACCGCCAGCCCTGGCCGCGTACGGTCTGGATCAGGTCGGTGCCGAGCTTGCGGCGCACCCGCCCCAGCAGTACGTCCAGCGCATTCGAATCGGGGTCATGACCGCCATCGAACACATGTTCGCCCAGGCGGTCGCGGCCGATCACCTGGCCGCTGTGGTGGATGAAGTAGCTCAGCAGGCGGAATTCCTGCGGGCTCAGCGCCAACGCTTGGCCATCCAGGTCGAAGCGCCCGGCATTGACGTCCAGCTGCAGTGGACCGCACTGCAACCGTGGACTGGCATGGCCGTGGCTGCGGCGGATCAGCGCGCGCAGGCGCAGCACCAGTTCGTCGGCCTGGAAAGGTTTGGTCAGGTAGTCGTCGGCGCCGGCGTCGAAGCCGGCCAGCTTGTCGTGCCAGCGCCCGCGTGCGGTCAGCACCAGCACGGGAAAGTCGCGGCCGTTGCCGCGCCAGCGTTCGATCACGCTCAGGCCGTCCAGCCCGGGCAGGCCCAGATCGACGATGGCGGCCTGCAGGTCTTCCACCTGGCCGATCTCCTCGGCCTGGCGACCATCGGCCACCACCTCGACCACGTAACCGGCCTGCTCCAGCAGCGGCTGCAGGCGCTCTGCCAATGCGGCATCGTCTTCGGCCAACAGGATGCGCATCAGTCGTCCAGCTCCGTCTTCAACAGCCTGCCGTTGCGCGCATCATAGTCCAGCTCCACCACCACGCCGTCGGCGCGCAGGATCTCCACTTCGTACACGCCATCGTCCAGTTCCACTTCCAGCAGCTGGCCGGGGTGGCGCTTGAGTGCATCGCGCACCACGCCTTCCAGCGGCACGTAGCGGCCCTGCTGCACCGCGCGGCGCGCGACCTGCTGCGCCGGGTCCTGGGCAGGGCCGGCGGCGGTCGGGGCGCTGGCCAGGGCCAGCAGCAGGGACAGGGAGGGCAGGATCGGCACGTGAGTGGCTGGAAGCATGGGGAACAAGTGACAGGCGCGAGTGTGCCGCGGCCGACTAACGGTTGGCTAACAGCGCCGGCTAGGCCGCTGTTAACCACGCCGTGCATCGTGGCGTTGCCGGGATGGTCCGGCAACGAACAGGAGAACCCCCATGTTGAAATCGCTCACCCTCGCCACCGTTGTCGCCCTGGCCGTGGCCCCCGCCGTACAGGCCGCGCCGCTGGGCATGGCCCAGGTCGAACAGACCCTGCGCAAGGCCGGCTACACCCAGATCCATGAGATCGAGCGGGATGATGGCCTGTGGGAAGCCGATGTCAGCCGTGCCGACGGTCGTTTCAGCGAGGTGTATGTGGACCCGAAGACCGGCGAGATCTTCGACGAGCACGATGGGCGTGCGCAGCTGAGCACCGAGCAGGTGCTGGCCAAGGCGCAGTCGCAGGGCCTGCGCGAGATCCATTCGCTGGAACGCGATGGTGCGACGTGGTCGCTGGAAGCGCGCAATGCCCGCAACCAGAAGGTGGAAGTGCGCCTGAGCGGTCATGACGGCCGCATCCTGCACAGCGAGCGCGATGGCTGGCTGGATTGACGCCTGCTTCGGGACGGGGCGTGTCGCTGGTAGCGCCGGGCCATGCCCGGCGAGCGCAGCGGACGCATCAGGCCGCCGGGCATGGCCCGGCGCTACCTTCCGCTGTTACCAGTAGAGGCCGACCTTGGTCGGCCCAGGCCCGACGCGGGGCTTACCAGCCGTAAGGCGGCGGGTAATCCCAATAGCCCGGGCCACCACCGTAATACCCACCACCACCGTACGGCCCGAAGAAGCCCGGGCCCTTGCCTTCGCTCACGTGGATGTTGACGTTGACCCCACGGGTCTTGCCTTCATCGTTGGTGTAGTTCTTGCTGAGATTCAGCGTGGCGGCGTTGTAGTGGGTGTTGCCGTAATTCTTGGCATAGCCGATGCCGGTGGTGAAGCTGCCGGAGACCTTGACCTTGTCGTCCTGCACGTCGGCGATCCTGCCGTCGCCGTGCACGCGCGGGCCGGTCTTGTCGCCGTAGAACGTGCCGGGCGGATCCTGCTGCAGCGTCGGATCGTTGAGATAGCGCATCGGCGTCTGCGGCACGGACAGGTCCAGGCCGGACGCCTGCGGCGCGGTGGCGCCGGCGGCGGACTGCGCCAACGCGGTCCCGGGCAGGGCGGCCAGGCACAGCAGCAGGGTCAGGGGGCGGATCATGACGGCACTCCAGCGCAGAGGGGCCGCGCAGCACGCGGCGGTACAGGCCGACGCTAGCAGGCGTTGCTTGAATGATGCCTGTCGGCGCCGGTTTGCGGTAGAGCCAGGCCATGCCTGGCTTCACGCTACAACCGCCCGAACCCGAACAGGTCCTGCAGCGGGTGCCGGCGCCGCTCGATCCGTGCCCGCAGCAGCCCGGCGCCGATCATCGAATAGGTGATGCCATTGCCACCATAGGCCATGGCGAACTGTACCCGTGGCCCCCATTGCGCATGCGGCCCGAAGAACGGCAGGCCGTCAGCGGTCTCGGCAAAGGTGCCCGCCCATGAAAACGCCGGGGTCGGCTGCAGGTGCGGGAACCATTGCAGCAGCTGCTTCATCAGTTTGCGGGCCTTGCTGTCCACCCGGCCATCGCGGCGGGCGGGAATATCGATGGCATCGTCCAGCCCGCCCACCAACAGCCTGCGGTCGCCAGTGGCACGCAGGTACAGGTAGGGGCGCGCGCTCTCCCAGACCATCGTGCGCTGCAGCCAGCCCAGTTCATCGGCGTTGATCGGGTCGGTGATGAACGCATAGCTGCTGCGGTTGCGGGCCACGCGTGGGTCCAGCCACTGCTGGTTGGCATAGCCCATCGCCAGCACCACGTGGCGGGCGCGGATCTGCATGCCGGATTCGGTGCGGGCGGTTACGCCGCGCGCGGTGGGGGTGAGGGCATGCAGCACGGTGCGGTCATGCACAGTGCCGCCGCGCCGCTGCAACCGCCGCAGCAGCCCGTAAGTGAAGCAGTAGGGATCAACCCGTGCGGCCTGGCGGGTCAGCAGGGCGCCTCCGGCATCGACGCTGAAACGTTCCTGCAGCGCGTCCCGGTCCAGCCAGCGCGCATCCAGGCCGATGCCACGGCGCGCCTCGCCTTCGGCCATCAGCCGCGGTACGTCGCGGCGACGGCTGGCCAGGTACAGGCTGTCCATCTGCTTGAAGTCGACGTCCTTCAGGCCGCGCGCGACCTCGCCCAATGCAGGGATCGCGTCCGCACAGGCCTGGTAGGCCAGCGCCGCAGCGTCCTGGCCATACTGCGAGGCCAGCTCCAGCAGATGGGTATCGATCTCGTACTGCAGCAGCGCGGTACTGGCTGCGGTGCTGCCCCAGCCGATGTCACGCTGCTCGATCAACGCAACGTCGTGGCCATGGGCCGACAGCTCATCGGCGATCAGCGCGCCGGTGATGCCACCACCGACCACCAGCACATCGCACTGCAGATCCTGTTCCAGCGGCGGAAAGGCCTGGATCAGGCCGTTGCGCACCGCCCACCACGGGTAACCACTCTTCAGGTCCATGCGGGTTCGTGCTCAGGCGGTGGGGTGGCCGGTATGCGGGGTCAGGATCAGTTCGGACAGATCGAAGCCCTGCAGGCGCGCGCTGGCCAGATAATGTTCCTGCACGGTGGCATCGAGCCGGGGCTCACGTGCCAGCAGCCACAGGTACTTGCGATCCGGGCTGCCGACCAGGGCAACGCTGTAGTCCGGCGCCACCTGTATCACCCAGTAGTCACCCTTGGCGAAGGGCAGCCAGCGCAGGCCCTTGGGCAGGAAGCTGACTTCCAGCCGCGCGCTGTCGTTGTCGATCGCGCAGGCCTCACCGGTGGCTTCCTCGATCTCGCCGTCCATGCGGCAGCGGTTGGTGACGCCCACGTTGCCGTTGTCGAGCAGCTGGTAATGGGCCGACACATCGGTGCAGCCCTCCGGCTCGTGGCGCATCGGCAGGCGGGCGATCTCGTACCAGGTGCCCAGGTAGCGGGGCAGCTTGAGGTCGGTGACGGTCTTCAGGGGAGGCAGGTCGGTCATTGTCAGGCGTGGCAGGAGAGGACCTCCACGATGCCGAGGACACTGCCACGGGCGGGTGAAGCCGGGGCGAGGGCCATGTCCAGAACATTCCGTCGCCCGGGCGGAGCGCGTGCCGTCATCGGCGCAGCGGTATGCTTCCGCCAGCGCCGCGTTTTTCCGATCCAACCGAAGTGGAGGTGCCGATGTACCAGGTGATCCTGTTGAAGAGTGAAACCCAGTTCGCCCGCGAGCAGTGGCCGCAGGTGGACGATCTGGTGGACTACGAAGGCGTGGCCTACAGCCTGCGCGCCGGGCCGCGCCAGCCGTTGCCGACCGACCACGCCTGGCACCCGATCGCGGTGTATGCGCCGGATGAGATCACCGAGGAAGAATTCCAGGACTGGTACGCGCTGCAGCAGCCGCAGGTGGAAGAGCTGCGCCTGAAGTACTGAGCCGCAACCAGCGGCCAGCGCCTGCGCATCCGCCGTTTACAGTACCTGCCGTATAGTCGCGCGCAGGCGCGGTGGTCCGCGCAAAACGGTGTGGCTGGCTTGTCTTCCTTCTTCCGAACGATCCTGGTGCGTGGCCCCTGGTTGGCCCTGCTGTTGTGCTGCACGCTGCTGCTGGCTGTGCCGGCGCTGGCCCAGGATGACGACCCCACGCCCAAGCAGCAGCTGGCGCAGATCGACAGCACGCTGAAAGATGTTGAGCGCAAGCGTGTTGATGCCGAGGCCACCGAAACGCTGGGCACGCTTTCGGAAAATGCATCACAGGCCAAGCGTGATGCCGAGGCGCTGGAAAAGACCCTGCAGCCGCAGCTGGACCAGCTCAACGAGCAGCTGACGCAGCTGGGCGAGGCGCCCAAGGACACCACTGAACCGCCGGAGCTGGCGGCGCAGCGGCGCACGCTGACGCGCCAGCGCGATGCCCTGGCGGCATCGATTGCCCAGGCCAAGTCCAGTGCCGTCCGTGCGCAGCAGTTGAGCGCGGACATCGACAAGCAGCGCAACGCGCAGCGCACCGAGGAACTGGGGCGCAAGGTCGCCTCGCCACTGTCGCCAACGCTGTGGCGACAGGTGGCCGACCAGTTGCCAAACGACATCGCCCGCGTCACTCCTTTGGCCCAGCAGGGCCGTGCCGCGCTGACCACGGCCATTGCCACCCATGGCTGGGGCACGTTGCTGCTGGGGCTGGCGGCGGCACTGGTGATGATGTTCCCGTTGCGCCTGTGGCTGCGCGCGCTGGGGCGCCGGTTCGCTGCGTCCGAGCGTGCCCCCGACGGCCGCCTGCGCCGCTCCGGTCTGGCCATGTGGCTGCTGCTGGTGGGCACCCTGCTGCCCGGCTACGCCGTGGTGGTGCTGGTGGCTGCACTGGATGCCATCGGCGCGATTCCGCCGCGCCTGCAGAGCGTGGCCGAAGGCGTACAGGCGGCGACGTTTGCTGCGGCCTTCATTTCCGCGCTCAGCGCCTGCCTGCTGGTGCCCAAGCGGCCTTCGTGGCGGCTGCTGAACCTGGATGACACCGCCGCGCTGAAACTACGCAAGTACGCCTGGGGTGCCGCAGCACTGGCCTGGCTGAGCACGGTGCTGGTGGCCATCGATCGCGCCACCCGCACCAGCGACGTCACTACGGTGGCGCTGGACGGCGTGATCGCGCTGACCTATCTGGGCCTGATCATGGCCATGCTGGTGACCCTGGCGCGCCTGCATCGGCGCCAGACCGCCGAGGCTGAGGCGAAGCTGGAAGCGCAGGCCGACGGCCAGGGTGCGGCCGTTCCGGTGCGGCGCAGCAGCTGGCTGGTGCTGGCACGTGTGGCCGGCAACATCGCCGTGGTGGCCGCGATCATCGCCACCCTGATGGGCTATGTGAACTTCGCCAAGTTCGTCAACCAGCAGCTGATCGGCGGCAGCATCGTGGTGCTGGCGGCGACGCTGCTGTTCAAGTTCGTCGATGATTTCTCCACCTGGCTGCTCAACGCCGACAGCAAGGTCGGCCAGACCATCCTGCTCAGCACCGGCCTGAGCGTGTCGCGGCTGGAGCAGGCCGGTGTGCTGCTGTCTGCCGTGCTGCGCACGTTCGTGGTGCTGATCGCGCTGCTGGCACTGGCGGCGCCGTTCGGCAACATCGGCTCGGTGGTCGAGCGCGTCGCTTCGCTGGCCAACGGCATTTCCATCGGCGACATCACGCTCAAGCCTGCGCGTATCGCCATCGCCCTGCTGGTGATGCTGGTCGGGTTGGGGCTGACGCAGCTGCTGCAGCGCTGGTTGACCGACACCTACCTGCCCAAGACCGAACTGGACCTGGGCGCGCGCAATTCAATCAGCACGATCACCCGCTACGTGGGCATCATCCTGGTGGCGCTGTGGGCGCTGACCGCCATGGGCCTGAACCTGAAGAACCTGGCGTTGCTGGTCAGTGCGCTGTCGGTAGGTATCGGCTTCGGCCTGCAGGCGATCATCCAGAACTTCGTCTCCGGCCTGATCCTGCTGACCGAGCGGCCGGTGAAGATCGGTGACTGGGTGAAGCTGGGCGATCAGGAAGGCGACATCCGCCGCATCAACGTGCGCTCCACCGAGATCCAGGTGAGCGACAAGTCCACGCTGATCGTGCCCAACTCGGAACTGATCACCAAGACCATCCGCAACATGACGATGGGCAACAACCAGGGGCGCATCCAGATCCAGTTCGCGGTGCCGGCCAGCACCGATGTCGCGGGCCTGCGGCAGGCGTTGCTGGATGCCTACGGTGCCCACAACACGGTGCTGCAGCAGCCGGCGCCGTCGGTGTACATCGACAGCATCGCTGGCGGCCAGATCACCATCAACAGCTTCGCCTACGTGGCCAGCCCGCGGCAGGTGTATGGCACGCGCAGCGATCTGTATTTCAGCCTGCTGCAGATCCTGGCCGAGCGGAACATCCCGCTGTCCACGCCGACCGACATCCATATCACCCGCGATCCGCCGCAGTAAGCGGGTGGGTCGGCAGGGCTGCGCCCTGCACCCGCCGAAGCGGTAGTGCCGGCCGCTGGCCGGCAACCTCAGGAGCAACAGCAACAGCAACGGCAACAGCGAAAGCAAAAGCAAAAGCGGGTTTCCTGTGGGATGGCGGGGTGGGTCCGGTTGCGGGGGACGCCGTAAACCCGTCCTTGGGGGCTTGGCCGCGGCATCCATGCCGCGGACACCCCCGCAACCGGACC